>JAYABH010000022.1:0-68857 GCA_037343695.1 bacterium | reverse complement strand
CCGTGCCCGCAGGCACGGAAAAATTAAAATCGTAAATCGCCGCGACCGGCGCGTGGCGATTTACACTTCTCACGGAGCGGAGTGTGCGCGCCTTTGGCGCGTGCATGCAGCGCAGTGCAAACCTTCTCCAAAAGCGGCAGCGCCGCTTTTGGAAGAATAAAAAAAGAGGAACGCTTTCGCGTTCCTCTTTTTTAAGAACCTTTATTCGGCCTTGGGCGCTTCGGCGGCTTTCGCGGCTTCGGCAGCCTTAGCTTCGGCGGCTGCCTTGGCGGCAGCGGCCTTGCGCTCGGCGGCAGCCTTCTGCGCGGCCTTGAACTTCTCCTTCTCCTCGGGGGTCGGGATGGGCTCAATGGCGTTGCGCGGGCAGGCCTTGGCACACATGGTGCAGTTTTTGCACTTGGTGTAGTCGATGACGGCCACGTTGTTGACGACGTGGATGGCGTCGAACTTACAGGTGCGCTCGCACATGCCGCAGGCGATGCAGGAGTTGGCGCACACCTTCGTAACGGCGGGGCCCTTCTCCTTGTTCGAGCAGTTGACGAAGACCTTCTGCTTGTAGGGCACCTCGACGATCAGCTTGCGCGGGCAGGCCTCGCGGCAGGCGCCGCAGTTGGTGCACTTCTCCTTGTCGACCTCGGCGACGCCCTGCTCATTGATATGGATGGCGTCGAACTGGCAGGCGGCAACGCAGGTGCCAAAGCCCATGCAGCCAAAGGAGCACGCGGTCGGACCGCCGGCGACCTTCGTCGCGGCGACGCAGTCGTGAAGACCGACATACTCGAAATTCTTCACAGAGGCCTCGCCGCCGTTGCACAGCACGTGCGCGACCTGCTTTTCGCCGCTGGGGGCTTCCATGCCCATGATCTCAGCGATCTTGGCAGCGCCCTCTGCGCCAGCGGGCGCGCAGGCGGTGACGGGAGCCTTACCGGCAAGAATTGCCTCGGCGCAGCCCGCGCAGCCGGGATAGCCGCAGCCGCCGCAGTTTGCGCCGGCGAGGCAGGCCTGGATCTTGGGCAGGCGCTCATCGACCTTGACCTCAAAGGCCTTGGCCGCAACGGACAGGATCAGGCCGAACACGACGGCGATCACGCCCAGCACGAGGACAGCGTAAATAACGTTCGTAATCATAATTTCGTCCCCTCCTTACATGGGCCACACCTGCAGGCCGGAGAAGCCCATGAATGCAAGGGCGATCAGGCCTGCGGTGATCAGCGCGATGGGGAAGCCTTCAAATGCCTTGGGATAGTCGGCAAACTCCAGGCGCTCGCGCACCGTGGAGAACAGGTAGATCGCCAGCAGGAAGCCAAGGCCGCCGGTGATGCCGTACACCACGGATCCGATGAAGTTGTAGTCGTTCTGCACGTTGAGCAGCACCACGCCGAGAACGGCGCAGTTGGTGGTGATCAGCGGCAGGTACACGCCGAGGGCCGTGTAGAGCGTCGGCATGGACTTTTTGAGGAACATCTCGATGAACTGCACGAGGCTCGCCACCACGAGAATGAAGGCGACGGTCTGCATGTAGTCAAGGCCGAGCTTGACGAGGATGATGTTCACGCCGTAGCAGAACGCCGAGGCAAGGCCCATGACGAACGTAACGGCAAGGCCCATACCGATGGCGGTGTCGCTCTTTTTCGACACGCCGAGGAACGGGCAGATACCCAAGAACTGCGAGAAGATGAAGTTATTCGTCAGGATCGCGCCGAGGGAAATAGCAAGTAACTTAGTCACACTCATTTTTATTTACCCTCCGTTTCTTTCTTTTCCGCGTTCTTCTTCTCGCTTCTGGCAAGCGCCCACTGCATGATGGCGATCAGCGTGCCGAGGCAGAGGAAGCCGCCGACGGGCAGCGTGAGCATACCGGCGGGAACATAGGAAGAAGGCATGACCTGGATGCCGAGCAGCGTGCCCGCGCCCAAGAGCTCGCGGAACGCGCTCAGGATCAGCAGCACCACCGTGTAGCCGATGCCCTGGCAGATGCCGTCCACCGCGGAGGCGGCGACGGAGTTCTTGCTGGCAAAGGCCTCGGCGCGGCCGAGGATGATGCAGTTGACGACGATCAGCGGGATGAACACGCCAAGGCTCTCGGCGATGTCAGGGACAAACGCCTGCAGGCACAGATCAACGATCGTAACGAAGCCCGCGATGACGACGATGTAGCACGCGATACGCACTTCGTTGGGGATGATCTTGCGCAGAAGGGAAATAAAGATGTTGGAAAGCGTCAGGATGATTAGAACGGAGATGCCCATACCAAAGCCGTTGGCAACACTCGTGGTGATGGCCATGGTGGAGCACATACCGAGCACCTGCACCAGAACGGGGTTTTGGTAGATCAGACCGTCTTTGAGCTGTTTGTTGAAATTCATAGATCGTTCCCCCTTTCTCAGTTCATGGCCTCGGCGGCAGCCAGAGCGGCGTTGACGCCCTTGGTCACGCCCTTGGTGGAGACCGTCGCACCGGTGACGGCGTCGATGTTCTGCTTGACGACGAGCGTGCCCGCGCCGGACTTGCCGACGAACTGATCGAGCGCGCCGGTGCCTGCGGAGGTCGCTTCATTGTCGATGACCTTGGAGCCGATGCCCGCGGTCTCGGAGGCCTTGACGATGGAAACGCCCGTGACGGTGAGGTCGGTGTCCACGCCGACGATCATCACGATGTTGCCCTGAGAGCCGCTCGCGGTGACCTTGAAGGCATAGCCGATGGTGTCGCCGCCGGACTGCACCTCATAGACCTCGCTCAGCTTGCCGCCCTGTTCGTTGGCAGCGTCGATCATGGCCTGCGGGATCTCCTCCATCGGGGGGAACTCGCAGTCGGCCGCGGAGACGACCTTGGCGAGCGCCTCTTCGGTCTTTTGCTTGTTGATGGCCGCGATCTTGTCCGCGGTCAGCATGTTGGTCAGGCCCAGCAGCAGCGCGACGACCAGCGAGATCGCCGTCAGCGTACCGGCTACCTTGAAAATGAATTTACCTTCGATCTTCATTTCTTTGCCGCCTCCTTCGCTGCTTTCTTATCTACGCCGAAGCGGGTGGGCTTGGTGTACTTGTCAATGATCCAGGTGCAGCAGTTCATCACAAGGATGGAGTAGCAAACGCCCTCGGGATAGGAGCCGAAGTAGCGGATGAACACCGTGATGAGACCGCAGCCGATGCCGAAGATCAGCTGGCCCTTCTTCGTGACGGGCGAGGTGACATAGTCAGTGGCCATGAAGAACGCGCCGAGGAACAGGCCGCCGCCGAGCACGTTGTAGAGCATCCAGCTCATCGCGTCGTTGCCCTGGGGGAAGAGGAACGTGAGGACTGCCACCGTGCCGATGTAGGCAACGGGGATCTGCCAGGAGATGACCTTGCGGAAAATTAAGTACAATCCGCCGATGAGCAGCATCATCGCGGAGATCTCACCGAGAGAGCCGCCGATGTTGCCGATGAACATGTCGGACAGGCTGTACTGTGCCGTCACCTCGGCAAACTCGCCGCCCTTCATCATCGCAAGCGGAGTGGCCGCGGTCACGACGTCAGCGCCGCCGAAGAGGGGCGCCTTGCCGGAGGCCGGGTCGATCCAGGAGGTCATCTGGCTCGTGTAGCACGCGACGAGCGCGGCACGGCCGGCCAGCGCGGGGTTCAGGAAGTTCTTGCCAAGGCCGCCGTAGAGCTGCTTGACAAGGAAGATCGCGAAGAAGTTGCCGACGATCAGCATCCAGTAGGGAAGCGTCACGGGGCAGACGAACGCGAGCAGGACACCGGTGACGGCGGCAGACAGGTCACCGAGCGTCTGCGTCTTGTGCATCAGCTTACGGTAGAGCCACTCGAAAAACATCGCGGAAACCACGCTCACGAGCACGGAGATCAGCGCGCGGAAACCGAAACGGATGACGCTCATGATGAGCGCGGGGCACAGCGCGATGATCACGTCGAGCATGATCGAGCGCGTGTCTTCATTGTTGCGGATATGGGGGTTGGAGGAAGCGATGAGCTTCAGACCCTTATAATCATTCAGCATCTCTTAAGCCTCCTTCTTTGCTTCTTCAGCAGCCTTGGCAGCCTCAGCCGCGGCCTTGGCCTTGGCGGCGGCTTCCTTGACCTTCTGCTTGCCAACCTTGAACGAATGCGTCAGGTGCAGGCGGCCCGGGCAGATGTAAGAACACGCGCCGCACTCGATGCAGTCCATGACGTGCGCCGCCTCGAGATCCTCGATGCGGTTCTTCTGCACATATAAATAGAGGTACAGGGGCTCGAGGTGCATGGGACAGGCCTCGACGCAGCGGCCGCAGCGGATGCAGGTCGGGTCCTCGGAGACCTTGTTCTCATTCGCGGCGAACGCCAGCACCGCGCCCGTGCCCTTGGCCACGGGGAAGTCGGCGGAGGCCTGCGCCATACCCATCATCGGGCCGCCGGCGATGAGCTTGAACGTCTCGTCCTTTAAGCCGCCGCAGGCGTCGAACAGGAGCGAAACGGGCGTGCCGATCGGGCACTCGAGGTTCTTCGGCTCCACAACGCCGCTGCCGGACACGGTGACGACCTTGCGCACCACGGGCATGCCGTCCTTGATGGCATGGTAGATGGCGATGGTGGTGTTGATGTTGAACACGGCGCAGCCGATGTTCGCGGGAAGACCGCCCGGGGGCACCTGCTTGCCGGTGATTGCCTGGCAGAGCTGCTTTTCACCGCCCTGGGGGTAGCGGCAGCGCAGCGCCTCGACCACGACGGGAGCCTTCTGCTCGGCGATGACCTTGTTGAGGGACTCGATGCCGTTTTTCTTGTTGTCCTCCACGCCGATGACGACCTTGCTCACGCCGAACATCTTGGCGAGGTAGCAGCAGCCGCCGATGATCTCAGCGGGGCGCTCAAGCATCGCGCGATGGTCGCCGGTGATGTAGGGCTCGCACTCCGCGCCGTTGATGATGACGGTATCGACCTTGCCGATGCCGCTGGAGATCTTCGTGTGCGTGGGGAACGTTGCGCCGCCCATACCGACGATACCGGCCTGCTTGACCATTTCGACCATTTCCTCCACGCTCAGCGCGTCGGGGTCGGCCGGAGCATGGACTTCCTCGCTCAAGTCGTCCTTGAAGTCATTGTCGATGACAACGGACATGACCTTGCCGCCCATGGAATAGGGACGGGGCTCCACCGCAGCGACCGTACCGGATACGCTTGCGTGAATGGGAGCGCCGAGACCTTTGAATTCGCCGATCTTCTGTCCAAGCTTGACATAGTCGCCCTTGGAGACCGTCGGGGTGCAGGGTGCGCCGAAGTGCATCGACATGGGGATCACCACCTGAGCAGGGGCTTGTAACTGCTCGATGGCCTTTTCATTGGTAGCAGCCTTCATATCATTGGGATGAACGCCGCCAAAGAAAGCTTGTGCCATAGTCTTCACCTCATCTTTATACTGCCAGAGCAGAGAAACACTGCTCCATAATCGGATTGATTATACAACCATTCCCCCCGGTTGTCCAGTCAATATTCTGCATGACTAGTATTTTCCTTTATAATTTATCAGATTTCGACGGTAATTTTGCGCAGAATCGTCACTTTGTACTACACTTCGCCTTCTTCATCCCCGCGCATGCTTTTTCCCATTTTCCCGTCGGCTTGACGCTTTTGTGCCAGAATGGTATAATAAAATATTGTCATCTGGCAATTTTTTGCACATTCTTTATCCGTTTTCTCCCGCAGAAACAGAAAGGAGCTTTCCATGCCCATTCCCGATATCCGCGCGCTCAAGTCTGACGCCCGTGCATTGATCCGCACCGGCTCGGTCTCCCCCATCCGGATGACGGCGCTGCTGCTCGTCATCTCCTTCGCGCTCGATCTGCTCGATTCCTCCGTCAGCTATATGATCGGCTCGTCCGGCGGGTTCACCGTGCTCTCGTTCAGCTTCATCAGCATCCTCATCGAGCTTGTGACCCTTGTGCTCAACGCGGGCTACACCTGCTACTGCCTTGGCATCCTGCGCGGCGAGCGCATGCCGTATGAGAGCCTTTTTGACGCGTTTCCGTTTGCGGGCAAGGTGATCCTGCTCTCGCTCGTGCAGGGGCTTTTCGTCTTCCTCTGGTCCCTGCTCTTTTTCATCCCCGGCATCATCGCGGCCTACCGCTATTCCTTCGCCGTCATGAACCTCTGCGATAATCCCAGTCTCGGCGTGATGGAGGCGCTTGAGCTCAGCAAGCGGCAGACCAACGGCTATAAGGGCCAGCTCTTCCTGCTCTCGCTGAGCTTTTTCGGCTGGATGCTGCTCGCGGGCGCGGTCATCATGCTCATCGAATACCTCATCTACGGCAGCCTGACCGCTGTGCTCGATCCCGCCGCAACGCTCACGCAGGCGCTGTCTCTCACCTTTGTCGAGCAGGGGCTTGCAAGCCTTGCGAGCCTTTACCTCACGCCCTATATGCACCTCTCCTTCTGCGGCTTTTACCGCGCCGTCACGGCCCCGGCCGAGCCGCCGCAGCCGCAGCTGCCGCAGGACGGCTGGAACGGCAGTTTTTAACGACCAGACAGCAAAAGACCGGCGGAGCGCTCCGCCGGTCTTTCCTTATATTCTTCTTATTTCAGCACATACACGTTCTTGATGCCGAGCAGGCGGCACAGCTCCGTCTTTTCCGCGATGTCCGTCTCGCTCTCGTACCACACGACCGTCACCGAGCCGCCCTTTTCCTTAATGAGAAGGTACGAGCTGTCATAGCGGCCCGAGCGCGACTTCTGCGCCGACTCGTCGGCAAGATAGATCGAAAGCTCCTCCTGCGTGATCGTGCGTGGCGCGCTCGCCTTGCCGTTCTTCACGCTCTGCGCGATGGGCACGGCATTGAGCGCCACGCTGCCGCCCTTTCCGGCCTTGACCGCCGCGTCGTAGACCTGCTCCACCGGCGCGCGCGGCGACAGCGGCACGCTGCCGCTCTCCCCCGTCACGCTCTCGGCGCGCACCGCGCCGTCCGGCGCCGCCGTCACGGTCGAGACGGTCACCTTCGCGTTTCTCGCGTTATAGGCGCGCAGCAGCACCGCCGCGGCCTGCTCGCGCGTGGCGTCGCTTTTGGGATCAAAGGTCGCGGCCGTCATGCCCTGCACAAGGCCCATGCGCCACGCAAGCGTGATATAGCCGCGGTTGGTCTTCGTGTCGGTGAACGGGCACTCGTCCTGCACCGTGCCGGAGAGCACGCTGTAGCCCAGCGCGCGAATAGTCATCGCGGCCATCTCCTCGCGCGTGATGGGATCGTTCGGGCGGCACTCCGTGCTGTGGCCGGAGAAGACCTCGTGCTCGCTCGCGGTCTCGATGGCGCTGTAGTACCACTTTTTTGTGTCCTGATTGTCGGTAAAGCTGCCCTTTTCGGGCGTGACGCTCTTCCAGCCCATCAGGCGGCAGAGCGCCGCGGCATAGGCCGCGCGCGTCATCTTCTGCCCGAGGCCGAACTTGCCGCCTCCGATGCCCTGCAATAAATTGTACTGCTTGCACTGCGCGATGCTTTGGCTCGCCCAGTTCTTGTCCGGCACGTCGGAATAGCCGGATTTGTTGGCGGCAAGCGCGAGCGTCGTGGTCATCACGAGCGCAAGAAGAAGCGCCGTCAGGCGCGTTGCGATCTGTTTCATTGGTATTTTCCCCCTTTTGGGTGGTCTTTCTGCCGTATTGTAGCACAAAGTCGCGTGGATAGTCAAATTTCCTCTTTACCTTTGCGGTGGTTTTTGTTAAAATAATAGATTGTATTAGTATGATGAGGCAGTATTGCCTGAGATAGTATGCCCAAAAGTTCTCAAAAGAAAGAAGGTGAGCCGAAACATGAAGTACGAGCACTGGCAGATCCCCGCCGCGCCGGAGGATGCCATCAAGACGCTGATGGACGCGGGATACCCCTATCTTGTCTCGTCGGTGCTGGCCGCACGCGGCGTCACCACGAGCGAGCAGGCCGCCGAAGCGCTCGAGCGCGAGAAGACGCTCGCCCACTCCCCGTTTTTGATGAAGGACATGGACAAGGCCGTCGCGCGCATCTCGAAGGCGCTTGAAAACGGCGAAAAGCTGGCGGTCTTCGGCGACTACGACGTGGACGGTATCACCTCGACCTGCCTTCTGACCGATTATCTCCGCTCGCGCGGGGCGGATGTGACGATGCACATTCCCCGCCGCATCGAGGAGGGCTACGGCCTCGGCTGCGACGCCATCCGCGCACTTTCCGAGTCCGGCGTGACGCTGATCGTCACGGTCGACTGCGGCATCACGGGCGTGGACGAGACGGCCTACGCCGCGACGCTCGGCGTCGATCTTGTCATCACCGACCACCACGAGTGCAAGGAGCAGCTTCCCGCCGCCGTGGCCGTCGTTGACCCCCACCGGCCCGACTGTCCGTATCCCTTCAAGCACTTGGCGGGCGTGGGCGTCGCGCTCAAGCTCGTTTTGGCCCTTGGCGAGGGGCGCGAGGATGCGCTGTTTGCGCGCTACTGCACGCTTGCCGCCATCGGCACGATCGCCGACGTCATGCGCATGGAGGGCGAGAACCGCACCATCGTGCAGTGCGGGCTTGAGAGCATCGACCGCAGCGACTTTACGGGGCTGCACGCGCTGCTGCGCGAGGCGGGGCTCACGTCGCGCCCCATCTCGTCGATCCAGATCGGCTTTGTGCTCGCCCCGCGCATCAACGCCGCGGGCCGCATGGGCCGCGCCGAGCTGGCCGCGGAATTGTTGCTCACCGACGATCCCGTCCGCGCGGAAAAGCTCGCGCGCGAGCTGTGCGAGCTCAACCGCGAGCGCCAGAGCGTGGAGCAGGACATTTTCCGCCGCGCCATCGAGCAGATGGAGGACCTTCCCGAGAGCGAGCGCAGTGCGCTCGTGTTGTCCAGCGAGGACTGGCATCAAGGCGTCGTGGGCATTGTGGCGTCGAGACTTTCCGAAAAATTCTCCTGCCCGAGCTTTATGATCCACCTCTCCGGCGGGTCGGGTAAGGGCTCGTGCCGCAGCTACGGCGGCTTTAACCTCTTCAATGCGCTCGAAGCGTGCTCCGACCTTCTTGTGAGCTTCGGCGGACATGAGCTCGCCGCAGGCTTTACGATCGAAGAGCGCAACATCCCCGCGTTCCGCACGCGGATGAACCAGTATGTGCGCGCCCACACGGGCGAGCATCCGCCGGTGTCGATGCTCGACGTCGACGTCGACTTGCAGCACCCCTCGCTCATCACGCTTGAGGAGGTCGAGGCACTTTCGCTCCTCGAGCCCTACGGCGCGGGCAACAACCGCCCCGTCTTCTGCCTGCGCGGCGCAACGCTCGAGAGCGTGCAGGGCGTGGGCCAGAACCGGCACTTAAAGCTGAAACTACAGAAAAGCCGCGTGAATTTCGACGGCATTTTCTTCTCCGTCACCGCCGGCGAGTGCGGCGTGTGCGCGGGTATGCGTGTGGACGCGGCGTTCTATCTGCAGGTGAACGAGTTCCGCTCCCAGCGCTCCATCCAGCTCCAGCTCATCGACCTGCGCCCCTCGCTCGACCCCAGCGGGCGCGAGAGCGAGGCGCTCTCGCTCTGCCGCGCGCTCACCGGCGGCGGCGTGCTCTCCCCGCGCGACGCGGCGCGGGCGCTGCCCTCGCGCGATCAGTTCGTGCGCGCCTGGCGCGTGCTCGAGCGCGAGGTCGGCTCGCAGGGTGTGAGCGAGCCGATGCTGCCGCTGCTGCGGCGGCTGAGCGCCGAAATGGTCGGCGCGGAGACCTTCCTGCGCACGGCGATGTGCTTACAGGTCTTTTCCGAGCGGGGGCTTCTTTCCATCGAGCGCGGCGGCGACGGCGCGCTCACGCTCCGCCTGACGGCAGAGGGCAAGAAGGTGGAGCTTGACAAGAGCCCCTATCTTTCCGCCCTGCACGGCTTTCTTTCGTAAAGGAGACGACGCGATATGACACAGGATCATGTGACCCCCACCAAAAAAGAGAATACCGGACCGGCCCAGCCGAACGTCCCCGCGGTCAAAGAGCGTCCTCCCCTCTCACCCGAGCACGAAGCGCTTGTAAGCGGGATGTACGACCATCTGGTCGAGACCATCAGGGCCTACAATCCCGGCGCGGACTTTGCCCAGATCGACAAGGCCTACCACTATGCCAAGGACCACCACTGCGGGCAGCTTCGAAAGGACGGCACGCCCTTTATCACCCATCCGCTCGCCGTGGCGCAGATCATCGCCGAGGAATTGAAGCTCGACTCAGAGTCTATCGAGGCCGCCCTCATGCACGACTGCATCGAGGACACCGACGCGACCTATGCCGAGATCGCCAAGGAGTTCACCCCCGCCGTCGCGGACCTTGTCGAGGGCGTCTCCAAGCTGACGCGCGTGCAGTACGCCAGCAAGGAAGAGGAGCAGATGGAAAACCTGCGCAAGATGCTCATGGCCATGGCCAAGGACATCCGCGTCATTCTCATCAAGCTTGCCGACCGCACGCACAACATGCGCACCATGGAGTATCAGACGGCGGAAAAGCAGCGCCAGAAGTCGCTTGAAACGATGGAGATCTACGCGCCCATCGCCCACCGTCTCGGTATGCAGCGCATCAAGTGGGAGCTTGAGGACTTATCTCTCAAATACCTCGACCCCGTGGGCTACGAGGAGATCACAAAGTCGCTTGAAGCAAAGCAGCGCGAGCACGAGGCTTTCATGGAGCGCGTGCAGGCGCAGATCGAAGCGCGCCTGAACGAGCAGCACGTGCCGTATTTAAAGGTCTACGGCCGCATGAAGCACCCCTACAGCATTTACCGCAAGATGTACGCGCAGAATAAGACGATGGACGAGGTGCTCGACCTGTTCGCCTTCCGCGTCATCGTCGATACCGTGGCCGACTGCTATAACGTGCTCGGCATCATCCACGACCTCTACCGCCCGGTGCTCGGCCGCTTCAAGGACTATATCGGCACGCCCAAGCCGAACATGTATCAGTCGCTCCACACCACCGTCATCGGCGCGGACGGCATCCCCTTCGAGGTGCAGATCCGTACCGAGGAGATGCACGAGATCGCCGAATACGGCGTGGCCGCGCACTGGAAGTATAAGCAGGGCATCTCCGGCAGCGCCAACGAGCACAACTACGAATGGGTGCGCCGCCTGCTCGAGAATCAGGAAAATACCGACGCCGAGGAGTTCGTCCACACGCTCAAGGTCGATATGTTCGCCGACGAGGTCTTCGTTTTCTCCCCGCGCGGCGACGTGACGAACCTTCCCGCCGGCGCGACACCCATCGACTTTGCCTACTCCATCCACTCCGCCATCGGCAACCGCATGACGGGCGCGAAGGTCAACGGGCGCATCGCCCCGCTCGACTATCAGCTCAAAAACGGCGACATCGTCGAAATTCTGACTTCGAAAAACGCGCACGGCCCCAGCCGCGACTGGCTCAAGATTGCCAAATCGAGCGAGGCACGCAGCAAAATTCGCCAGTGGTTCAAAAAGGAGCGCCGCGAGGAAAACATCATCAACGGCCGCATCTCGTTTGAAGCAGAGCTCAAGCACCTCGGCATCCCGATGAGCGACGTGCTCGGCACCGACATCGAGGCCGCGCTTCTCAAGAAGACGTCGTTCGGCTCGATGGATGAGATGTACGCCGCCATCGGCTACGGCGGATTTTCCGCGCAGAAGGCCGTCAACCGCATCCACGACGAGATCGTCAAGCTCGAAAAGCAGCGCAAGGAGGAGCGCGCCGCCACCGTGCCGGTGGACAATACCGGCGCGACGCGCCCGGCCATCCCCAAGCGCACGAAGAGCGAGCAGGGCATCGTGGTCGAAGGGCTTTCGAACTGCCTTGTGAAGTTCTCCAAATGCTGCACGCCCGTCCCCGGCGACGATATCGTCGGCTTCATCACGCGCGGCTACGGCGTGTCCGTTCACCGCAGCGACTGTCCCAACGCCGCGCCCGAGCGCAGAAAGCCCGAGGAGCGCGGTCGCTGGATCAAGGTCAGCTGGGGCACGGACGTGAAGGAATCCTACCAGACCTCGCTCGACATTTACGCCAAGGACCGTCTCGACCTCGTGCTGGACGTGTCCGCCGCGCTCTCGAGCACGCAGACGCGCGTGGCCTCGCTCAACGCCACCACCACGGCCGACGGCTTTGCCGTCATCCATTTAAGCATTTTCACCTCCGACGCGAACCACCTCGCCGCCGTCATGAGACGGCTCCACCAGATCAGCGGCGTGATGAAGGTGGACCGCCCGGCAGGCTAACGACGATACGGCCCCTATAAGGGGCACAGAAAGGAAGCTATCATGCGCGCAGTACTGACAAAGGTAAAGCACGCCTCCGTCACCATCGACGGGGCGCTCAAGGGCAAGATCGGCAGGGGCTTTTTGATCCTGCTGGGCGTCGCGCCCGACGATACGGAGGAAAAATGCCGCAAAATGGCAGACAAGCTCTGCTCGCTGCGCATTTTTGACGACGAGAACGACAAGATCAACCTCTCGCTCGACGATGTGGGCGGGGAGCTTCTGGTCGTTTCGCAGTTCACGCTCTACGGCAACTGCCGCAAGGGCAGGCGGCCGGAGTTTTTAAGCGCCGCGCGCCCGGAGACCGCCATACCGATGTATGAAAAATTCGTGGCGATCTGCCGCGAAAAGGGCTACCGTGTGGAGACCGGCGAGTTCGGCGCGCACATGGAGGTCGAGTCCCTCAACGACGGGCCGTTCACGCTGATCGTCGATTCCGCCGATCTGGACGCGCCCAAAAAGCAATAAGGAAAGGGGTATTTTCATCATGAAGATCATCACCACGGTCGTCGGCTCTCTGCAGACGAACTGCTACCTGCTCATCGACGAGGAAACGAAGCTCGCCGCGCTCATCGACCCGGGCGACAACGCCGAAAAGCTTCTCGCGCTCATTAAAGGCGAGGGCGTGACGCTCAAGTATATCCTGCTCACCCACGGACATCGCGACCACACGCTCGCCGTGCCCGCCGTCAAGCAGGCCATTCCCGAAGCCGAGGTCTACATCGGCGAGGCCGACGCCCACTCCACGGGCATTTACCACTATCCCCTCGCCGATTTTATCCCCGACCTCAAATTCTATGGCGAGGGCGACACGCTCGCGCTCGGCTCGCTCACCATCCGCGTGATGGCCACGCCCGGCCACACGCTCGGCGGCGTGACGCTGCTCGTGGGCGACGCGATGTTCTGCGGCGACACGCTCTTCGCCGGCTCCATGGGCCGCACGGACCTTCCCGGCGGCAACGGCGAGCAGATGGTCCAGTCCCTGCGCCGCCTGGGGCAGATCCAGGGCGAGTACACCGTCTACCCCGGCCACATGCGCTCCACCATCCTCTCCCGTGAGCAGGAATACAACCCCTACATCCGCCAGGCGCTGCGGTAAAAGGACGGCCTTACATGAAAGTACAGCTCATTGGGCATGATGAAAAATACGCGCTGGAGCAGAGCCTGCTCACGCTCTTCCCCGGCGAAAAGCCCGTTTACGGCACGGTGGACGAGGAAAGCGACCCGCACTGGGCGCGCGTGACGCTCACCGAGGATGAGAGCGCCGTGCAGGTGACGACCGAGCTGGGGCTTGACGGAAAGTCCGCCGCCCACAGCTACAGCTATCCTCTCTCCGGCACGGACTATGAAAAGGAGGGCCAGCGCCGCCACGCCGTCGGCATCAGCTTTTTCGGCGCGGCAAAGGACCTGCTCGGCATCTCCCCCGCGTGGGGGAGCCTGACGGGCGTGCGCCCGGCGAAGGTCGCGCTCTCGCTCATCCGCGAGGGCGGCAAGGCAAGGGCCGAGAAGGAGCTGCAGGAGCTTTACTGCGTACAGAGCGAGCGCGCCCGCCTTGCCATCGAAGCGGCGGACGCCGGGATCCGCGCCGCGGCAGCGCTTGAGCCGAACGACATCTCGCTCTACGTCGGCATCCCCTTCTGCCCGACGCGCTGCGCCTATTGCAGCTTCGTCGCGCAGAGCGTTGAAAAATCCTTCTCGCTCGTCGAGCCGTACCTCGAAGCGCTCTTCGACGAGATCGCCGCGGCGGGACAGCTCGTGCGCGAGCTGGGGCTGAACGTCAAGTCCTTTTACATGGGCGGCGGCACGCCGACCACGCTGACCGCCGGCCAGATGGACCGGCTGCTCACAAAGCTCGAGCAGAGCTTCGATTTCGCCGGTCTTGCCGAGCTCACGATCGAAGCGGGCCGTCCCGACACGATCGACCCCGAAAAGCTGCGCGTGCTGCGCGCGCACAACACCACGCGCGTTTCCATCAACCCGCAGACGATGGAGGACAGCGTCCTCGCGGCCATCGGACGCCGCCACACGGCGGACGATATCCGCCGCGCGATGGCGCAGGTGCGCGAAGCGGACTTCCCGCACGTAAACATGGACCTCATCGCGGGCCTGCCCGAGGACACGCCGGAGGGCTTTGCCCGGAGTCTGGACGAGGTCATCGCCATGGGCGCGGACAATGTCACGGTGCACACGCTGTCTCTCAAAAAGGGGAGCCGCATCATGCTCGAGGGCAGCCGCATCCCCGGCGCGGAGGAGGTTGCCGAAATGCTGGACTATGCCGACCCCACGCTGCGTAAACATGGTTTTGCCCCCTATTATCTCTACCGCCAGAAGTACATGTCCGGCAGCTTTGAAAATGTCGGCTGGACGAAGCCCGGCGGCACGGGGCTCTACAACATCTACATCATGGAAGAGCTGCACTCCATCCTCTCGCTCGGCGCGGGCGGCTCGACCAAGATGGTCGGCGGCGGGCAGATCCGCCGCGCGTTCAACGCAAAATATCCGCGCGAGTACATCGACCGGCCCGAAAAGCGCCGCGCGAACCTCATGGAGTTCGCCCGCTTCTACGCCGAACAAGGAGAATAACGATGACGAATATGAGATCTTCCGCTGACGCTGTTCAGCCCCACTTCACCTACGCCGACTATCAGGAAAGCGCCGACTACCTGTGCAAACGGCTCGCGGGCTTCGAGCCCGAGGTGCTGCTCGTGCTCGGCAGCGGGCTGGGCTTTCTCGGCGAGCGGGTCGAGGCCCGCACCTGCGTGAGCTATGCCGACATTCCGCACTTCCACGTTTCCACCGCGCCGGGTCACGAGGGCCGCTTCGTCTTCGGCCTTCTTCGCGGCAAGCGCGTCGCGGTCATGCAGGGCCGCATGCACTGCTACGAAGGCTACACCATGGAGGACGCCGCCTACGCCTGCCGCGTCATCCGGCTTCTCGGCGCCAAGACGATGATCGTGACGAACGCCGCGGGCGCGGTGAACACCGACTACCACGCGGGCGATCTGATGCTCATTTCCGACCACATCAAGCTCTTCGACTTCGGTCCCCTCTGGGGCCCGAACATCGAGGAGTTCGGCACGCGCTTCCCCGATATGTCCGCCGTCTACTCCCCGCGCCTGCGCGCGCTGGCGAAAGAAGTCGCAGCGGAGCAGAAGCTTTCGCTGCGCGAGGGCGTTTACATGTACTTCCCCGGCCCGCAGTTTGAAACGCCCGCCGAGGTGCGCGCCGCGCGCGTTCTGGGCGCGGACGCGGTCGGCATGTCCACCGTGCCGGAGGCCATCGCCGCCGTGCACTGCGGCTACGAGGTCCTCGGCGTGACGCTCTGCGCCAACATGGCCGCGGGCGTGCTGCCCCAGCCGCTCTCCGGCGCGGAGGTCAACGAGATGGCGGAGCAGTCCGCCCCGCACTTCTCCTCGCTCATCCTCGGCTGCCTTGAGCGGCTGTAACCAAAGTCAATTTCAGCGAAAAGGAAAAGGTCGTCATTCATGGCTACGGAAAAGAAACAGTCCTTTTTCGGCGGCGCGGCGGTACTGGCCGCCGGCGTCGTCATCGTAAAGATCATCGGCGCGCTCTTCAAGATCCCGCTTGCGAACATTCTGGGCGAGACGGGCAACGCCGACTTCAACAACGCCTACAACATTTACGCCGTTCTTCTGACCATCTCGACCGCGGGACTTCCCGTGGCGCTTTCGAAGATGATCTCGGAAGCGAAGACGCTCGGGCGCGAGCGGCAGGCCCGGCGCGTGCTCAAGGTCTCGTTCGCCGCGTTTTTGACGCTCGGCTTCATCTCGTTTGTCATCATGTGGTTCGGCAACGAGAGGTGCGCGGCCCTTCTCAATAACCCCAACGCCGCCTACGGCATCAAGGCGCTGGCCCCCGGCGTCGTGTGCGTGGGCTGCCTTGCCGCCTTCCGCGGCTTTGCGCAGGGCAGCTTCCGTATGACGCCCACCGCCGTCTCGCAGATCATCGAAGCGGTGAGCAAGCTCTTCATCGGTCTGGGGCTTTCGATGTACGTCGTGAGCATCGGCTATGAGGACTATATCGCCGCGGCCGCGGCGATCGTGGGCGTGACGGTCGGCTCCGTGCTGGCGCTCGTCTATATGTTCATCGACTACCTGCGCCACCGCCCGCGCGACGCGGGCACGGACGTGCCCGACCCCTCGGGCGCGATCTTAAAGCGCCTGCTCTCCATCGCCGTGCCCATCACGTTGTCGGCTTCGATGGTGTCGATCATCACGCTCATCGACACCTCGCTTGTGCAGGGCCAGCTGCAGAACGCGCTGGGCTACACGCTCACGGAAACGCGCCACCTCTACGGCACGTATTCCTCGGGCATGAACCTCTATAACCTGCCGTCGTCGATGATGACGGCGCTGACGATCTCCGTCATCCCGACGGTGTCGGCCTCGCTTGCGAGAAACGACCGCGTGCACACCGCGCGCGTCATCAACTCCTCGCTGCGCGTGACGGGCCTGATGGCCTTCCCCATGGGTCTCGGCCTGTGGGCGCTCGCCGAGCCGATCATGAAGCTCTGCTACCCGCGCTACGACAGCGAGCTCGGCGGCTCGCTCCTTGCGGTGCTCGGCATTGCGAGCATCTTCGTCTGCCTGATGCTCATCTCGAACTCCATTTTGCAGTCCTACGGCCGCGTGCACGTGCCCGTTTTCACGATGCTGCTCGGCGGCGTTGTGAAGATCGTGCTCAATTACAATCTCACCGCCGTGCCGTCCATCAACATCCACGCCGCCCCCTTCGGCACGCTCACCTGCTTTGTGATCGTGGCCGTGCTGAACCTCTATTTCGTCTACCGCACGATGGAGGATAAGCCCCATTACCTCAAGGTCTTTGCAAAGCCCCTCATCGCGTCGCTCCTGATGGCGCTGTGCGCGCGCTTTTCCTACCGCTTCTTCGCAGCCCATATCACGCTCGGCGGCGCGACCACGACGCAGATCGTGAACGTGGGCCTTGCGGTCGTGCTGGCGGTCATCGTGTACGTCGTGCTCGTGCTTGCCCTGCGGATCGTCACGCGCGACGACCTCGCGCTGCTGCCCAAGGGAGAAAAGCTCGCTCGCGTGCTCCATGTGCACTGAAAACCCCTGTAAAATCAGGGAAAATCGCAGAAATTCCTTGCATTGAGAGGCAATCTATGGTAAATTATCCTGAGAAAGAAATCTACACCTATGAGGACCTTGTTCAGATCCTGCGCATTCTGCGCGCACCGGGCGGCTGCCCGTGGGATCGGGAGCAGACGCATCTGAGTAACCGCCGCAACTTCTTAGAGGAAGCCTACGAGGCCGCCGAGGCCTTCGATCTCGACGACCCGGAGCTGATGAAGGAAGAGCTCGGCGATATGCTGATGCAGGTCCTCTTCAACATTCACATGGAAGAGGAAGCCGGCCGTTTCACGACCGACGATGTGACCGACCATGTCGTGCGCAAGCTCATCTTCCGCCACCCGCACGTGTTCGCTTCCACAAGCGCGGACACGACCGAGCAGGTGCTCGTCAACTGGGACAAGCTCAAGCGGCAGGAAAAGGGCCAGCGCACCACGGCCGACGCGATGGATTCCGTCGCCCGTTCACTCCCCGCCCTCTGGCGGGCGGACAAGCTGCAGAGCAAGGCCGCGAAGGCGGGCTTTGAATTCCCCGATGTCTCCGGCGCGCTCGACAAGCTCGACGAGGAGACACAGGAGCTGCGCTCCGCCGTTGAAAACGGCACAAACTTTGAAGAAGAGCTCGGCGACGTGCTGTTTGCTGCCGTCAAGGTCGGCCGCTTCTGCGGTGTCGACCCCGAGGCGGCGCTTTCAAAGACCTGCGAAAAATTCATCGCGCGCTTCCGCAAGGTGGAAGAGACGGTGAATGCGCGCGGCGAGGATATGTCCGCTCTCCCGCTCGATGAGCTGATGGCGCTGTGGAACGACGCCAAGGAACAACTCAGATGACCAAAAGCGGCAACGCTTTTTGCTCATATACACCCCGGAGGCCCCGTCTCCGGACACTATTCAGGAGGATCAAACGATGAACAAGACTGAACTCATTGCTGCCGTGGCGGAAAAAGCCAGCATTTCCAAGAAGGAGTCCGAGGTTGTGATCAACGCTGCCCTCGACACCATTATCGACTCCCTGAAGAACGACGAGAAGGTCCAGCTCGTCGGCTTCGGCTCTTTCGAGACCAAGCACCGCGCTGAGCGCACCGGCCGCAACCCCAAGACCAAGGAGAGCATCACCATCGCCGCTTCCAAGGTCCCGACCTTCAAGGCTGGTAAGGCGTTCAAGGACGCTGTCGCGGAGTAATTCCCCAGTCAAGCTCTTTCATCATCAAAACGGCGGCGCGATGCGCCGCCGTTTGAGTTGGTGGAGCCCCTTTGATCCCGCACTTTTCCGAAAAGGAGACGAATTCCATGCGTCTTGACAAATATCTCAAGGTCTCGCGCCTTATCAAGCGCCGCACCGTGGCCAACGAAGCCTGCGACGGCGGCCGCGTGACCGTCAACGGCAAGGTCGCCCGCGCGTCGTACGACGTGAAGGTCGGCGACGTGATCGCGCTGCACTTCGGCGAGCGCGTGCTCGCGGTCGAGGTGCTCGATGTATCCGAGACCGCCGGCAAGAGCGAGGCCTCGCTCCTCTACCGCGAAGTGAACGCACAGTAAACCGTACTATTTTGGGTGCGCCCTTCATACGTTATCGTATGGAGGGCGCTTTCTTTGCGCCCAAAGCGAAAGGACGGGTTCTGACTATGACTTACGACACTTCCCCCGCTTCTCCCCAGCGCATCGAATTATCCGGCCGCGAGAGCCTGACGGTCTCCGGCGTGGAGGATGTCGACCGCTTCGATGAGACCGAGATCGTGATGAACACGTCGCTCGGCATGCTCGTTGTCACGGGCGACAGCCTGCACATCGGCAAGCTGAGCCTCGACGGCGGCGAGCTGCATGTCGACGGGCGCATTGACGCCATCGCCTTTGAGGATGCGCCGTCAAGCCGCGGCGGCCTGCTCTCGCGCCTGTTCGGGGGTTGAGGCACCGTGGGCGTGTCGCTCTCCGAGCAGGCGCGGTGCTTTCTCGCCTCGCTCCTGCTCGGCTTCATCCTTTCTCTCCTCTATGACCTGCTGCGCGCCGTGCGGCTGCGGCGGGCGACGAAGCGGCGCTTTACGAGCGCGCTCGATCTCCTCTACTGCGCGGCGTTCGCGCTGCTGACGTTTCTCTTCGCGCTGCGCATCGGCGGGGGCGAGCTGCGGCTCTATATGCTTTGCTCGGCGCTTTTGGGCGCGGTGAGCTACTTCACGCTCTGCGCACGGCTTTTCCGTCCGCTATGGGCCTTCTGGGCGGAGGTGCTGTTCTCCTTTGCGCGATTAGCGGCGGCGCCGCTGCGGTGGCTCCAAAAAGTTTATGGTAAACTTGCCAAACTTTGCAAAAGATACTTTCTTTTTTCCAGAAACCGGCTTATAATAAAGTCGTATGAGCGCCGCGCCCGTTATTCGCTGCGCCGCGCAAGGAAAAAGGAGGCTCATCGGCATGGCAGAGCAGGCCAAAAAAGGCAAAAAGCGCACCAGCTTTCTCACGATGCTCGTCATCGCAATTCTGATCGCACTGGTAGGGGTGCAGCTCATTCATCTGCGGAGCCAGATCGACGACGCGCGCAGCCAGCTCACCGCGCTGCAGAGCGATCTTGACGCTGCCAAGCAGGAGAACGACGCGCTCTCATCGGCGCTCGAAAAGGCCGACGACCCTGAGTTTTTGCAGGAGCTTGCCCGCGATCAGCTCGGCTATGTGACGCCGGGAGAAAAGACATTCTATGACGTCAGCAACTAAAAAGAGAACATTATTGAAGCGCCCGTTGAGGGCGCTTTTTTCTTGCGTGAAATAAAAAGGAGCCGCCGGCCAAGATGGCCCGCGGCTCAAATGGGTGGGATATTGGAAAGCTTCCGATGCTTATGATACCGCCCGTCCGCCAAAACGTCAATGGGAGCTTTTGCCGCATTCTGCCGCCTTTTGTCAATTCGCGTCGTGCGCCCTACATTTTGTCAATATGTACAAGAATGCTCAATTCATATATCGTTCATTTGAAATTTTCGTTCATTTGTGCTATGATACAGAAAAGGAAACAGAAGAGCCCTTCGCCCTCTCTTTCCTTCCTCACCAACGAAAGGAGCCAACACTATGAAATTCACCTACACCTGCAAAAAAGTCTCCCTGAACGATTCCGTCAAGGCCTATGCCGAGAAAAAGGTCGGCAAGCTCGAGAAGTTTTTCAAGGAGGAGCCCGAGGCTTCTGTCACCTTCTCCGTCGAGAAGAAGAACCGCTGTGTCGCCGAGATCATGCTCCGCGGCGCCAACGGCACGCTGTTCCGCGCGGTATGTGAGGACCCGGACGGCGACATGCGCGGCGCGATCGACGAGGCCACGGCCCAGATCGAGCGCAAGATCCGCAAGAACAAGACCCGCCTTGCCAAGAACCTGCGCGCCGAGGCCGTGCTGCCCGAGCTTCCCGAGGAGTTCGAAGCGCACGAGGAGGGCGAGTTCGACATCGTGCGCACCAAGCGCTTCACCGTCAAGCCCATGAGCGTGGAGGAAGCCATTTTGCAGATGAACCTGCTGGGCCACAGCTTCTTCGTCTTCCGCAACACCGATTTCGGCGATGCGATCTGCGTCGTTTATCGCCGCAACAACGGCGGCTACGGCATCATCGAGACCGAGGACGACGAGGAGTAAGCCGTTCAGAAAGCATATAGAAGGGCTGCGCATTCGCGCAGCCCTTTTTTTGCGCGTTTTTCCGTGGTATACTGAGTCTGTATTTTTTGGAAGAGGAGAAGTCCTATGAACACGTTTTTCTGCCGCGCGTTCCAGTGCTGCTTTGCCGTCGGTGCGCGCTTTCTCCCCTGGCGCACGCCGGAGGTCTTTTCAGGCGAGGGGAGCCTTCTTCGCGCCGCAGACATTCTGCGCGAAAACGGCCTGCGCCGCCCGTTCGTCATCGCGAGCCGCCGCCAGTGCGCGGACGAGCACTTCCGCGCCTTGCAGGAAAAACTTGACGAGCAGGACATCCTGCTCTCCATCTTCTCCTCGGTCGAGCCGAATCCGTCGGTCGAGACGGTCGAAAAGATCGCCGCGCAGTACAAGATTGATAGCTGCGACTGCTTTCTCGTCATCGGCGGCGGCTCGCCGATGGACGCAGCCAAGGCCGCCGCGGCGCGCCTCGCGCGGCCGGACAAGCCGCTTTCGCAGCTTGTGGGACTCTTAAAGGTCCGCCGCCGCATTCCGCCGCTCATCGCCGTGCCCACGACGGCGGGCACGGGGTCGGAGACGACCATCGCCGCCGTCGTGACGGACGGGCGCCACAAATACTCGATCTCCGACCTCTGCCTGATCCCGCGCTATGCCATTCTGGACCCCACGCTCTCCGCCGGCCTGCCGCCGCATATCACGGCGGAGACGGGCATGGATGCGCTGACGCACGCGGTCGAAGCGTACCTGAGCCGCTTTTACAACACCGGCGAGACCCGCGCGCTCGCGGAAAGCGCCGTCGTGACCATCTTTTCGCACCTTGAGCTCGCGTACCGCGACGGCGCGTCCCTGCCCGACCGCGCGGCAATGCTTCAGGCGTCGTTCGACGCGGGCGCGGCCTTCACGCGCGCGAGCGTCGGCAATGTGCACGCCATCGCCCACACGCTCGGTGGACTTTACGGCGTGCCCCACGGTCTTGCCAACGCGGTGCTGCTGCCCATCGTACTCGAGGACTACGGCCCCAAGGCTTATCCCCGTCTTGCGCGCCTTGCCTCGCTCGTGGGTCTTACGGGCAAGACGGAGGAAGCGCACGCCAGAGCGTTCATCGCCGAAATTCTCGCGATGAACGCGCGCATGGGCATCCCCGACCATTTCGACTGCATCCGCGATGAGGACATCCCGCTCATGGCCCGCTGGGCCGCGCAGGAGGCAAACCCCGTCTACCCCGTGCCGGTCATCTACGACGAGCCTCGCTTCGCGCGCGTCATCGAGAGATCGCGGCACGCGCGATAACCTTATCGCCGTCTTAACCCCGTTTCCTTTGCCACGCTAAGCCGCGGCTGGTATAATCAAAGCATCAAACCACGATGGGACTGATCCGCATGATCGGCGTTTACGACTATACCGTGCTTGCGACCTACCTTGCCCTGCTGCTGGGCCTTGGCGGCATTTACGCCGCCTTTCAGGCGCGCCCCCTCCCCGCGATGCTTGCGCTGATGCTCGCCGGACTGCTCGACGCGTTCGACGGGCGTATCGCCCGCACGAAGAAAAACCGCAGCGAGCAGGAAAAGCGCTTCGGCATCCAGATCGATTCGCTCAACGATCTCGTCTGCTTTGGCGTGCTGCCCGCCGCGATCGGCTGGTCCATGGGCAGCGAGCGCTTCTGGTTCCTCGCGACGATGGCGTTTTTCGTGCTCTGCGCGCTCATCCGCCTTGCCTACTTCAACGTCAGCGAGGAAGAGCGGCAGGACAAAACGAACGAGAACCGGCACTATTACCTCGGCGTGCCGGTCACGGCGTCGGCCTTCGTGATGCCGCTTTTCTACCTGCTGGCGCTGTATCTCGACCTCAGCTGCGCCGCCGCCTACGCCTTCGGCGCGTTCGTGCTCGGCGTACTCTACATCACGCCCCTGCACGTGCGCAAGATCGGTCTGCGCGGCGTGGCGCTGATCGCCGTCCTCGGCGCGGCGGAGTTTTTCGCGCTGCTGCATATGCTGAGAGCATAGCTTTTTCTATCTCTCTTCTCCCCCCCACATCGCCCGGAAGGCCCACCCTTCCGGGCACCTTTTTTGTCCCCTGCCCCGCGCCACCCCCGCCAGGCGCATGCCTCAGCGGAAAAGCCGCTGACAATGCGCCCAGCGTCGCAGACTTTGCCGCCCGCAGGCGGCAAATAAATTGAAATCGTAAATCGCCGCGACACGCGCGTGGCGATTTACACTCCTCAGCCCGCAAACGTGCGCGCCTACGGCGCGTGCGCTGCCACGGGCTGCAATCCCCCCCCTAAACTGAAAGGGCTGAGAGTAAAACTCTCAGCCCTTTCAGTTTAAGATAGGAATGTCTTCGGGTCGCACGGCACGCCGTCCTTCGTCACCGCGAAGTGCAGGTGCGCGGGTACGGCGAACTCGGCGATGGACGTGCAGCCCACCGAGCCGATGACCTCGCCGGCGGAGACGCTCTGCCCCTCCGTCACCGCGAGCGCGCTCTGGAGATTTGAGTAGATCGTCTCGTAGCCGCCGTCGTGCGCGATGGTCACGCTCATGCCCATCAGGTCGTCGTCGATCACCTGCGTCACGATGCCGTCGCAGGCGGCGAGCACCTGCGTGCCGACCTCGGCGGCGATGTCCACGCCGTCGTGCGTGCGCCAGTCGCCGAGCGTCTCGTTATACGCGAGCGCATCGACCGAGAAGGCCGCGACCTCCTCGCCCGTCAGCGGCGGCACGACGAGCCGCGGCTGCTCGGCCGCGACCTCCTGCGTGCTCTCCATGGCGGGGAGCGTATCCTCCTCGCCGAGCGGCGCGTTCATCACCGGCTCGTCCGTCTCAGGCTCCGGCGGCAGCAGTGCCGCCTCGTCAAAGTCCGATTCCGGCATCTGCACCGGCTCCTCCTGCACGGGGAGCTCCGTCTGCGAGGAGACGTCCTCCGCGTCCCGATCCGCCGTATGGTTCGGCAGCAGCGTCCAATAGCCCGCGACGGCCAGCGCCGTCACACCGAGGAACAGGGCTATGTATAAGCCCGTCCCGCCGAAGAAGTGCCGCTTTGCGCGGCCGTTCGATCCTGCCATGTTTCATCCTTTCCGCCGCTTTGCGGCTCGTGCGAAAATTGCGAGCAAAAAAGCTCTGACGGTAGTGTGTACCGTCAGAGCTTTTTCTAAACATGGCAGATTCGATTTTTTAGCGGACGATCAGCGTCTTGCCGTCCATTTCCGCGGGCTGCTCAAGGCCCATCACGTCGAGGATCGTCGGCGCGATGTCGGCGAGGCGGCCGGGGCGCAGCTCCGTGCCCGCGCCGCAGAGGATGAAGGGCACCACATTCGTCGTGTGCGCGGTCATCGGGCTCTTGCCGTCGGCTTGGAGCATCTGCTCGGCGTTGCCGTGGTCGGCGGTGATCATCGCGATGCCGCCCATCTTGAGCGTCGCCTCCACGACCTGACCGACGCACTCGTCGACCGTTTCGACGGCCTTGACGGCGGCGTCGAACACGCCCGTGTGGCCGACCATGTCGCAGTTGGCAAAGTTCAGAATGATGACGTCGTACTTGCCGGACTCGATGCGCTCGACGCACTTGCTCGCGACCTCGTAGGCGCTCATCTCGGGCTGGAGGTCGTAGGTCGCGACCTTCGGGGACGCGACGAGTACGCGGTCCTCGCCGGGATACGGGTCCTCGACGCCGCCGTTGAAGAAGAACGTGACATGTGCGTACTTCTCGGTCTCGGCGATGCGCAGCTGGGTCATGCCCATCTTGCTCAGATACTCGCCAAGGCCGTTTTTCACGCTGATGCGCGGGAAGGCGACGAGCACGTTCGGCATGGTCGCGTCATACTCGGTGTTGCAGACGTAGGTGAGCGGGAAGAACTCGCGCTTGAAGCCGTCGAACGCGGGGTCGACGAACGCGCGCGTGATCTCGCGGGCGCGGTCGGGGCGGTAGTTGAAGAAGATGACCGAATCGTTGTCGGAGATCATGCCGTCCTTGTCGCAGACGATGGGCTCGACAAATTCGTCCGTCACGCCGTTTTTATAGCTCTCCTCGATGGCGTGAATGGGGTCGGGATCCTGCACGCCCTCGCCGTAGACGAGCGCGTCATAGGCGTTCTCTAAGCGGTCCCAGCGCTTGTCGCGGTCCATCGCGTAATAGCGGCCCATGACGGTCGCGATCTTGCCGACGCCGAGCTCACGGCACTTTTCCATGGTCTTTGCGACAAAATCGCGTCCCGAGGTCGGGGGCGTGTCGCGCCCGTCGAGGAAGGCGTGGATATACACGCGCTTTAAGCCCTTGATGTGCGCCATCTTTAAAAGCGCGTAGAGGTGGTCGAGCGTGGAGTGCACGCCGCCGGTGGAGTGCAGACCGTAAAGGTGCAGCGCAGAGCCCTTTTCAATGCAGTCGTCCATCGCCTTGTTGTAGGCGGGATTTTCAAAGAACGTACCGTCCTCGATCGAGCGGGTGATGCGCGGCAGGTCCTGGAACACGACGCGGCCGCCGCCGATGTTGGTATGGCCGACCTCGCTGTTGCCCATCTGGCCCGCGGGCAGGCCCACGTCAAGACCGGAGGCCTGGAGCGTCGTGTGGGCATACTCGGCAAAAAGGCCGTCGAGCACGGGGGTGTTGGCCGCGCGCACCGCGTTGCCGACGGTATCGTTGGACAGGCCGAAGCCGTCCATGATGATCAGCGTGGTGGGAGTCTTATTCATCGATTTTCCTCCTTACTCCTGGTTGGCAGCGTGGACGATCTCCATCAGTGCCTTGGGGTCGAGCGAAGCGCCGCCGATCAGGCCGCCGTCGATGTCCTCGTGCGAGAGCAGCTCGTGGGCGTTCGAGCCCTTCATCGAGCCGCCGTACTGAATGGTCACGCTGCGGGCGATGCGCGCGCCGTACTGCGCGCGGATGAGTGAGCGGATATAGGTGCAGACCTCGGCCGCCTGCTCGCCCGTGGCGGTCTTGCCGGTGCCGATGGCCCAGATGGGCTCATAGGCGATGACGCAGCGGCGCATCTGCTCGGCGCTCACGCCCGCGAGGGCGGACTTGACCTGCAGCGCGATGAGCTCCATCGTCACGCCCATCTCGCGCTGGGCAAGGCTCTCGCCCACGCAGATGATGGGGTTCAGCCCCGCCTCGAGCGCGGCGAGGACCTTTTTATTGACGATCTCGTCCGTCTCGCCGAAGAGCGCGCGGCGCTCGCTGTGGCCGACGATGACATAGCGCACGCCGAGGTCGGCGAGCATGTCGGCGGAAATCTCGCCGGTGTAGGCGCCGCTCTTTTCAAAGTAGACGTTCTCCGCGCCGACGGCGATGCGGCTGTCCTTGAACGCGCGCACGGCGGCAGAAAGGTCGACCGTGGGCGCGCACACAACGATGTCGCACCATTTGGTTTTGGGAAGGATGGCCTTGAACTGTTCGGCAAAGGCCTTGGTCTCGCTGGGGGTCTTGTTCATTTTCCAGTTGCCTGCGATGATGGTTTTACGGTATCTGCGATTCATATTGGGTCTTTTCTCCTGTTACTGTCTAAATCTAAGATCTATGCGAATATATGAAAATCAATAGAGATTTTTCTCACTTGTCTAAAAGGCACGCAACGCCCGGTAATTCCTTGCCTTCCAGGAACTCGAGCGACGCGCCGCCGCCGGTGGAGATGTGCGTGATCTTGTCGGCAAAGCCGAGCTGCTCGGCTGCCGCCGCGCTGTCGCCGCCGCCGATGATGGTCACGGCTCCGCTCTCGGCGAGCGCCTTGGCCATGGCTTTGGTGCCGTTTGCAAAGGCCGGGAACTCGAAAACGCCCATGGGGCCGTTCCAGACGATCGTGCCCGCGCCCTTGGTCGCCGCGCAGAAAAGCTCGATGGTCTTAGGTCCGATGTCCATGCCCATCATGTCCGCGGGGATGTGCATCGTGTCCACGACGACGGGCTCAGCGCCGGCGGAGAATTCCTTCGCCGCGACGGAATCGACCGGCAGCAGGAGCTTCACGCCCTTTTGCTTCGCCTTTTCGATCATCTCGAGCGCGTAATCGCACTTGTCGGCCTCGAGCAGGGAGTTTCCGATCTCGCCGCCCTGCGCCTTGGCGAAGGTATAGGCCATGCCGCCGCCGATGATGACGGTGTCGGCCTTGTCCAGAAGATTGTTGATGACGGCGATCTTGTCGCTCACCTTTGCGCCGCCGAGCACGGCGACGAACGGACGCCTGGGATCGTCGAGCGCCTTGCCCATGACCTCGAGCTCCTTGGCGACAAGGAAGCCGGACACGGCGGGAAGATAGGCCGCGACGCCCGCGGTCGAGGCGTGCGCGCGGTGGACCGAGCCGAATGCGTCGGAGACGTACAGCTCCGCCATGGAAGCGAGCTTTTTGGCAAGCTCGGGGTCGTTTTTCGTCTCGCCCGGCTCAAAGCGGGTATTCTCGAGCAGCATGATCTCGCCGCCCTTGAGCGCCGCGGCCTTGGCCATGGCGTCCTCGCCGACCACGTCGTGCGCGAAGATCACGTCCTTGCCGAGAAGCTCGGAAAGGCGCTTGGCGACGGGCGCGAGCGTCAGCTTCTCAAGGGACTTTTTCCACTTCTCCTCGGTCAGCGTCGCGGGGTCCTTGCCCTTTTCGGTCTGCTTTTTCACCCACTTGTCGAACTTTGCTTCGGGCTTGCCGAGGTGCGAGCAGGCGATCACGGCCGCGCCGTGGTCGAGAAGGTAGCGGATGGTCGGCAGCGCGGCCACGATGCGCTTATCCGACGTGATCGCGCCGGTCTCCTTGTCCTGGGGAACGTTGAAGTCGCAGCGCAGCAGGACCTTTTTGCCGCTCACGTCCACGTCGCGGACGGTCTTCTTATTATAGTTCATGTTGTTTCCTCCTCATAGTTACACATACGATTTGGTTTCCATTTACTTCTTTTCAAGCATTTCTCCCTCGTGCCGCAATCCGGGAAAACCCGTCTGCCGCAGCGCCTCATAGGTGAGGATGGCAACGGAATTCGACAGGTTCAGGCTGCGCGCCTCTTTCCGCATCGGCAGGCGGATGCAGCGCTCATAATGCGCCATGCGGAAATCCTCCGGCAGGCCCGCCGTCTCCTTTCCGAAAAAGAGCCAGCAGCCGTCGCGGAACTCCGCCTGGCAGTAATCCTGGGGCGCCTTGGTCGTGGCGAGCCAGCAGTCCTTTTCCGCCTCGGGGTGCTTTGCGAAGAGGTCTGCCAGATTTTCATACACGCTGATATCCACAAGATACCAGTAATCCAGCCCCGCGCGCTTGACGGCGCGATCGGAAATGTCGAACCCGAGCGGCTTGACGAGGTGCAGGTGCGCCCCTGTGGCCGCGCAGGTGCGCGCGATATTGCCGCAGTTCTGCGGGATCTCCGGCTCCACGAGCACGATATTGAGCATGAACAGTCTCCTCCACGCGAAAGTTTTATCATTGTACCGCAAAAATATTGCGAATTCAACCAAAAAAAGCGGTCTTTTGAAGCAAATTTTCCGAATGCGTGCGCCGCCGGGAAAAATTT
The DNA here is from genome assembly GCA_037343695.1 of bacterium. Taxonomy (GTDB): domain Bacteria; phylum Bacillota; class Clostridia; order Oscillospirales; family Oscillospiraceae; genus Hominicoprocola. The sequence goes on along the minus strand of JAYABH010000022.1, from coordinate 40,462 downwards.
GAAAAAAGTTTTTCATTTTTTCAAGGAAAGTGTGGATTTTTTGATTTCCTTTGATATAATACCCGTGAAGAAACCCACGGAAGGAGATGTCTCCAATGGATCAGAAGCTGGCCGTCCTGTTTATGCCGGACGATATGACCCTGACAAAAGAGAAAACACCGCTGATGCTTCAGCCCATTCTGTTCTGCCCCATCCTGACATGGATGATCGACGAACTGATGGGACAGGGCATTGAGCGGTTTTTTATTGTGTCTGACAAACGCGCGCACGATCTGATGCGCCCCTACGTCTCCGAAAAGGCCGACGTCACGTATGTGGACGGGGCGAAGCACGGCGAGGAGCTTTTGTCGCTGCTCAAGGGCGAAACGGGCGGCGTTCTCATCGTCAACGGCGCGGTGCTGCCCGTCGGTGTGTTCTCCGGCGGCGCGGTCTACTCGGCAAGCGCGAAGGAGTGCTGCAAGGTGCTCAAGGAGCACGGCGCGTTCGCGGCCTTCCCCAAGGACGCCGAGATCTCCAAGGGCTTTCTCCCCGTCGGCGACGAGGAAGAGCTCCGCTCGGCGCAGGACATGTGCCGCCGCAAGATCGCGGATAAGCACATCGCCGCGGGCGTTTCCATCATGGACCCCAACAACACCTACATCGACCCCCGCGTGAAGATTGGCAGCGGCACGCTCGTCCTGCCCGGCACGATCCTGCGCGGTGAAACGGTCATCGGCAAAAACTGCACCATCGGCCCCAACGCCATGATCCGCGACTGCGTGATCGGCGACGAAACAGAGGTCAATGCCTCGCAGCTCAACGAGAGCACCGTCGGCGCGCACACAACCGTCGGTCCCTTCGCCTATGTCCGCCCGAACTCGACGATCGGCGACCATGTCAAGGTCGGCGACTTTGTCGAGATCAAAAACAGCGTCATCGGCAATGGCACGAAGATCTCGCACCTCACCTACGTCGGCGACAGCGACTGCGGCGAGCGCATCAACTTCGGCTGCGGCACGGTGACAACGAATTACGACGGCTTCAAAAAGTTCCGCTGCACCATCGGCGACGATGTTTTCATCGGCTGCAACACCAACCTGGTCGCACCCGTTACGGTCGGTAAGGGCAGCTACATCGCAGCCGGCTCCACCATCACCGACGAGATCCCCGAGGACGCTCTGGCCATCGCCCGCGCCCGTCAGGTCAACAAGCCGGGCTGGGCGGAGACGTGGCGCGATAAGCACAAGAAGTAAACTACAGAAATTTTTTATAAAAACAGAGGAGTACAGCATCATGATCTCTCACGGTAAGGACATCAAAATTTTCACCGGCAACGCAAACCCCAGGCTTGCGGAAAGCATCTGCAGGATCATCGGCACCAAGCTTGGCGAGAGCGAAGTCAAGAGCTTTGCTGACGGCGAAGCTTCCGTCTCCCTGTACGAGACCGTGCGCGGCAGCGACGTGTTCCTCGTTCAGTCCACCTGCAAGCCCGTCAACGACAGTCTGATGGAGCTTCTCATCATGGTCGACGCCTGCCGCCGCGCTTCCGCCGGCCGCATCACCGCCGTCATGCCCTACTTCGGCTATGCCCGTCAGGACCGCAAGGCCAAGAGCCGCGACCCCATCTCCGCCAAGCTCGTGGCCAACATGCTCGTCGCCGCGGGCGTTGACCGTGTGCTGACGATGGACCTGCACGCCAACCAGATCCAGGGCTTCTTCGATATCCCCGTGGATAACCTCTTCGGCAACCCCATCTTCGTCGACTACTACGCCAAGAAGTTCGGTTCCGTGTGCGAGGACATGGTCGTCGTCTCCCCCGACGTCGGCTCCGTCGCCCGCGCCCGCACCTTCGCCCAGAAGCTGCACATGAACCTCGCCATCGTCGATAAGCGCCGCCAGAAGGCCAACCAGTGCGAGGTCATGAACGTCATCGGCGATGTGGAGGGCAAGGAGTGCATCCTCTTCGACGATATGGTCGATACCGCGGGCTCCCTCTGCAACGCGGCCAAGGCCATCGTGGAGGTCGGCGGCGCGAAGAAGGTCTACGCCTGCGCGTCCCACGGCGTGCTCTCCGGCCCCGCGCTCGACCGCCTTGCGAACAGCAACATCGAGGAACTCGCCCTGCTCGACACCATCCCCGCGCCCGTCGGCGAGGAGGAGCTCAAGAAGTCCCGCATCAAGTACCTGACCGTCGCGCCCATGTTCGCCGAAGCGATCGAGCGCACGTATCAGGAGATCTCGATCGCGAAGCTCTTTAACTAAAATCTGTTCCCCGATGGGGGACGGACATCAGAGGGGGTATTCTCTTTTTCAAAAGAGAATACCCCCTTTAGCCCCCGGAGGAACGCCTTTCTGGGGGCGCAGAAAACTCCCCCTCACGGGGAAAGTGAGGAATATCCTATGATCTTTAAAAAGCCCGGCCCGCCGGAGTGGATCCTGGTCTGCATCGGCAACTATGGCCGCGAGTATGAAAACACCCGCCACAACGTCGGCTTCATGGCCGCGGAGCGATTGATCGACAAGCGCGATCTTCGCTGCAACCGCCTGCGCTTCCGCGCGCTGACGGAGGTCATCGAATTCGGCGGCACGAACGTGCTTCTGATGATGCCGCAGACCTATGTGAACCTCTCCGGCGAGGCCGTGGGCGAGGCGGCGCGCTTCTATAAGATTCCCGCCGACCACGTCATCGTCATCTCCGACGATATCTCCCTCCCGCTCGGCAAGGTGCGCGTGCGCGCGAACGGCAGCGCGGGCGGCCACAACGGCCTCAAGAACATCATCGCCCACCTCGGCACCGACAAGTTCCCGCGCGTGAAGGTCGGCGTCGGCGCGCCGGAACACGATATCGTCGATTGGGTCATCGGTCCGTTCACGGCCAGCGAGCGCAAGGTGATCGACGGCGTGCTCGACCGCGTGCTCGACGCGGCGGAGTGCATCATCACCGACGGCGTGCTCGCCTCGCAGAACCGCTACAACGGCTGACGGCGGGAAAATTTTCAAAATCGACATAGACTTTTTCCGAAAAGCCGATATAATACCATAAAGATGTAAATTGGGTACGGCCCGCCGCACGGCGGATCGGCCCTTTTGCGCGTTGCGGAAGGAGGGATCGCGGCATGGCGCAGGGAATGAACCGTCTTAACGAAACGCTCGCCGCGCTGCCCGAGGTCCGCGAGCTTCTGATGAACATCGACGCGGGGACCTGCCCCGCCGCGGTATCGGGCCTTGCGGGCGTGCACCGCGCGCAGCTCGCCGCCGCGCTGCGGCAGAAAACGCAGCGCCCGCTCCTTGTGGTCTGCGCGGACGAAAACGAAGCCAATCGCATGGCGGGTGACCTGCACGCGCTGCTCGGCGAGGACGTGAGCCTGCTCTTTGCGCGCGAATGGCAGCTGCGTGACCGCGTGGCCGCTTCGCACGGCTGGGAGCAGCAGCGCATCGGCTCGCTCTGCCGCCTGGCAAACGGCGGCGCGCCCATTCTGGTCGCGACGGTCGACGCGCTGATGCAGCGCACGCTCCCGCCCGCGCTCCTGCACGGCGCGGTCACGGAGATCACGGTCGGCGCGCGCTTCGACCTTGCACAGCTTTCGAAAAAGCTTGTCGAGACCGGCTATGTCCGCGCCGAAACGGTCGAGGGCGTGGGCCAGTTTGCCCTGCGCGGCGGTATTCTCGACGTGTGGTCGCCTTTGAGTGCGCCCGTGCGCGTTGAGTTTTTCGACGATGAAGTGGACGCGATGGGCGAATTCGACGTTTCGACCCAGCGCCGCACGCAGAATGTCAAAACGCTTACCATCCTGCCCGCGGCCGAGGTGCTGCCCGCCCTGTCGGACGGCGGCATGGCCGCGATGCTCCGCCGCCTTTCCCGCGCGGCGGAAAAGCTCGAAAAAAAGGCTGCGGACAGCCCCATCGCGCGGACGCTGCGCGGCGATATCGAGCGCCTTGAAAACGGCCTGCCGCTCGGCGGCATGGACCGCTACCTTGCCGCGTGCTACCCCGAGGAGGTCTGCGCGCTCGACTACCTGGCCCCCGACACGCTTGCGGTCGTAAGCGACGGGATGCGCGTTTTAGAGCGCGGAAAGAACTACCACTGGGAGCTTTCCGAGGACGTGAAGCCCCTCATCGAGGAGGGCGTGCTCTGCGGCGAGTTCGCTTCGCTCGCCCTCAGTCAGGAAGCGTTCAGCCGCCGGCTCGCGGACTTCCCCGTGCTGCTGCTCGACGCGCTGCCGACCTCGCGCAACCTGCTCGCGCCGCGCGTGCTGCTCAGTATGAACGCGCGCTCGCTGCCGTCCTACGGCGGCAGTCTCGAGACCGCCGCGGGCGATATGGAGCGCTATCTCGGCGCGGGCTGCGGCGTGCTCGTCCTCTGCGGCAACGAAACACGCGCGAAGAACCTCCAGCGTCTTTTAGATGAGCGCGGCATCCGCGCGCAGCTCAATTTAACGAACGACCGCCTGCCCGCCCCGCACGAGACCGTCATCGGCCTTGGCGCGCTGAGCGCGGGCAGCGAATATCCGCAGCTCAAGCTCGTCATCTTGACCGAGGGCCAGCTGACCGCACCTCTTTCCGGCAAGCGCGCAAAGGCAAGGCCGAAGAAGGAAAGCTCCGCCCGCGCGGCGCTGCGGTCCTACGAGGACCTCTCCCCCGGCGACCTTGTGGTGCACGTGCACCACGGCATCGGCCGCTTTGCGGGCATCGAGCGCATGCGCGTGGACGGCGTGGACAAGGACTACATCAAGATCTGCTACGCGGGCAACGACAGCTTATATGTCCCCGCGACGCAGCTCGACATGGTGTCAAAATACATCGGCGGCCATGGCGAGGACGAGGACGGCCAGCCCCGCACGAAGCTCTCAAAGCTCGGCGGCACGGACTGGTCGCGTGCCAAGAGCAAGGCGCGCGCCGCGGCGAAGGACCTTGCCAAGGGACTCATCGCGCTCTACGCCGAGCGCCAGCGCCGCCCCGGCTTCGCCTTCTCGCCCGACTCCCCGTGGCAAAAGGAATTTGAAGAGGCCTTCGACTATGAGGAGACCGACGATCAGCTGCGCGCCATCGCCGAGATCAAAGCCGACATGGAGCGCTCCACACCCATGGACCGCCTGCTCTGCGGCGACGTGGGCTACGGCAAAACCGAGGTCGCGCTGCGCGCCGTGATGAAGTGCATCCTCGACGGCAAGCAGGCGGCGATCCTGGTGCCGACCACGGTGCTCGCCCAGCAGCACTACGCGACGGCCATCAACCGCTTCCGCTCGTTCCCCGTGCGCATCGAGGTGCTCTCGCGCTTCAAAACGCCCGCGCAGAAAAAGCAAATTTTGCAGGACGCAGCGCAGGGGAAGATCGACCTTCTGATCGGCACGCACTCGCTGCTGCAAAAGAGCCTGCACTTCAAGGACCTCGGCCTTCTTGTCATCGACGAGGAGCAGCGCTTCGGCGTGACGCACAAGGAAAAGCTCAAGGAGCTTGCCCGTCAGGTCGATACGCTGACGCTTTCGGCGACCCCCATTCCCCGCACGCTCAACATGGCCCTTTCGGGCATCCGCGATATGTCCACCATCGAGGTCCCGCCCGTTGACCGCCAGCCGGTGCAGACGTATGTTCTCGAGCACAACTGGAGCGTCATCGCCGACGCCATCCGGCGCGAGCTTGCGCGCGGCGGGCAGGTCTACTACATGCACAACCGCGTCGAGACCATCGACCGCTGCGCCGCGACACTCAAAAAGCTCCTCGGCGACGACGTCGCTATCGGCGTCGCGCACGGCAAGATGGACGAAAAGGGCCTGTCGTCCGTGATGCAGCAGCTCTCGGACGGAGAAATTCAGGTGCTCGTCTGCACGACGATCATCGAGACGGGCATCGACATTCCGAATGTCAACACCCTCATCATCGAGGACGCCGACCGCCTCGGCCTCGCCCAGCTGCACCAGATACGCGGCCGCATCGGCCGCAGCGCGCGCCGGGCGTATGCCTATATGACCTACCGCGCGGGCAAGATCCTCACCGAGGTTGCGGCCAAGCGCCTGACGGCCATCCGCGAATACGCGGAGTTCGGCTCGGGCTTCCGCATCGCGATGCGCGACCTTGAGATTCGCGGCGCGGGCAATTTGCTCGGCCCCGAGCAGTCGGGCTACATGATGAGCGTCGGCTACGATATGTACTTGCAGCTCCTGGAAGAGGCCGTACTCGAGCAGCGCGGTGAAAAAGCGCCGCAGCGCACCGAATGCTCGGCAGACCTCACAGTCTCGGCCAACTTGCCGGAGAGCTACATTCCCTCGGGCGAGCAGCGCATGGATATCTACCGCCGCATCGCGGCGCTGCGCACCGCCGAGCAGTCACAGGAGCTGCTCGACGAGCTCATCGACCGCTACGGCGAGCCGCCCCAGCCGGTCCTCAAGCTCATGGACGTCGCGCTTTTGCGCGCGGAGGCCGTGCAGATCGGTGTGAGCGATATCTCGCAGCGCGGCAGCGAGATCACCTTCACCTTTGCCGCGTCCGAGGCAGTCCCCGTAGAGGCCGTGATGGCCCTCTGCTCACTGCCGAAGAACCGCCGTCGGCTCACGCTCTCCGCCACGGGGACGGAGCCGAAGCTCCTGCTGCGTCTTTCGCTGGGCGAGGACGCATTGGATACAGCCTTGACGCTGGTCGGAGACCTGCGTGTGAATAAGGAAGAAAACGAAAAAGAGGTAACATTATGATCAAGAAGAGATTACTTTCGTTCCTTGGTGCGGCGGCCATCACCGCGGCGCTGACCTTCGCCGTGGTCACGATCGCCCCGTCGGGCGGCTTCACCTCCGGCACGATGCAGGAGGGGCTGAGCTACGAAGCCTGCGGCGTCGCGCCCGACGCCATCGTCGCGAGCCTTGACGGCAACGGCGCGAGCGCCGACCTCGTCACCTACTGGGTGGGCTACAACGCCTCGTATCTCGACAGCTACATGCAGTACTACGGCGGCAGCGCGCTCGACTGGAGCTACACGATGTCCGACGGCACGACGATGACCGACTACGTCAAAAACGACGTGCGCTCCACGCTCATTCAGCAGCTGCTGATCGAAAACCTCGCCAAAAAGTACGACGCGGAGCTCACCGAGGACCAGTCCTCCGCCATCGCGGACGATATCCAGAGCTTTATCGACCAGTACGGCAGCGAGGAGGCCTTTGACGCGGAGCTTGCAAAGCTGGGTCTTCGCCGCGAGACCTACGAGCGCGTGAACGCCGCGAACTACCTCTATCAGAACCTCTATAAGCTCTACCTGACCGAGGGCAGCCCGCTCTACGTCTCCGACACGGACCTCGCGGTCTACGCCGCCGAGCAGGGCTACATCACCGCCGACCACATCCTCCTTGCCACGAAGGACCTCTCCACCGGCGAGGACCTGAGCGATGAGGCGAAGGCCGAGAAGAAGGCGCTTGCTGAAGAGCTTGTCGAAAAGCTCAACGCCTACACCGGCGACGACCTCGCTTCCTACTTTGCCGAGCTTGCCGACGAGTACAGCGAGGACACGGGCCGCGCGTCCTATCCCACGGGCTACACCTTCACAAGCGGCACCATGGTGCAGGAGTTTGAGGACGCCGCCTACGCGCTCTCCGAGGGCGAGGTGAGCGGCATCGTCGAGTCGAGCTTCGGCTATCACATCCTGCTGCGCCTGCCGCTCGACGAGTCCGCCGCGGCCGACGCCGTGCGTCAGGACTACTTCGGCACCTTCCTCAATGAGCAGATCGCAAGCGCAGCGCTCTCCACGAGCGCCGACTACGACAAGCTCGACCCGCAGGCCCTGTACGAAGCCATCCAGGCCGGTCAGGACGTGCAGGAATCCTGAAGCGCATCTCTCGCGGGGGCCGCACGGCCCCCGCTTTTTTCTTTGCCGCGCCCCTGTTCCTGCACGAAGGCGCGGCAAAGCGCGGCATGATGCAGTTTCTGCTGCATTCTTGTTAAAACGTTAACGAAATGAAAGAAAAAAATCATTGGAACCCCTAATTTTCGCAACTTTGCAGTTGATTTTTCATTTTTGCATGTGTATAATCGAACCGAAGCAAACCGGTACTTCCCCGACCGGATCTGAATTTATTTTAAGGAGAACAAACATGAAAGAATTGTACGTCGTCAATTGCTGCCGTACCGCTGTTGGTTCCTTCGGCGGTTCCCTGAAGAACACCCCCGCCGCTCAGCTGGGCTCCATCGTTGTCAAGGAAGCCCTCAAGCGCGCGAACGTCGCTCCCGAGAACGTCGATGAGCTGATGTTCGGCTGCATCCTGACCTCCGGTCTCGGCCAGAACGTCGCCCGTCAGGTCGGCGTGGGCGCGGGCCTTCCCTATTCCGTTCCCGCCTACACCGTCGGCATGGTCTGCGGCTCGGGCATGAAGTCCGTCATCGAGGCCGGCCGCGCCATCCTCGCCGGCGACGCTGACATCGTCGTCTGCGGCGGCACCGAGAACATGAGCGCCGCTCCCTATGCCGCTCCCGACGCCCGCTGGGGCGCCCGCATGGGCGACAAGAAGTTTGTCGACACCATGATCAAGGACGGTCTGTGGGATGCGTTCAACAACTACCACATGGGCACCACCGCCGAGAACATCTGCGACGTTTGGGGCATCACCCGCGAAGAGCTCGACGCCTTCGGCGCCGCTTCCCAGCAGAAGACCGAAGCCGCGCAGGCCGCCGGCCGCTTTGACGATGAGATCGTTCCCGTCCCCGTGAAGGTCAAGAAGGAGATCGTCGAGTTCAAGAAGGATGAGTTCCCCCGCGCCGGTTCCACCGTCGAGGGTCTTGCCAAGCTGCGCGGCGCGTTCCCCGTCGGCCCCGAGGGCGTTGAGGACGAGATCGTCCACACCTTCGAGCCCACCGGCATCCACGAAGCCGATACCAAGAAGCACGTCCAGCGCGTCACCGCCGGTAACGCCTCCGGCATCAACGACGGCGCTGCCGCCATCGTCCTCGCTTCCGGCGAGGCCGTGAAGAAGTACAACCTCAAGCCCATGGCCAAGCTCGTCAGCTGGGGCCAGGGCGGCGTCGACCCGAAGATCATGGGCGTCGGCCCCGTGCCCGCTTCCCGTCAGGCCATGCAGAAGGCCGGCCTGACCATCGACGATATCGACCTCGTCGAGGCCAACGAAGCCTTCGCGGCCCAGTCCATCGCTGTTGCCCGTGAGCTCGGCTTCGACATGAGCAAGGTCAACGTCAACGGCGGCGCGATCTCCATCGGCCACCCCGTCGGCGCTTCCGGCGCGCGTATCATCGTCACGCTGCTGCACGAGATGCTCAAGCGTCCCGACGCCAAGAAGGGTCTTGCCACCCTCTGCATCGGCGGCGGCCAGGGCGTTGCTACGATCTTTGAGAAGTGCTAAACCTTTGAAATTAAAATTGGGGACCCTGAAAAGGGGTCCCCTTTTTTGTCCCCCGCACCGGGGGACGGGGCAGGGCAAAGGGGGGATTCTCTCGCGTGAGAGAATCCCCCCTTTATATCCCCCAAGAGAACGGCAGGGGCGTTTCGATCTCGCCCCTGCACCCCTAACGACCAAAAGGGAGGGGCCTTGCCCCTCCTTTTTGGATTATCTCCCCGGTGCGTGGACGGCGCGGCATTGCTTCGCTCGCCGCTTTGATTTACTTCTTTTTTAGTCTTCGGCGTGGATGTAGATATCTTCTGCCGCCCGCTGGGCGGCGATGAGGGTCTCTCTGGCTTCACCGAAATTCTGCGCTTCCATCTGCTCCAGCGCGTCGGTCATGGCGTTGAACAGGAGCATATACATTTTCTTATACTCTTCCATATCAAATCCTCCGAACATATTTTAGATATATTATATATCCAATAAGGCCATGATACTTCAAAACAGTCTTATTGTAAATGCACAATAAATATATTTTGAGGTTTTTCTATGGCTATTAAGAGTTTATCCATCCGCATTGACGAAACCATGCTTCACAAACTCCATGTCGTTGCCGACTATGAAGGCCGCAGTGCAAACAACGAAATTCTGATCCTGATCCGCGACGCGATCGAAGCCTACGAGGAAAAGCACGGCAAAATCGAGCTGAAATAAGAAAAACGACCGCTGAAGCGGTCGTTTTCTCTTATCGTTCAAAATAGCACAGGACGGTGTTCATGCGCATCTGATCGGTGTCGTAGCCGTAGGTCTTGCCGGTGCTGTCGGTATAGCGGAAGTAGGGGCCCTCGGTCCAGTCGTGCGCGGGGTTTTTGAGCGGCACCTGCCAGATCTCGAGCGTCGCGCCGTCGCCGTAGGAGATGGTGATAAGCGGCGCAGAGCGCGGTGCGCGGCCGGTCCGGCCGCCGCCGGCGCGGACGATGGCGGTGAGCAGACCGCCGAGGTCGTCCGCCGTGACCTCGACCGCTTCGCCGTTCAGCGCGGCGGAGTAGTTGCCGAGCCGCCGCGCCGAGGCGGTGCTCTCGCTCAGATCGGCGATATAGTCGTGGTAGCGCGCGTTCTGGCGGCAGGCCCAGAAGATCGTCGCCCCGCCCGCCGCGATCAGCACGGCGCAGAGCACGGTGAGCGCGCGCATGCTCCTTTTGGGCGGCTTGCCGCGCCGGACCGCGTCATACAGCTTTTTCATCCTTCTCCCTCCCTGTTCCGCTGCGCTTACGCGAAGAGGTCCGCCGCGCGGTGCAGGTACACAAGGTCGATGATGCTCGTCACGGCGATGCCGATGGTAACGGCCGCCACGATGAGCAGCATGGCCGAGCCGCCGAAAAAGAGGAAATATCCCCCCTGCGAGACGATGAGCATGACCGTCAGCGCGAGGAACGCGCCGAGCGCCGCCATCAATGCGATGACCCAGGTGCGCAGCCTGCGCCACTTGCCCGCAAGGACCTCGTCCGAGCCGTCGAAAGCCTCGGCGCAGGCGGTGAGCTGATGCCAGCGCGCCGTCATGCCGACGGCCAGCGTGAGCGCGAGCACAAGGATCGCGAAAAAGCTCAACGTGCCGAGGTTCTTCTCGCCAAGCGTCTGGATCATGCCCGTAAGGTCGATCCACAGCAGGGCCGACGCGGCGGCAAGGGGCAGCGCGTTCCACACCGCCGCCTTGCGAAAGCGCGGCACGGCGGCGCTCATCTTCCACATCGATACGATCATCAGCACGCCCACGGCGAGCGCGGCAAGACTCAGCGGCACGCGCAGGGCGGGGATGCGCTCGGTGAGCTTGAAGCTGTTGGTCAGAAGGTTTATGAGCATCGACGCGACGCTCAGCCAGAACAGGCGCGAAAAGCCGTCGTGCAGCAGCGGCGCTTCCGCCCGCTCATGCGGCGGGATGAGTACGGGCGGCGCGGCGGGGACGAACGTGGGGTCGGCGCTGGGGATGAACTGATCTTCCATCATAGGGTACTCCTCTCTCCTCATTTTTTACTCTCTCATCTGCTTTTCTTCGCCGGAGTGTCCCTCCGGTCAACTCTATTGTAGGGGCAATTCATGATTTCTGCAAGCAAGCTGCGCTTGACATCGGGCAATTTTCCGCGCAATTTTTAGCAATTCCCTGTTGCTATGATGTAACATTCAGGTTGCATGACGGGGGATTGTCAGAATTAAATGGCAGTCATCAAATAATTGAATCAATTCCTGCAAAACTTTCACAAAATCGCTTGCTTTTGCAGAGCACGGACGGTATAATGTAAGAACCGTATGAAATCATTGAGGGAATCAATAAGTAACAATAATTTTTGAGAGGAGATCTTTTTATCATGGCAAAGTTCAAGGTATACTACACGATCGAGCTCAACGAGGTCGCTACCGACATTTTCAAGGCCAACGACTTTGAGGTGAAGGTCTGCAGCCACAACGACGAGGAGACCTACGTTAAGGAGCTCGCCGAGTATCAGCCCGACGCCATCATGTGCCGCACTGAGCCCATCACCGCCAAGATGATGGATACCTGCACCAACCTGAAGGTCATCGGCAAGCAGGGCGCCGGTCTCGACAACATCGACATGGACCACGCCCACGCCAAGGACATCACCGTCGTTTACGCGCCCGCCGGCAACGCCAACGCCGTCGCCGAGCACGCCGTCATGCTGATGCTCATGTGCGCCAAGCGTTTCACCTATGTCGACCGTCAGTTCCGCAGCGGCAACTTCCTTGTCCGCATGGGCATGGAGCACACCTATGAGCTCGGCGGCAAGACCCTCGGTATGATCGGCTGCGGCCGTATCTCCCAGCTCGCCATGCAGAAGTGCAAGTACGGCTTCGGCATGAACGTCATCGGCTACGATCCGTACCTCACGCAGGACAAGATCGGCGATCTGTGCGAGCTGAAGGCCACCGCCAAGGAGGTCTGGGAGCAGGCCGACTTCGTGTCCGTGCATCTGCCCGTCGTTCCCTCCACCGAGCACTCCATCGGCCGTGAGCAGTTCAGCTGGATGAAGCCCACCGCTTCCTTCATCAACTGCGCGCGCGGTGCCCTCATCAAGGAAGACGAGCTGGTCGAGTGCCTGAAGGACGGCACCCTGTTCCAGGCCGGTCTGGACGTGTTCGAGCATGAGCCCATCCAGGAGTCCAGCCGCGAGCTGTTCGACCTCGACAACGTCATCATGACCCCGCACATGGCCGCCACCACCGAACAGAGCGTTCTGAACTGCTGCACCAGCGTCGCCAACGACATCGTCGCCGTCTGCAACGGTCAGGAGCCCAAGGTCAAGGCCCAGAAGCCCAAGTTCTAATCGAACGCACTCCCCCTTTAAAATAAGCGCAGAAAAGGCCCGCTTTCCGCAAGGAAGGCGGGCCTTTTTTCGCGTTTGAAGCGCCCGATCTTCTGCTTGACAAACTACGACAAATGTAGTATATATAGATCAACGACATTTGTAGTACTTTTACAAGGAGGTCCCGCCATGGAAGAGAAAAAGCGGCTGCCTGACGCGGAGCTTGCCGTGATGCAGGCCATCTGGGCCGTCGGCGGCGAGGCCGGGCGCGGCGATATCGAGGGCGCGCTCGCCTCGCACGGCTGGAGCGCCAACACGCTCAACACTTACTTAACGCGCCTTTGCGAAAAGGGCTTTCTCGCAAGCCGCCGCGAGGGGCGCACGAATCTCTATACCCCGCTCGTCTCGAAGGAGCGCTACCTGGAGTTCGAGAGCCGCAGCGTTCTGAAGCGGCTCTACGGCGGGTCGCTCGGCAGCTTCGTCGCGGCGCTCAACGCCGAGCAGCCGCTCGAGCAGCGCGAGATCGACGAGCTGCGGCAGTTTCTGGACGATATGAGCCGGTAAACGGAAAAAGGAGGACGCACCATGGAAACATTTCTGCTGAATCTTGCGAAAACCTCGCTCTTAGGCGCGCTCGCGGTCGCCGCGATGCTCGCCTGCAAGCCCCTCTGGCGCGAGCGCTACCGCGCCAAAACGCGCTGCTGGCTGTGGCTGTTTCTATCGCTGTTCCTGCTGCTGCCGGTGGATTACTCGGTGAAAAACGCGCCCGTGCAGGCCGCGCCGCCAACGGATTACACACTCTTCGTCGGCAGCGAAAAAACGACCGTCATCGCCACGGACAATCTCTTCGGCGACATGGCCGAGCAGAGCGGTCAGTCCCCCGCCGCGGTGCGCGACGCGATCAACGACCGCCCCGTGACGAACCCCGAGCAGCGCACCACTCGCTATATCCCCGTCACTTCTATTCTCTTCTACGGCTACCTTGCGGGCGCGGCGGCGTTCCTTTGCTATCAGGGCGTGTCCTACGCGCTCTTCCGCCGCACGGTGCGCCGCTGGCGGCGCGAGGTCTCGCGCGCGGACTATGCGTTCCTGCTGTGCGACACGGCGCGCGAGCTGCACATTGACCCGCCGCGCATGCTCATCTGCGAAGCGGTCACGACGCCCGCCGTCACGGGCTTTTTCCGCCCGGCACTGCTGCTGCCGAGCGAGCGCTACGACCTTACCGAGCTGCGCTACATCCTGCGCCATGAGCTGTGCCACTTAAAGCGGCGCGACATGCTCTTAAAGCTCGTGCTGCTCGCGGCCAACGCGATGCACTGGTTCAACCCCATGGTCTATCTGATGCTGCGCCAGGCGGACGAGGACATTGAGCTTGCCTGCGACAGCGCGGCGACCGAGCGGTTAGACCGCGCCGAGCGCGCGGCCTACAGCCGCACGCTGCTTGCCGCCGTGCAGAGCCGCAGCCGCGCCCTGCCCGCGACCACCTGCTTCGGCGGCACGGTGGAGCGTCTCAAGCGGCGCATCACGAACGTGCTGGGCGCGCAGAAAAAGCGCGGGCTCGGCATCGTGGCCCTCGTGCTGGCGCTGACGCTCACGGCGGGCTGCGCCGTCGGCTGGGACCGGGGTTCACAGGTGCTGGACGACCCGTTCAGCGGCGCACGCTATACTCCCGTATTCGTGGCGGAAAACTCCGCGCTCACGATCGGGGGAAGCTTCCTTCCCTTCTCCAATTTGAGCAGCAGCTCCGTGCAGCTTTCGCAATCGGACGGCGTTAAATCGGTCGCGCTGACATACAGCGGCACGGTGATGCTCTTCTCCCCGATGGAATCGCTCACGCTGACGGAGGAAAACTTCGACGGCACCTGGCTCCCGGACCTGAACACACTGCGCGATGACAATAAGACCGCATGGCGCGCGGTGCTGCCGGACAACTTCGGCGATCAGGACCCCGAAGCCACACCGAACCTTGTTTTCCTGCTGAAGCAGACGGACGGCACGCTGTATCTGTGCTTTGGCTATCACTTCGACGGCGGCGACGCCTTTATCGAGGATACCGAGCGCATCCGCTGGATTTTCCGTCTTGATGAGACCTCCGACCCGACGCAGGTCTTTGCCACAATGGACGACTACGCCGCCGCGCGCGTCGCGCAATCCCGCGCCGCCGGTACGATCACCTACTACACCGACGGAGGCGACGGCAGCTCCCCCATCACCGACCGCGTGTCCGACATGCGCGTGCGGGAGCTGTCGCTTCTGAGCACGTATCTTGACAACGACCTCTGCCCCGACGGCATCCTCGAGCTGTGGCTCTTTTCCACAGAGGAAAAGCCGCTCAACCCCGACGGGCAGGAGATCACGCCCGTTGGCGGGCAGAGCCTGTCGGACGACGGCTACCTGTTCGACGGCTTCCCGGAGTATCTCACCGTTCTCCACAACGGGGACGGCTATCGCGTGCTCCTCTCCCAGCCGAGCAACGACGGCCTTGGCGGCTACTACAACGACGAGCCGAAGGCCTACCTGCACGACACCTACGCAAACTATGCCCAGCTCGACGTGCCGCGCTATCAGGTCGCGTCGCTCTACCGCTTCACCGACGGCTACGGCAACGACTTAACGCCCGACGGCCGCATCCAGTCCGGCGGCGGCTGGTACTTCTACCTGCCCTACACCGGCACATGGTCGGCAAAGCTCGACGAGCCGCTGTGGGAATCCGCCTACGGCACAAAGTCGACCTTCGTCGTCAAGGATTTCTCCACCGCCGCTTCCGACGCGGAGAGCTACTTCAAGCGCGACGGCTGGGACGTTGAGCAGGTGAACGGCCGAAACGTCTACACCAAAACGGACGGCGAGCAGCACGCGCGCATCCGTCTCTTCGACCGCCCCGACGGCGGCCATTACGAGGTGCAGACCTTCTGGTACGACGGCCAGAGCACGCAGGAGAACCAGTGGGGCTGGAGCGCCGCGCGTCAGGTTGAGGGCGAGCGCAGTCTGCTCGAGCAGATGGCGAACACCTTCACCGTGAGCGACGCGATGAAAAAGGCCTACTCCCCCTCCTTCCCCGCCGACATCGCGCTCGTCTCCTCCGGCGGCGGCATCGACAGCATCGCCTACTACGCGAGCGCCAACAGCAGCGACCACCGCAGCGTCAGCCTTGTGGACGGCGAGAGCGCGCTGCACCTGAGCGATTTTACCTATAAAAAGCTGCCGGACACCACGCGCGTGCCCGAGGGCCGTCACATCCAGCTCTGGCCCGAAAACAGCAATCAGTCGTATTTTGAGTTCTACGAGGGCACGAACACCATCTGCTACGTGCTGACGAAGGACGGCAGCACCTACTACGAAGCGAGCGGCGACTTCGGCAAGCATGAGACGATCTTCGACGCGATGCTCGCGTGGTTCGAGGAAGCCGCCGCGAACGAGGACGCGCAAAACGCGAACGCCGTCGTCAAAAGCGCCGTCCTCAACCGCGACGTCCTCATCCAGTCCTCTGGCAGTCATGTGGACTTCGGCGGCTTTCTGTGGTACACCATGGGCGGCGAGCTTCGCCGCTATCGCTCGGGCATGATCGAAACGGTCGACACCCTGCCGATCGACTACCTCAACGACGAGCCCGTCAACGCGAGCCTTTCGACGCAGGACGACCGCCTTCTGATGAGCTACCACATCGGCGGCGCGACCATGGGCTCGTTCGTCACCGACCTCTATGGCGTCGACGGCAAAAAGATCGCTTCGATCGACGGCTACAATTCCATCGCCATCAGCGGCGACATTATCGTGATGACGGATTATTTCATGCCCACGCCGAATAACCTGTCCATTTCTTACGACAGCGGCAAAACGTTCACGAAATTCGGCGACAAGGACTGGTACTACGGCGGCGCTCTCACAGAGGACGGCGGCTATGTCACCTCCGTCAACTCCTCTCTTGAAATCCGCGACGGCTATGTCTACACTACCGCCGTCTACGACATCAACCATGAGAAGTCAGACGACCCGCTTGTGACGCACGAGGTGCGCATAAATTTAAAGACCGGCGCGCAGGAAATCCTGGACTGAACGCGCAAAAAAGAAAAAAAGGAGGGGAAAATCCCCTCCTTTTTTGAAAAAGGTACTGGTACAACTTGAAAACATGTGGTATGATGGGAATATTCTAAAACTTCTAAACACTTTTTCCGGAGGTCCCCATCATGGAAGGCAATCCGATCCTCAAAAACCCGCTGTCGCTCGACAGCGAGGTCCCGCTCTATTCGCAGCTCATGGGCATCATCAAGCGCAGCATCACCGCCGGCGCGCTCAAGGTCGGCGATCTGCTGCCGAGCGAGGCCGAGCTCTGCCGCGCCTACGACATCAGCCGCAACACCGTGCGCCAGGCCATCGGCGCGCTGGAGGAAGAGGGCTTCGTCGTGCGCAAGCGCGGCAAGGGCACGTTCGTCGCCGATCCCAACAGCCGCCGCAAGGGCGTGCAGTACTCCTTCACGACGGAAATTTCCCAGCTGGGCAAGCAGCCCTCGTCCACGCTGGTGGATTTCGCGGTCATCACGCCCTCGCCCAAGATCATCGCGCTGATGGGGCTTGAATCGGGCGTGAAGGTCTACCGCTTCACGCGCGTGCGCAACGTGGACGGCGAGCCGCTGATCCTCGAAACGTCGTACTACCCCGAGTACATCTATCCCAACCTCACGCGCGAGCTGCTCGAGACGCACAGCTTCTACAGCCTGCTCTACCACGTGGGCGTGATCCCGTTCTCCGCGTCGGACACCTACGAGGCCGTGGTCCTTGCGCCGCACGAGGCGCAGCTGCTGCACTGCGCGCCGGGCTCGGCGGCATTTTTCCACCAGCGCCGCACCACGACCGAAAACGGCCACACCTACGAGTACACCACAAGCTACATGCGCGCCGACCGCGTGAAGCTGGACGTCAAGTTCCAGAAGGGCTCGACGAGCTTCATGCGCACGGTGGACTAAAAATCAATGCTAAAAAAGGAGCATCCGGGACGGGTGCTCCTTTTTTGTTTGCTTACTTTTCGCAGATGACGGGCTTTGGAACAATCCTTAAAGGAGCTTGTCAACCGCCGCGGAGATATCAGGTGTCTCGCAGATGACGGGCTTTTTGCGGTCGCTCTCGACAAATTCCTTCGCCTTGGCGACGGCCTCGGCGCGCGGCAGCTTGACCTGCTCGCCCGTGCGCATATCCTTGCAGGACACGATGCCCGCCGCGATCTCATCCTCGCCGAGAAAGTACACATACGGCACCTTGAGCTTGTCGGCATAGTTCATCTTGGCCTTGAACTTCTTCTTTTCCGTGTAGATCTGCGTGCTGACGCCCGCGGCGCGAAGGTCGGTCGCAAGGGAGATCGCGTCGCTCAAATCCTCGGTCATCGGCAGGATGAGCACGTCCGCCGGGGCGGTGCAGATCTCGCTGTTGAGAAGGCCCTGCTCGCCGAGGACGTAGAAAAGTCTCGTCACGCCGATGGAGATGCCGACGCCCGGGAGCTTGCGGTCGGTGTAGTACTCGGCAAGGTTATCGTAGCGGCCGCCGGAGCAGACCGAGCCGATCTCGGGGTGGTCGAGCAGCGTCGTCTCGTACACCGTGCCGGTGTAGTAGTCGAGGCCGCGCGCGATGGTCAGGTCGACCGCGAAGTTCTCCTGCGGCACGCCGAACGCGCCGAGGTACTTGGCGACGGTCGTCAACTCGTCGAGGCCCTGGTCGAACATCTCGTTGCGGCCGCGGTACTTTTCAAGAGAAGCGAGCACCTCTTCGTTCGTGCCCTTGATGCCGATGAAGGCGAGGATCTCATCCGCCTTTTCGCCCTCGATGGCGTAGTCGTCGACCAAGATCGCGCGCACGAGGTCAGGGCCGATCTTTTCGATCTTGTCGACGGTGCGCATGATATCGCCGGACTTGTCGGAAAGGCCCAGCATCGCGTAGAAGCCGTTTAAGATGCGGCGGTTGTTGATGCGGATCTGAAAACGGGACAGGCCGAGGCGGGAGAAGACGGTATAGATGATGGCGGGGATCTCGGCGTCGTTCGTGATGTCGAGCTCGCCGTCGCCGATGACGTCGATATCTGCCTGATAGAACTCGCGGAAGCGGCCGCGCTGCGCGCGCTCGCCGCGATAGACCTTTCCGATCTGGAAACGGCGGAACGGGAAAGCGAGGTCGGCATAATGCAGGGCAACGTATTTCGCCAGAGGCACCGTCAGGTCGAAGCGAAGGGACAGGTCGCTGTCGCCCTTGGAGAAACGGTAGATCTGCTTTTCAGTCTCGCCGCCGCCCTTGGCGAGCAGCACGTCGCTCGCTTCGATGATGGGCGTGTCGAGCGGGGTGAAGCCATAGACGCCGTAGGACGAGCGCAGCACCTCCATAAGGCGCTCCATCTGGGTCTGCGGCGCGGGAAGCAGCTCCATAAAGCCGGATAAGGTGTGAGCTTTGATCGTTGCCATGATAGTGTGTGTCCTTTCCTAATAGAATGTATGGACAGCGTACTGTACTGTGGTGGCACAGCAGCGTATCGGAGTGGTTGACAGATATTTTACGGTACGGCGCAGGGATTGTCAAGCGTCCGCGGCCGTTTTTTCCACTTTCGTGACAGTATAGCATTTTCCGCGCGGAATTGCCATAGCTTTCGCCGCCTGTGGTGCAAAAATTTTTCTTTCCGTCGCGGACAGTGTTCACGAAAAATGAAGATATCCGCCAAAAAGCACGAATTGCGCTTGACGGAACTGCCGCTTTTTGTTACCATAGAGACAATATCAACGGGCAAGCTCCGAAAATCGAGGTTCGCCCGCAAGCAGCTTCCGGGCAGCCGTCATTCGGCGTCCGCCGCGGCCACACCGCGCGGGCAGGAGTCGATCCGATCGGATCGTTGAGGAGGAACGTTGGATGTACCAGAGCAAAATGAAAAGCGAAGAGACCGATCACCTGTTCAAGGCAATCTTATCTTTGAAAACGGAGGAAGAATGCTACCGCTTCTTCGACGATCTCTGCACCTTCAGCGAGATCGAGGCGATGTCCCAGCGCTTCGAGGTGGCGTCGCTTCTCGCCGATGGCAAGACCTTCACGCAGATCTCGCAGAAGATCGGCGTTTCGTCCACGACCATCACGCGCGTCAATAAGTGCCTTTGCTACGGGGCGGACGGCTATAAGCTGCTGCTCGAGCGGGCCAAAGAAGAAAAGTAAGCCATTCGTCATTTTGATCAGAGCAGGCGCTAAGCGTCTGCTCCTTTTTGTCCGTTTTGCTTTATTGCAATGCCGTAAAGGCATAGCAACATAACATCACGTCATCCTGATATAGAAGAATTGACTAAAATATTTTTTGGAATCTACGCGAATTTTATTGCTTTTGCTGAACAGGTATGTTACAATTAGTTCACAAATAGATTAGGGCATGGGAAACAGCGTGCAAGAAACCGTTGCCCGACGGTGCTGTTGCCTAAGTTCTGTGTCTGTTTTTCTGTGGGACCCCTCCACAGAAAACGCACGTCCCCGCGTGCGGTGTGCAGCGTGTTCGTCACGGGGAGGAGCGGCTTCCCGCTTCCTGACGGGCAAGTATTTTTATGAAGAGAGAGGTATTTTATCAATGGCAAACGAAAAGAAAGTCGCACGGGAGCCCAGTTTTCTGCTGGCGTTAATTCCCATTGTGGCAATGATCGGGTTCATGCTTTACTGCTTCCTCGGTCATTCCGAATCCGGTTACCATGACGCCCATATGCCCCTGGTCATGTCCATCGTCGTCGCGTGCATCGTCGGTCACTTCTGCGGTCACGACTTCAAGGATATGCTCTCCGGTATGATCGAGCGCCTGAGCGCTTCCATGGAAGCGGTCCTGATCCTCTGCACCGTCGGTTTCCTGGTCTCGAGCTTCATGGCCTCCGGTGCGATCCCCTCCCTGATCGTTTACGGTCTGGATCTGCTGACCCCGAAGCTGTTCCTGCCCATCGGCTGCATCCTCTGCGCGATCGTCGGTATGGCGTGCGGCTCCTCCTGGACCACCACCGCCACCATCGGTCTTGCGTTCCTCGGCATCGGCGCGGGCCTTGGCATCAATCCCGCCCTCACCGCCGGTATGATCATCTCCGGCGCGTATGTCGGCGATAAGTTCTCCCCCCTGTCCGATACCACCAACCTCGCCGCGGCTGTTGCCGAGACCGGTCTTTTCGACCACGTTACCGCGATGGTCTCCTCCACCGGCCCGACCTTGGTCATCGCCCTCATCCTCTACACCATCATGGGCCTGAACATCGACGCCAGCGCTTACGATCCGACCGTCGCCCAGTCCATTCAGGACGCGTTCCGCGAGGCCTTCGTGATCTCCCCCGTTCTGCTCATCCCCATCATCGTGGTTATCGTGATGTGCATCCTGCGCGTGCCCGGCCTCGTCGGTATCGCCATCTCCGTTGCCACCGCGACCATCTTCATGATGATCTTCCAGCCCACCTCCATCTACGGCTCCCGCGCCCTGGGCGACATCTTCAACATGCTGCACAACGGTATCGTCGTTGAGACCGGCAACGAAGTCGCTGACTCCATCCTCGGCAAGGCCGGCGGTATGAACGGCACCATGTGGACCATCAACCTCATCCTCCTCGCGCTCGCCTACGGCGGTGCTCTGGAGCGCTGCGGCTGCGTCGAGCGTCTGTTCGGCGGCCTGAAGCACAGGATCCACTCCGTCGGCAGCCTCATCCTCGCGACCCTGCTGACCTCCATCTTCTGCGACGCCACCATGTGCGACCAGTTCCTCGGCATCGGCGTTCCCGCCCCCATCTATGCTGACAAGTACGACGAGCTCGGTCTCGGCCGCAATATGCTCTCCCGTTCTCTGGAAGATGCCGGTACCCTCTGGGCCGTTATGTTCCCCTGGACCGGCTGCGGCGCTTACCAGACCGGCGTTCTCGGCATGAGCCCGCTGGTGTTCTTCCCGTATGCGTTCGTCAACCTGCTCAACCCCGTTTACGCCTATGTGACCGCTCTGTTCGGCCGCAACATCTTCTGGGCTGACGGTTCCTACACCAATATCTTCGGCAAGACCAAGGCCGGCAAGCCCGCCGGCGCTCCCGAAGAGGCTCACGCCAAGGCCCTTGCGAACCTCGAGGCTCGCCGTGCTGCCGGTAAGGCCCCCAAGATCAACGCGTAAGCCCCCTTCCCTGCTTTACTTAGAAAGGAATCACCGCTGTGAAACATTCGCTTCCCTGGGAATCCGTCCCGCCCCCGATCTACCCCGCGCAGTCGTCGCTCAAGCCACGTAAAAAGTGGGTGCAGACCGGCGGATGGATCTTGGTTGTCGTGCTGCTGCTGTTCGGCATTTCGACCCGCAGCAGAAACCCGCTGCTCGCCTTCGTCTCGCTCGCGTTCTCAGTGCTGTATCTGCTGACGCTGATGACCAAAAAGGACGCCGCTCTCACGAGCCGCGGACTTGAGATCTTCTACAACATGCAGTTCACCACCAACTACGAGTTCTTCCCCTGGGAGGACATCAATGCGATCGTGTGCGAGGACCGCGGCCACGCCGACATGGTGCGCCTGCACATCGGCCACGGCAACACGGAAAAGGCTCTCTTCTTCCCGCGCGAGGACCTCGACGAGATCTACGCGTTCATCAAAAAGAAGAATCCGGCGATCCGCATCATGGATTATGCCGCGCCCGAACCGAAGTCCAGCAAGAAGCACAAGAAGTGAACAACTGTGACCTTTCCACAAAGAATGAAGGGCGCCCCGCTTTTGCGGGGCGCTTTTTTTATCTATTCTGTCCAATTCTATCACTGTACCCTGATAGTGTGTTATCCAAATATGGTGATAACGCACAACAAAGAAAACTTTTTCCGGCAAAAAACTATTGATTTTGCACAAAAATGTGCTATACTGTTTCCAGAACGATCCTGTGGGACTTTTCCACAGGCGGAGCGCCATCCACGCACGGGCATGCGCGGAAAGTAAGGGGAACGCTTCGACACGTTTCTTGCACTTGGACGGTTCGGGCAACCGGACACGCCGACCGGGTCACACCGGAACTTTGAGAAAAGAGAGGACACTACCATGATCATGAATCCTACCGCGATCAAGCATGTCGTCGTCGATGGCCACAGCCTGACGCTCGAATCCTTCGTCGCCATCGCTCGCTACAATGCGACCGTCGAGCTGGCTCCCTCCGCTCTGGAAGCCATGAAGAAGTCCCGCGCCCTGGCCGAGAAGATCGCCGCTGAGGGCCGCGTCGCTTACGGCATCACCACGGGCTTCGGCGAGTTCCAGAAGGTCGCCGTCCCCAAGGAGATGAGCAATCAGCTCTCCACCAACCTGATCCTCAGCCATTGCACCGCCGCCGGTGAGCCGTATGCTGACGAGATCGTCCGCGGCATGATGCTGCTGCGTGCCAACGCTCTGTGCGGCGGCGTGAGCGGCGTTCGTCCCATCCTCGTCGAGATGCTGCTCGAGATGCTCAACAAGGGCGTGACCCCCGTCGTCCCGCAGAAGGGCTCCCTCGGCTCCTCCGGCGACCTGGCTCCTCTCGCTCACATGACGCTCCCCATGCTCGGCAAGGGCGAGGCCATGTACGAGGGCGTGAAGATGCCCGGTGCTGAGGCCATGGCCAAGGCCGGCATCAAGACGCTCGACACCCTGGTCTCCAAGGAAGGCCTCGGCATGACGAACGGCACCTGCGCGATGACCTCCGTCGGTGCTCTCGCGCTGTACGACACCATCTGCGCCGCCCAGCTCGGCGACGTGATCGCGTCCATGTCCTTCGAGGGCCTGACCGGTCTTCGCAACGCCTTCGACCCCCGCATCCATCAGGTGCGCGGCCAGAAGGGCCAGATGCTCGTCGCCGCGAACATGCGCAAGCTGCTCGACGGCTCCGAGATCCTCGACAACTGCCAGAAGGACCGCGTTCAGGACGCTTACGCCCTGCGCTGCATCCCGCAGCTGCACGGCGCCTGCCGCGACGCGCTCGAGTATGTCCGCGAGAAGGTCGAGATTGAGCTCAACGCCGTCACCGATAACCCGCTGATGTTCCTCGAGGACGAGGCCGTCATCTCCGGCGGCAACTTCCATGGCGAGCCCATGGCCCTGCCGTTCGACTTCCTCGGCATCGCCGCGTCCGAGATCGCCGACGCGTCCGAGCGCCGCACCGAGCGTATGGTCAACCCCGCGCTCTCCAACGGCCTGACCGCGTTCCTCACCACCGAGGCGGGCGTCAACTCCGGCTTCATGATCGTCCAGTACGCCGCCGCTTCCATGGTCAGCGAGAACAAGGTCTACGCGCATCCCGCGTCCGTTGACTCCATCCCCTCCTCCGCCAACCAGGAGGACATCGTCTCCATGGGCACCACCGCCGCCCGCAAGGCCAAGATGATCCTGCAGAACACGCAGGACGTGCTCGCCGACGAGCTGATGACCGCCTGCCAGGCCATCGACATCCGCCGCCGCCTGAACACCCACGGCCAGGGCATGACCCCGCTGCATGAGGCTCTCTATCAGCACGTGCGCGAGAAGGTCGCTTTCTATGAGATCGACCGTGAGATCTGGCCCGACATCCGTGCGGTGGAAGCGATGATCCGCTCCGGCGAGCTGCTGGATATCGTCAAGGAGTATATCCCCGACTTTGAATAAGTCAAAATTGCGTCGGAGACGCAATTTTGAGACCTTTCATTTGGGCCATCGGCCCAAATGAAATAGGAGCTTCAAATATTTTCGCTCACCGCGAAAATATTTGTAAGGTGTCCCTGCGGACGCACATGTCGTCCTCCGGGACAATCCAAATTGTTTGCGGCGTGCGCGGCCGCAAATGTGATGCGTCTCAAAAATGGTTATTGCTACCGATTTGGGGACAATAATGCTGAAAGATTTGTGTTTTGACACGAATTGACAGGATGTAAAAGAAGGTGTAAAGTTATTTTGGCTTTACACCTTCTTTTTTTAGGAGGAACTTACTATGGAACTGAATATTTTACGGGCGGACCCGGCGGGGAACATTACGGTGTTCGTGCTCGATCCGGTCGAAAAGGCACAGCGCGCGGCCATCGCGGAGAAGATCATGGCGATCCCCGCACTCAAGGCCGAGCAGGTCGGCTACGCCTGCCCGTCGGAAGACGACGTCGACGGCCACATGGAGATGATGGGCGGCGAATTCTGCGGCAACGCGACGCGCGCCTACGGCATGTATATTGCCCAGCAAAAGGGCGGCCTTTCCTCGGTCAGGCTGCGCGTGAGCGGCTGCGACCATGCCGTCACCGCGCAGGTCGATCTGAAATCCGGCACGGCGCGCGCCGAAATGCCCTGTCCGCGCAGCGTGAAGCGTGTCACGGTGAATGGTCATGAGGGCACGCTCGTCGACTTAACAGGCATCGCCCACTTCGTCGTTGAGGGCGTGGAGCCGAGCGAAGGGTTCTTCCGCGCGGCGGAGTCGATCTTTTCCGGAATTGCAGGGCTTGACGCCTGCGGCGTCATTTTCCTCGATGCGGAAAAGCGCAGCATGATCCCGCTCGTCAAGGTCATCGAGACAGGCTCCCTCGTCTGGGAGGGCAGCTGCGGCAGCGGCAGCGTCGCCTGCGCCGTCGCGCAGAGCGAACGCATGGAAAACGGCGGTTTTTCGTGCGAATACCGGCAGCCCGCGGGCACAGTCCGCGCAAGCGTCGAGCGCCAAGGCGGAAACGTCATCGCCGCGAGCATCGGCGGCGAGGTCACGCTGGATGAGCCCATGCGCATCACGCTGTGACGCGGCAGAGTGAAATGAAAGCCGGGCGCTGGCAACTTTCGCTTTTCTTGTTTTGACCTTTGCCGCAAGCGTTGAAAATTCGTCCAAGAATCTCCCGTTTTTTCTTTTTAAGGCACGCGAACCAACGCTTAATTTTTTAAGGTTTTTGGAAAAAAGAGGCTTGCAAAACAGTTTACCTTTCTCTATCGTTCGGCTATAATTGATTTTGTCAATAAGAGACAATTCTCCGCTTTTAAATACATAATTATTTAGGAGGTATTCCCCATGACCGACATTGAGATCGCCCAGGCACATGAAATGAAAAAGATCGTCGACGTCGCCGCCAAGGCCGGCATTGACGAAAAGCACCTTGAGCTCTACGGCAACTACAAGGCCAAGATCGACTTAAGCGAGATCCGCAAGCTGCCCCGCAAGGCAAAGCTGATCCTCGTCACCGCCATCAGCCCCACCCCCGCGGGCGAGGGCAAGACCACCACGTCCGTCGGCCTTGCCGACGCGCTCAACCGTCTCGGCAAAAAGACCATGGTCTGCCTGCGCGAGCCCTCGCTCGGCCCCGTGTTCGGCGTCAAGGGCGGTGCGGCCGGCGGCGGCTACGCCCAGGTCGTGCCCATGGAGGATATCAACCTGCACTTCACCGGCGACTTCCACGCCATCGGCGCGGCGAACAACCTGCTCGCGGCGCTGCTCGACAACCACATCCAGCAGGGCAACGCGCTGGGCGTCGACCCGCGCAAGATCGTATGGAAGCGCGCCGTCGATATGAACGACCGTCAGCTGCGCCACATCATCGACGGTCTCGGCGGCAAGGCCAGCGGCGTGCCGCGCGAGGACGGCTTCGAGATCACCGTCGCGAGCGAGGTCATGGCCGTTCTCTGCCTTGCGAGCGGCCTGATGGACCTCAAGGATCGCCTCGGCAAGATGGTCGTGGCCTACACCTACGACGATCAGCCCGTCACCGCGCACGAGCTGAAGGCGGAGGGCGCGATGGCCGCGCTTTTGAAGGACGCCATCAAGCCCAACATGGTCCAGACGCTCGAGGGCACGCCCGCGTTCATCCACGGCGGTCCGTTCGCGAACATCGCCCACGGCTGCAACTCCGTCCAGGCGACGGAGACCGCGATGCGCCTGAGCGACTACACCGTGACGGAGGCCGGCTTCGCCGCCGACCTCGGCGCGGAGAAGTTCCTCGACATCAAGTGCCGCGCGGCGGGCTTCCACCCCGACGCGGTGGTCATCGTCGCAACCGTGCGCGCGCTCAAGTATCACGGCGGCGTGCCCAAGGCCGAGCTGAACCACGAGAACCTCGAAGCGCTCGAAAAGGGCCTGCCGAACCTCTTACAGCACGTGGACAACGTGAAGAACGTTTACGGCCTGCCCTGCGTCGTGGCCATCAACGCCTTCCCGACCGACACGAAGGCCGAGCTCGACCTTGTCGAGAGCAAGTGCCGCGAGCTGGGCGTCAACGTCCGTCTCAGCGAGGTCTGGGCCAAGGGCGGCGAGGGCGGTCTCGCGCTCGCGGAAGAGGTCGTGCGCCTGTGCGAGGAGCCGAACCACTTTAAGTTCGTCTACGACGTGAACGACAGCATCGAGGACAAGCTGAACGCCATCGCCACGAAGGTCTACCGCGCCGACGGCGTGGTCATCGCGGCTTCTGCTAAAAAGCAGCTCAAGCAGCTCACCGAGCTGGGCTTTGACAAGCTGCCCATCTGCATGGCCAAGACGCAGTTCTCCTTCTCCGACGACGCGGCAAAGCTCGGCGCGCCGCGCGGCTTCAAGATCACCGTGCGCGACCTCAAGGTCAACGCCGGCGCGGGCTTCCTTGTCGCCAAGACCGGCGACATCATGACCATGCCGGGTCTGCCGAAGGTCCCCGCCGCCGAGAAGATCGACGTGGACGAGACCGGCAGAATCACGGGTCTTTTCTAAATCAGACAATATCAGGAACAGGCAGGGTCATGCCCCGCCTGTTCCTGATAGATTTTTATTTTACTTCACTCAGGGAGGGCTTCTATGAAAATTGCAGACATGAAAGTGACCGAGCTGGTCAATGAGATCGGCCTCGGCACACCGGCTCCCGGCGGCGGCGCCGTGGCGGGCCTTGCCGGCGGCGTGGGCGTCGCGCTGACGATGATGGTCAGCGGGCTGACGCTCGACAAAAAGGGCTTTGAGGGCGACCACGAGCGCCTTCTGGACGCCATCGCCAAGGGCAATGAGCTCAAAGAGCGCTTTATTGACGTCATGAACCGCGACAGCGAGGTGTTCGACACGCTGATCGATTCGCTCGCCCTCCCGAAGGATGACGACGCGCACAAGGCCATCCGCCGCGGCGCGGTGCAGGCAAGCTTCCGCAACTGCACGCAGGTGCCGATGACGATGATGGAGATCTGCTCCGACGCCATCGACCTGTGCGCGAGCCTGATCGGCACGACGAACCCGAACGTCGTGAGTGACCTCGGCATCGCCGCGCTCACCCTCAAGACCGCCATGCAGAGCGCGTGGCTCAACGTGCTCATCAACCTCAAATCGCTCAAGGACAAGGAATTTGCCGACGAATGCTGGAAGCACGGCCAGGCGCTGATGGACCACGCCATCCCCCTCGCCAAGGAAAGCTACAAAAAGGTCGAAGCCCTCATCGTCGAAGCCAGCCGCTGATCCCCCCTGAATTTGAAATGATCGCCGTCCGCCGCGCGAAACATGCGCAGCGGGCGGCGTGTTGATTTCTTTTTCCGCATTTTTGCAATTTACAGTAGCATTTTGCGGATTTTGTGGTACAATACCATCGGTTCATATTTTGATTGATTCAAATACTGCACGAAAGAGGCTTTTTTCATGGATTTTGTTGCAAACGGCTCCAAAAACGTTGAAATTGAGACGTCCACGGGCGTCTATCTGCGCCACGCCATCCAGACGCACTTTGTCGAGATCGGCGAGGATTACATCGAACTCGTCAACCGCTACGTCAAGCCCCTCTACGAGGAGGGCGATCTGCTGAGCATTAGCGAAAAGATCATCGCCCTGTGCCAGAAGCGAGTGGTCTACCGCAAGGATATGAAAATTTCGTGGCTGGCGAAATTCCTCAGCCGCTTCGCCATCCAGCACAACAGCGCCGGCATCGGCGTGGGCGAGGTGTGCAAGATGCAGTTCGCCATCGACGAGTGCGGCGCGTGGAAGGTCCTCTGGGCCGCCATCTGCGCAGGCTTCGGCAAGCTCGTGGGCAAGCATGGCATTTTCTACGATATGGTCGGCATGGAGGTCACAGGTCTCGACGGCTTCTACCCCGACGTGTTCCCCGTCTACGGCGATTACGGCATCCGCATCCCGGAAAATCCCTCCGGCGTGTGCAATGAAATTTACGAAAAGACCGGCGTGCGCGCCATGATCGTGGACGCGAACGACTTCACGCGCGACATTCTCGGCAAGGGCGACAATGTGACGCTCACCGACGAGCAGCTCTGCGAGATCATCCGCGACAATCCCGCCGGCCAGGACGACCAGTGCACGCCGTTCATCCTCATCCGCAAGAAGGGCTAAGCCCCTCCGCCGCGGTATGTACTACTTTTTCTGCGGGTAGGGCTTTCTTTCCTCCGTCAGGCCGACCAGATAATCCACGCTCGTGTGGTAAAGCCGCGCGAGCTGGATGAGCACGTCGCTCGGTACGTCATGCTTGCCGCTCTCATAATAGGAATAACAGGCCTGCGTGCATTGGAGGTAGTCCGCGACGTACTTCTGCGTCATGTCGCTGTCCTCCCGCAGATCCCGGATGCGTTGATACATTTTGTTTCACCTCGTTCAGATACCGTAAAGAAGTATACGTAAAACAAAATGTTATATTGCGTTATATAACGAAATGTTATATGCTTTTCAGAGGGTGGTCTTCATGGTAGACTACAAATTATTGTACTCGATCCTCTTCAACGCGATGACGGATGCTCTGGAAGAAATGGAGCAGCAGAACTACGGCCGGGCCCGTGAGGACCTGATCGCCGCACAGCAGCAGGTCGAGGATATCTACATTCATTCAGAAGATTAACGCACAAAAAAGCGGAGAGACTTTTTTAAGTCTCTCCGCTTTTCTCTTATTATCTGACCGCTCAGGGCGTGTCGAGCCAGCCGGGCTTTTCCATCTGCTCCGGCGGCTCGCTCGTGCCGCCGTCACCCGTGCCGGGATCGGTGGTGCCGGGGTCCGTCGGCTCCGTCGTGCCCGGATCGGTCGGGGTGGTCGTGCCGGGGTCCGTGGGCGTTGTGGTCCCCGGATCGGTGGGCGTGGTCGTGGTGGACTTGCCCACGAGCACGATGCGGTTGCGGGCCTTATAGTTGCTGCTCGCTTCAAAGGTCGATGAGATGAGCGTCCCGTCGCCGGAATACACGTTGCGGTAGGTCTTTACCTTGTAGCCGGTGTAGGCGGTCTGCTCGACCTTGCGCTCGCCGGGGGCGAGCTCGTCGGTCTCGACGATCTCCTCCTCGAAGGGGATGGTCTCGAGCACGTCGGTCTTGATCTTCACGTAGGAATCGTCCACCTTCGTGCCCCGCAGCGTGATCTTGATGTAATTCTTGCCGCCGCTCGCGTAATACTCGGCGACCACCTTGATGGGATAATTGGTGTTGTTGCGGAACTCGAACTCCGGGCCGCCCTCGGCGACCGTCGCGTCAAGGCCGAGACCGATGTAGTCGGAAGCGAAGCCGTGGTTCGTGCGCTGCACGATCTCAAGGTTCGCGTAGAGCGCGGCGGCATAGAGCGTGGAGCTTGCCTGGCACGCGCCGCCGCCGACCATATCGACGGTCTTGCCCTGGAGATATCCGGGCGCGGCGCTGTAGCCGTTGGCCGCGGTGAAGGGCGTGACGAGCGGGCCGTACTTCATCGTCTCGCCCGCGTTCATGATGTAGCCGTTGATGCGCGAGGCCGTGAGCTTGACGTTCGCGCGGCGGCCAGACGCGCCGCCGACCTTGGTGGTGTAAGTGCTCAGCACATCGCGGAAGAGGACCTTTTCAAGCTGCTCGGCCGTCACGTCCGGCGCTTCGACCGTGGCGTTGGCAAGGCTGACGGTCTCCCCTGGCGCGGCCGCGTCGTAGGCAGACTGGAGGTCCGCAAGCGAGAAGTCCACGCCCGCGTGGCCGGGCAGGATCGTGCCGTTCACCTTATCGTAGGAGGCGTTCACCTTCTGCCCCACGACGGCTTCGCGCTGTGCCGCGAGATCGACCGGCTCGGCGGAGACGACCTCGTAAACGCCGCCGTTTTCCCCGTCGACCGGCTCAAGCGTGATCTCGGACGGCTCGCCGCCGCTGAAATAGGCATTGCGCAGCAGCGCCACGACCGGGTCCTCCCCGTCCGCCGTCACGGCCCTGCGGCCGTCCATGGGCTTGCGAATGCTGACCTGACCGTCCTCCGTCACGTTGATGGCGAACTCGACCGGGTCGCAGTCGATGGCCGCGCGCACGGTCTGCGCCGCGGCGGCAAAGTCGCCGTCATAGCTGACATCTTCGATCTCCGCGCCGCCGGAGAAGAGCGTTTTCGCGTAGTACACGCCGCCCATCAGAAAGCCGTGGTAGTTCTTCGCGCCGATCGTACCGGCGATGTCCTCCACGTCCGCGCTGACATCGATCGTGCCGAGCGCGAGGTCCGTGACGGGCGTGCCGTCCGGCAGAGCGAAGGAGACCGTTGCCCCCTGCGCGCGGTCCAGACGGCTCTGCAGCTCGCTTTTAGCCTGCGCGGGCGTCATACCGCCGTAGTTCACACCGGCAAAATACGTGTTCGGCGCGATCTTGTCATCGACCTTCGCCCACGCACACAGCCCCAGATAGGCGAGCGCGAACACGAGTACGATAATGCCGATGACCTTGCCCGGCTTTTTCCCGGATGTTTCACGTGGAACGCGGGGCTCCTTTTCCGCGCGCTCGCGCCGCTCCTTGGGCGCCTTTTCCGGCTTCATCAGGCGCTTGCCTCCCCGTCTCTTCTTTTCCGCAAAGGCGCCGCTCTTTTCTTCCATGCCTGGCCCCTCCTGTTTCTTCCTGTACTTTCCCGTCGAATTTGTCTCCGGGTCATTTCAGTATAGCATAGAAGCGGGAAAAAAGAATCACAAATCGGTGACAATTTTTCATCTTCCGCCCCTTTTTGCGCACCGGGGGATGCGGATGGTCAGGAGGATCCCCTCCTCCGTGTCCTCTCGCTGCACGTCGGCCCGGACGCCCGCGCGCTGCATCACGTCCACTGAGCGGCGGATGGTGTTCAGGAAAATGCGCACATCCTTGATGATGTAGGTCGGCAGGCGCGCGGGCGGCGTTTTCTGCTTGGCTTTGAGCAGCTGCTCGATGTAGCTCTCGCTCTGCGCCACGTTATAGCCGCGCGCGGCGATCGTGCGCAGCGCCGCAAGGCGGTCCTCCTCGTCCGCAAGGCGCAGCAGCGCGCGGGCGTGCCGCTCGGAAAGGCCGTTTTCGCGAAGGATGCGCGCGCACTCCGGTGAAAGGCGCAGAAGGCGCAGCTTGTTCGCCACGGCGGACTGGGACTTGCCCAGCTTCTCCGCCGCCTGCTCCTGCGAAAGGCCGTAGGCCGAGATGAGCCGCGCGATGGCGGCGGCCTCCTCGAGATAGTGCAGGTCGCTGCGCTGGAGGTTTTCAATGAGCGCGAGCAGCGCGCTCTCCTCCGCGCTCGAGCGGGCCAGCAGGCACGGCACCTCGCGCACGCCCGCAAGCCTTGCCGCGCGCAGCCGCCGCTCCCCCGCGATGAGCTCGTAGCCCTCCGCCGCGCGGCGGACCGTGAGCGGCTGCAAAATACCGTAGCGGCGGATGCTCTCGCTCAGCTCGCGCAGGGCGCCCTCGTCAAAGTCGCGGCGCGGCTGATTTGGGTTGGGGCGCAGCGCGTCGGTGGAAAGGTACAGCACCTGCTGCGACAGCAGCGGTTTTCTCCCGGTCATTTCCATGGATTTTCCCTCCTTTTTCCCCATTTTAATCATTCCCCTGCGCAAAAAGCGGCGAAATCACGGTGCAAAATAAAAAAATCACACCATCAGGTGTGATTTTTTACATCTTTTTCACTTATTTCCCGCGCCGCTTGACGTGCATGCGGCTCAGCGCGCGGGCCATGCGCGCCATGACCAGCGCCTGCTCCTTCTCGCTCTGCTTTTCGTGCAGCAGCGCTTCCGACTCCGCGGCGATCCGCTCGGCGCGGCTCAGGTCGATCTCCTCCGGGCGCTCGATGGTGTCCACCAGCACAAGCGCTTCGTTGTTCTCCATTTTGAGCATACCCTCGGACACGGCGGTAATCTGTTCTTCGCCATCGGGCGTGTGCAGCGTCAGCATGCCGGGGATGATCGCGATCACAACGCTCTCGTGCAGGGCCATCAGGCCGTACAGCCCGTCGATGGTCGGCACCGTGAGCGATGCGCACGGCCCGTCGTAAAACGTCCGCTCCGCGGCTAAAATGCGCAGGTGGAAGGTCTTCATCGCGCGTCCCCGCTTTCCATGCGCGCCGCCTTGGCAAGCGCGTCGTCGATCGTGCCGACGTTGTAGAACGCCATCTCGGGATAGCGGTCCATCTCGCCGTTCAGGATGGCTTCAAAGCCGCGCAGTGTCTCCTCGAGCGGCACATACACGCCCGGAAGGCCCGTGAACTTTTCGGCGACGAAGGTCGGCTGGGCCAAAAAGCGCTGGAGCTTTCTCGCACGGCTGACGGTCAGCTTATCCTCGTCGCTCAGCTCCTCCATGCCGAGGATGGCGATAATGTCCTGCAGCTCGCGGTATTTCTGCAAGGTCGCCTGCACGGCGCGTGCGATGCGGTAATGCCGCTCGCCCACGATGTCCTCTTCGAGGATGCGGGACGACGATTCCAGCGGATCGACCGCCGGATAAAGTCCCTGCTCGGCGATCTTACGGCTCAGGACCGTCGTCGCGTCGAGGTGGGAGAAGGTCGTGGCCGGGGCGGGGTCGGTCAGATCGTCCGCCGGGACATAGACCGCCTGCACGGACGTGATCGAGCCGCTCTTGGTCGAGGTGATGCGCTCCTGCAGCTCGCCCATTTCGTTCGCGAGCGTCGGCTGATAGCCGACGGCGGAGGGCATGCGGCCGAGCAGGGTCGAGACCTCGCTGCCCGCCTGCACAAAGCGGAAAATATTGTCGATGAACAGCAGCACGTCGCGCTGCTCCTCGTCGCGGAAGTATTCGGCCATCGTAAGGCCCGTCAGCGCCACGCGCATACGAACGCCGGGCGCTTCGTTCATCTGGCCGAAGACGAGCGCGGTCTTGTCGATAACGCCGCTCTCGTGCATCTCGTTCCAGAGGTCGTTGCCCTCGCGGCTGCGCTCGCCCACGCCGGTGAAGATCGAATAGCCGCCGTGCTCGACGGCGATGTTGTGGATGAGCTCCTGAATGAGCACCGTCTTGCCGACGCCCGCGCCGCCGAACAGGCCGATCTTGCCGCCGCGCGGATAGGGCTCCAAAAGGTCGATGACCTTGATGCCCGTCTCTAAAATATCGACGCTGGGGTTCTGCTCGTCGAAGGCGGGGGGCTTTCGGTGGATGCTGCGGCGCGGCTCGCTCGCAGCGATCGGCTCGCCGCCGTCGATGGTGTCGCCGAAGACGTTGAAGAGCCTGCCGAGCGTGCACGCGCCGACCGGCACGCGCAGGCCGCTGCCCTCGCTCAGAACGTCCATGCCGCGCGCAAGGCCCTCGCTGCCCGTGAGCATGATGCAGCGCACGGTCTCCTCGCTCAGGTGCTGCGCGACCTCCATCACGCGCTTTTGCCCGTTCACGTCCACACTGAGCGCTTCGCGGATGCGCGGAAGACTCCCCTGCGGGAAGCGCACGTCCACGACGCTGCCCGCCACCTGAATGATCTCACCTGTGCGCATGCTGCTGCGCCCCCTTCCCGGAATGGTTCTTTTTGCTTCTCGCGCCGGCGGAGACCTCGGTGATCTCGCTCGTGATGGCGCCCTGCCGCTCGTGGTTGTATTCGAGCTGCAGCTCGTGCAGCAGGTCCTCCTCGTTCTGGTTGGCGGCGTCCATGGCTTCGGCGCGGGCGTTCTGCTCGGCGCAGAAGCTGTCGACCATCGCCGAATAGAGGAAGCCCGTCACATACGCGGGCACGACCTTTTCAAGCACCGCTTCGGGCGAGGGCTCGTAGCGCATCTCGCGGAAATACCCCTTGCCCGTGTCAAAGCGCTCGTTTTCAAGCGGCAGCAGGCGCGCTGTGTGCACCTTCATCTCCACGCCGCTGAAATCCGTGTAGATCATGAAGAGCTTCGAGATCTCCTTGCGGTCAAAAAGGTCCAGCAGCAGCGCCGTGATCTCACGCGCGCGCTGCAGGGTCGGGCTCTGCGCGGCGTAGTGGAAGCTCTCCTCCACCGGCACGCCGTGGGCCGAAAAATAGTGCCGCCCGTTGCCGCCCACCACGAAAAGGCGGCTGTCGGGATGCTTTTCAAGACGCCGCAGCGTCTCCTGAATGACGTTTTGGTTGTAGGCCCCCGCAAGGCCGCGGTCCGCCGTGATGACAAGATAGGCGTAGGTGCCCGGCTGGCGGGGATCGTCGGCGTCGCCGTTGTGGAAATACGGGCTGTTGATCGCGCCCGCGTGCTGGAAGATCTGCTCGATCTCGCCGGAGAGCGCGTCGAAAAAGGGCCGCGTTTTCGCAAGGTCCTCCTTCGCCCGCCGCATCTTGGTCGAGGAGATGAGGTACATTGCGTTCGTGACCTTCTGCGTGCTGCGGACGCTTTCGATATGCTCGCGGATCTCCTTGATGCCTGACATGGCGGCTTCACCTCACTTTAAGCGCCGAATGTTTTGCGCACGTATTCCTCTGCGTGCGCGGCGATGAGCGACTGCTGCTCCACACTGAGCTGGCCGGTCTGCTGGATATCGCTGCACAGCACGCCCTGCGTTGCGCGGAAATAATCCAAAAGCTCCGGCAGGAAATCGTCCAGCTTTTCCGCCGGGATGGTCTCAAAGGCGTGGCTCAGCGCGGAAACGAGCAGGATGACCTGCTCATATTGCTTGTAGGGATGGAACTGCTTTTGCCTCAGCATCCGCGTCACGCCCTGGCCGTAGGCAAGCAGCCTTGCCGTGGAATCGTCCAGATCGCTTGCGAACTGGGTAAAGCTCTCCATCTCGCGGTACTGCGAAAGGTCCAGGCGGATGGTCTTGGCCGCCGTTTTCATGGCCCTGGTCTGCGCGTCGCCGCCCACGCGGGAGACGGACAGGCCCACGTTGACCGCCGGGCGCTGGCCGGCGAAGAAGAGCTTGCTCTCTAAGATGAGCTGGCCGTCCGTAATAGAGATGACGTTCGTCGGGATGTAGGCCGACACGTCGCCGCCCTGCGTTTCGATGATGGGCAGTGCCGTGATGCTGCCGCCGCCCTTCTCCGCGCTCAGGTGCGCCGCGCGCTCCAGAAGCCGGGAGTGCAGATAGAACACGTCGCCGGGGTAGGCCTCGCGGCCGGGCGAACGCTCGAGCAGCAGGCTCATCGCGCGGTAGGCAATGGCGTGCTTGGAAAGATCGTCGTAGACGATGAGCACGTCGCGCCCCTTATTCATAAAGTATTCGCCCATGGCGCAGCCCGCGTAGGGCGCGATATACTGCAGCGGCGGCGGGTCGCTTGCCGGGGCGTTGACGATGATGGTATAGTCCATCGCGCCGTGGCTTTCCAGCGTGCGCCGCAGCTGGGCGACGGAGCTCGCCTTCTGGCCGATGGCGACGTAAATGCAGATGACGTCCTTGTCCTTCTGGTTGACGATGGTATCGAGCGCGATGGCGGTCTTACCGGTCTGGCGGTCGCCGATGATGAGCTCGCGCTGCCCGCGGCCGATGGGGAACATCGAGTCGATGCAGAGAATGCCCGTTTCAAGCGGCGTATCCACGCCCTGACGGTCGATGATGCCGGGGGCGGGACTTTCCACCGCCCGGTAGCCGTCGGCGCGGACGTCTCCGCCGCCGTCGATGGGCACGCCGAGCGCGTTGACCACGCGGCCGAGGAAGCCCTCGCCCACGGGAACGCCCGCCGTGCGGCCCGTGCGGCGCACGGTGCTGCCGGCGCTGACGGCCGCGTCGTCGTCAAAGAGGATGCAGCCGACGCTCTCCTCCGAAAGGTCCTGCACCATGCCGCGCACGCCGCCGTCGAAAAGCAAAATCTCGCCGTAGGCCGCGCCCGCAAGGCCGTCCACGCGGGCGATGCCGTCGCCCACGGTGAGCACCGTGCCGATCTCCTGCGCCATGGCCTTCGGCGTCCAGGAGAGGACCGTTTCCTTCAAAAGCGGGATCACGTCGCCCTGCGCGGCGGCAAGCTGCTCGAGCGCGCTCTTGAACTGTCTCAGCCGCCCCTCGGCGCTCCAGTCGTAGACCTCCGCGCCCGCTTCGAGGCGAAAGCCGTTGGGATAGGCGTCGCTCTGCTGCCAGACAAGCGTTGCGTCCGGGCCGTATTTTTTCCTCAGGAAGGCAAGGAAGCGCTCCTCCTGCGCCTTTGTCGGGCGGACGGAGGAAAGAAGCCTTGCTTCCATACGCTCGCTGCGCTCAGCCATTGTCCTTGCGCTCCTCCGCCGTGTCCAGGAACTGATCGTAGGCGTCCGAGGTGCTTGAGAGCACCAGCTTTTCCGCCGCCGCGCTCATCAGCTCGGAGATCTCGCCCTTCGCCTGTTCCATCACGCGCTCGTGCTCGCCCGCGGCGGCAGCGTGCGCCTTTTTGATGATCTCGTCCGCCTGCTGCTGCGCCTGTGCGCGCTGCGCGGCGGCCTCCTTCTGAAGCGCGGCGTCCGCGTCCGCGCGGCGGTGGGCGATCTCCGCGTCCGCTGCCTTGAGCTGCGCTTCATAGCTTTCCTTCGTCTGCTGCGCCTGCGCGAGGGCCGCCTTCGCGTCCTCGTCCATCTTTTCATACTGCGCGCGGCGATGATCCATATAGCCCTTCACGGGCTTATAGAGCAGGAAATACAGTGCGCCGAACAGAATGACAAAGTTCAGCGCGTGCAGCAGGATCTGCTGCAGATTGATATTGAGCGGCATTTCGCACCCTTCCCCTTTCGTCTGTCCCCGGCCTTAAAGCACGAAGATGATGAGGATCGCCACGATCAGGGCGTAGATGATGACCGTTTCGATAAACACAAGGCCCATCATCATCGAGGTGCGGATCTGGCCGGTGGCCTCGGGCTGGCGGGCGATGGCCTCGGTCGATTTGCCCACGGCGATGCCCATGGCCAGCGCGCCGCCAAGGCACGCGATGCCGATCATCACGCCGGAGGCCATGGCCTTTGCGGACGTTACGTCGTTTGCGTTGCTGCCGCTTTCCACCGCCGCGGTCTCAGCGGCGGGCGCGGCGTCGCCCTCACCCGCGGCCAGCACGGGAACGGAGAGCGCGAGGACCATAATGAGCAGCGCCATCAGGGCTGCAAGCTTCTTCATCGTTTTCATGGCAGATTACCTCTTTCTTCACGCAGCGGTGCCGCTGCGGGTCTTTTTCGTCTTTTTTGCTTTGGGGGCCTTCTCATGCTTCTCGGTCGATTCGCCGTAGAAGGTGGAGACCAGCATCGTCAGAACATACGCCTGAATGAGCGCGTGCAGCAGCGTGAACATCACGCCCACGACCACCGGCAGCACAAAGGAAAGCGAGGTGTAGTAATACACCAGCTCCGTCACGAGCGCGCCGGAGAGCAGCGCGCCGAACAGACGGAAGCTCATCGAGATGGGCAGCGAGAAATCCTTGAGCGCATGCAGCATGCCGCGCATGCCCGCGGCGATCAGGCCGCCGAAGAGGATCACGCCGTAGCTCATCACGCCCATGGCGATCGCGCCGTTGATGTCGGAAAGCGGCGCGGGCAGGCTGACGGAGGTCCCCGCGGTCGTTACCGCCTGAACGCCCAGCAGCTCGAAAAGCGTGCCGATAAAGATGTATACGCCCGCCGTAAAGATGTAGGCGCTCAGGAATTTGTTGCGGTGGG
Organism: bacterium; assembly: GCA_037343695.1. GTDB lineage: Bacteria > Bacillota > Clostridia > Oscillospirales > Oscillospiraceae > Hominicoprocola. The sequence goes on along the minus strand of JAYABH010000022.1, from coordinate 2,238 downwards.
GGCTGCTGCCCTTGGCAAGCCCGTCGAAAAGGTCCACGGCCTGCTCAAGCAGCATCTGGAACTTTCCCGGAATAAGCGTGAAGCGCGGGATGACAAATATCCTGCACAAAAGTGCAAACACGATCAGGATCCCCGTGACCACGTAGGCGGAAATGAGCCCCGGATTCACCTCGATCAGCCCGAACAGGCTCACCTTGAGGTGCTCGTGCAGCACCGCGTCGCGCATCACTTCCTGAATGGATTCGCTCTCGCCGCCGGACGGGCTGAGTATCGCTCCGACCAGCAGGATCAGAACGATGAGCGCGAACACGAGCAGCTCCCGCGTCCGCTTTTTCTTATCCACGTTTCTCCGTCCTCCTTTTCTCTCAGCTCCACCATTTTTTGCGTTGGCGGAGCGCTCTTTTCACAAGCTACACTTATATCACCTGACCGCCCGGAATGCAAGCCCCGGCGCCCATCATGGCGCATCTTTCCGTCTTCTTAACGAACTCTTAAACCTCGCGCGGCAAAACAAACGGCGGGAGAGGAATTCCATATTCCTCTTCCACCGCTCAGTCTTTCTGAACCGCGCAGGGCCTTACAATACAAATATAATGAGAATCGCCACGATCAGCGCGTAGATGATGACCGTCTCGATGAACACAAGGCCCATCATCATCGAGGTGCGGATCTGGCCGCTGGCCTCGGGCTGCTCGGCAATGTGGCTTGACGCCTTGGCGACAGTGTGCGCCATGCCGAGCGCGCCGCCTACGCACGCAACGCCGATGAGAATGGCGGCGGTCCACGCCTTCTGCGATTTGACCTTGTTTTCGTCGGTCTCGCTCTCCACCTCCGTCTGCGGCACGGTGTCCGGCTCCTCCGCCGCAAGGGCGGGGACCGTCAGCGAGCACAGCAGCGAGATCAGCAGCAAGAGGATCGTAAAGCTTCGTTTCATGGACTGCTCCTTAACAAAAAGCGATTGTTTCTTTGCGAAATCTTTATAAAAAACAATATACTATCTGTCAACCGATTGCAAGCCTTTTTTACATCCTCCACGAAAAAAGATGCAAAAGCGCCCCGCTTATACAGGCGTGGCGCTTTAAAATGCGGTTATTTTCGTTTCTGCCGGCGGATATCCTCGCCGAAAAAGAGCAGCAGCTGATATTCTCCCTGCAAGCGCGAGAGCACGGGCGCGCCGTAGCGCCGCCCGATCTCGTTCGGGCTCAAATTCGTGGAGATGACGGTCTTCTTCCCCGTGATGAGACGGGTGTTGACGATCTGGTAGATGGCGCTCTGGACGAAGCTCGTCATCAGCTCCGTGCCGAGGTCGTCTAAAATGAGCAGGTCGCACCCGAGCGCGCGGCTCACGGCGCTGTCGTTCTCCTCGTCCGTCTCGCGGCCGAACTTCTGCGCTTCAAAGCGGGCGAAGATGTGGCCCGCCGTGTCGTAGACCACGCTGTGCCCGCTCGCGCTCACCACGCGCGCGATGGACGCCGAGAGGAAGGTTTTCCCCAGCCCTGTGCCGCCCGAGAGCAGCAGGTTCCCGCTCTTTGGTGAAAACTCGTGCGCGTAGTCCTGGCACACGTCGTACACGCGCTCCATGTTCGCGCGCGGCGACACGCCCAGCTCGCTGTCGGGCACGGGGGAATAGTAGTCGAAGCTGAAGCTCTCAAAACTCTGCGAGCCGAGGTCCAGAAGGCCCGAGAGCTCCTTGTTCTGCTCGCGCACGTAGTAGGCGCGCAGGCACTGGCAGACCTCGCTGCCGAGAAAGCCCGTGTCGCCGCAGCGCGAGCAGGCGGGCTTTTCCTCAAGATAGTCGGCGGGCAGGCCCATCTGCGTGAGCAGCAGCCGCTTTTCCTGCTGCAATTTAAGGTTCTCCTCCTGCAGCGCGGCGATGGCCGGGCGCGGGTCCGCGCCCCGGCGCAGGCCCGAGGCGATGATCTTCGCCATCGTGTGCGACAGCTCGCGGTCGATCTCGCCGATGCGCGGGCATTTGGTCTGGACCGCGCGCTGCCGGGCGCGGAAGCTCTCCGCGCGCCGCTGCTTGTCCTCGTCGAAGCGCGCCAATGCGCGCCGCATCAGCCGTCCGTCGTAAGCCATCGTTCTCCCCCCGCTTTCGTTACTGGTTCAGGTATTCCTTCATCCAGGCGTTGCCGCCCTCGCCGGTGCTCTTCTTCTTTTTCTCCGGCTGCTTTTCGTTCTCGGCCCTGACCTCTTCGGGCGTGTGCAGGCCCTTTTCGTGCCAGCGCTTCAAAATGC
>JAYABH010000021.1:0-19029 GCA_037343695.1 bacterium | reverse complement strand
AAAACGAGGTCAACATCAAGCTCAACCCCATCCGCTCCGTGGTCGAGGGCAAGCGTGTCGTGCTCATCGACGACTCGATCGTGCGCGGCACGACCTGCCGCCGCACCATCGATTTGCTCCGCAAGGCGGGTGCGAAGGAGATCCACATGCGCGTGAGCGCGCCGCCGTTCGTCTCCGAGTGCTATTACGGCACGGACATCGACGATAAGAATAACCTCATCGCCACGCACCACACGGTCGAGGAGATCGCGGAGATCATCGGCGTCGATTCGCTCGGCTATCTGAGCCTTTCAGACGTCGTCAAGCTCGCCGACAACACCGAAAACGGCTTCTGCACGGCCTGCTTCGGCGGCGGCTATCCCACCTCTATCCCGAAAGACGGCGGCAAGGACCGCTTTGAGTGCAAAATCAGTGAAGGGGAGAAAAAGAAGAATGCGTAGTTTTTCCGAGAGCTACCGTGACGCCGGCGTGAATATCGAGGCCGGCTACGAGGGCGTCAAGCTGATGAAAAAGCACGTCCAGCGCACCATGATCCCGGGCGTTGTATCCGATATCGGCGGCTTCGGCGGCCTGTTCGCGCCCGACCTTTCCGGCATGAGCGAGCCGGTGCTCGTCTCCGGCACGGACGGCGTGGGCACGAAGCAGCGCATCGCGCAGCTCCTTGACAAGCACGACACCGTCGGCATCGACTGCGTGGCCATGTGCGTCAACGACATCATCTGCTGCGGCGCGAAGCCCATCTTCTTCCTCGACTATATCGCCATCGGCAAAAACGAGCCGGAGAAGGTAGCGACGCTCGTCTCCGGCGTGGCCGAGGGCTGCGTGCAGTCCGGCTGCGCGCTCATCGGCGGCGAGACCGCCGAGCACCCCGGCACCATGTCCGCCGACGACTACGACCTTGCGGGCTTTGCCGTGGGCGTGGTCGACCGCGCGAAGATCATCGACCACGAGCGCATGCGCCCGGGCGACGCGGTCATCGCGCTGCCCTCGAGCGGCATCCACTCCAACGGCTACTCGCTCGTGCGCAAGGTGTTCAACGTGGAGCACGCGGACCTGAACGCCTACATTGAAGAGCTCGGCTGCACGCTCGGCGAAGAGCTGCTGCGCCCGACGAAGATCTATGTGAAACCCGTCCTTGCGGCGATGGAGGCCGCCGACGTTCACGGCGTCAGCCATATCACGGGCGGCGGCTTCTATGAAAACATCCCCCGCTGCATCCCGGACGGTCTGTGTGCGAAGATCGACAGGTCCGCGCTGCGCACGCCGCCCATTTTCGCCCTCTTAAAGCGCATGGGCAATATCTCCGAGCACGATATGTTCAATACCTACAACATGGGCGTCGGCATGACGCTCATCACCGCGAAGGAGGACGCCGACAAGGCCCTCGCCGCCCTCAGGGAAAACGGCCAGAACGCCTACGTCATTGGCGAGGTGGTGAACGGGGAAGAGAAGGTCGCCCTATGCTGAGACGCGCGCGCATCGCGGTGTTCGTCTCCGGCGGCGGTACGAATTTACAGGCCCTGCTCGACGCGGAAAGAGACGGCAAGCTGCCGCACGGCGAGATCGCGCTCGTGATCTCGTCCCAGGCGGGCGCCTACGCGCTCGAGCGCGCGAAAAAGGCGAACGTCCCCGCGCACACGGTCCCTTCGAGCCTGATTCAGTACGACTTTGAAAGCGCCATCGAGCTGCTGCTTGCGCGCTACGAGATCGACGTGATCGTCCTCGCAGGCTTTTTGAGCATCCTGAGCGAGAACTTTACGAAAAAGTGGCCGCGCCGCATGCTGAACATCCACCCCTCGCTCATTCCGTCGTTCTGCGGCAGGGGCATGTACGGGCTAAAGGTCCACGAAGCCGCGCTCGCGCGCGGCGTGAAGGTCACGGGCGCGACGGTGCACTTCGTCAACGAGATCCCCGACGGCGGCGAGATCATCCTGCAAAAGGCCGTCGAAGTCGAGCCCGGCGACACGCCGGAAATTTTGCAGCGCCGCGTGATGGAGCAGGCCGAATGGCAGCTCCTGCCGCGCGCGGCGGAGCTTGTCTGCCGCGGGATCGCGGAGGAGGAATGACTTATGGTCGATTTTCTGGAATTTCTGAAGAGCACGTCTTATCCCGGAAGAGGTATCCTCGTCGGGAAGGACCGCGTCTACTATTTCATCATGGGCCGCAGCGAGAACAGCCGCAACCGCGTCTTTGTCAAAACCGGCGACGGTATCCGCACCGAGGCCTTTGATCCCGCAAAGCTCGCCGACCCGAGCCTTATTATCTACCACCCCGTCCGCACGATGGGCACAGATCTCGTCGTGACGAACGGCGACCAGACCGACACGATCTGCGAGCACGGCGACTTCCGCCGCGGGCTTATGACCCGGGAGTACGAGCCCGACGGCCCGAACTGGACGCCGCGCATCTCTGCCATCGTGCATGCGGACGGCTCGTTTGAGATGTCTATTTTGAAACACAGCAATGGCCGGTGCCTGCGCGAGTTCTTCTGCTATGAGGGCTGCGATGCGGACAAGGCCTACTTCATCAGCACCTATCAGGGCGACGGCACGCCGCTGCCGACATTTGCGGGCGAGCCGATGGAGGTGAGCGTCCCCAGCCCCGAAGAGGTCTGGGACGCGCTCAACGAGGACAACAAGGTGTCCCTTTACGCAAACGTGAACGGCGAAGTCAAGCTGTTCAACAAGAATTTAGGCGATTGAGGAGAACGATATGAACGAGCTCGAACTCAAATATGGCTGCAACCCCAACCAGAAGCCTGCGCGCGTCTTTATGAAAGACGGCGGCGACCTGCCGTTCACCGTGCTGAACGGCAAGCCAGGCTACATCAATCTGCTCGATGCCTTCAACTCCTTCCAGCTCGTGCGCGAGCTTAAGGAGGCCACGGGCCTGCCCGCCGCGGCGAGCTTCAAGCACGTCTCTCCCGCGGGCGCGGCGCTCGGCCTGCCGCTCGACGAGGTGGACAAGCAGATTTACTTTGTTGAGCCTGACGAGGCCCTTTCGCCCATCGCCTGCGCCTACATCCGCGCCCGCGGCGCGGACCGCCTCTGCTCCTACGGCGACTGGGCGGCGCTCTCCGACGAGTGCGACGCCGCGACGGCGGAATATCTGAAAGGCGAGGTCTCCGACGGCATCATCGCCCCCTCGTTCAGCGAGGAGGCGCTTGCCATCCTAAAGACGAAAAAGGGCGGCAAGTACAACATCGTGCAGATGGATCCCGCCTACATTCCCGCACCGCAGGAGCAGAAGGACGTCTTCGGCGTCACGTTCGAGCAGGGCCGCAACAACTGCAAGATCGACGAGTCGCTGCTTGCGAACATCGTCACCGAAAATAAGAATCTTCCCGATGACGCGAAGCGCGACATGATCGTTTCGCTCATTACGCTCAAATACACGCAGTCGAACTCCGTCTGCTACGCCAAGGACGGCCAGACCATCGGCGTCGGCGCCGGCCAGCAGAGCCGCATCCACTGTACGCGCCTTGCCGGCAGCAAGGCGGACAACTGGTATCTCCGCCGCCACCCGAAGGTGCTTGCGCTGCCGTTTGTGGACGGTATCCGCCGCCCTGACCGCGACAACGCCATTGATGTTTATATTTCCGACGAGTGTGACGACGTTTTGGCCGACGGTGCATGGCAGCGCGTCTTCAAGGAGCGCCCCGAGCCGCTGACGGTGCAGGAGCGCAAGGATTGGGTCGCCCGCCAGAGCGGCGTGACCGTCGGCTCCGACGCGTTCTTCCCGTTCGGCGACAATGTTGAGCGCGCGAGAAAGAGCGGCGTCACCTACATCGCGGAACCCGGCGGCTCGATCCGCGACGACAACGTCATCGAGACCGCGAATAAATACGGCATCACCATGGCCTTTACCGGACAGAGATTGTTCCATCACTAAAAGGAGGAACGAAACGAATGAAACTCATGGTCATCGGCGGCGGAGGCCGCGAACACGCCATTATCAAGAAGTTAAAAGAAAATCCCGCAGTTGAGGAAATTTACTGCCTGCCCGGTAACGGCGGCATCGCCGCCGACGCGGTCTGCGTGCCGGAGATCGGCGCAAAGGACATCCCCGCGCAGGTCGAATTTGCGAAAGCGCACCGGATCGACTACGCCGTTGTCGCGCCGGACGATCCCCTGGCCCTCGGCGCGGTGGACGCGCTGACCGAGGCGGGCATCCCGTGCTTCGGCCCCGACAAAAAGGCCGCCGTCATCGAGGCGAGCAAGGCATTTTCCAAGGATCTGATGAAAAAATACGGCATCTCCACGGCAAAGTATGAGCTCTTCACCGACGCGGACGCCGCCTGTGCCTATATTGACGCGCAGGGCGCGCCCATCGTCGTCAAGGCCGACGGTCTGGCGCTCGGCAAGGGCGTCATCGTTGCGCAGACGGTGGAGGAAGCAAAGACCGCCGTTCGCTCCATGATCGAGGACAAGGCCTTCGGGCAGAGCGGCGCGCGCGTTGTCATCGAGGAGTTCATGGAGGGGCCCGAGGTCTCCGTTCTGAGCTTTACCGACGGCGAAGCCGTTGTTCCCATGGTGTCTTCCATGGACCACAAGTGCGCGCTGGACGGCGACAAGGGCCCGAACACCGGCGGCATGGGCACGATCGCCCCAAATCCCTGCTACACGGAAAAGATCGCGGACGAGTGCATGCAGACGATCTTCCTGCCCACGATCCGCGCGATGAAGGCCGAGGGCCGCCCCTTCAAGGGCTGCCTGTACTTCGGCCTGATGCTCACAAAGGACGGCCCGAAGGTCGTGGAGTACAACTGCCGCTTCGGCGATCCCGAGACGCAGGTCGTGCTGCCGCTTCTCAAATCCGATCTGCTCACGGTCATGCAGGCCACGACGAACGGTACGCTCAAGGACGTCCCCGTCGAATTTTCGGCCGATTCCGCCTGCTGCGTCGTCCTCGCCTCGAACGGGTACCCCAAGAAGTACGAGAGCGGCTTCCCCATCACGATGAGCGAAGAGGCCGCTGCGCACACCTACGTCGCGGGCGCGAAGAAAGACGGAGACAGGCTCCTGACCGCGGGCGGCCGCGTGCTCGGCGTTACCGCTGTCGCCCCCACGCTCGAGGAGGCCGTGAAGGAGGCCTACCGTTTATCGTCCGAGGTCGATTTTGCCAACAAATACTGCCGCAGCGACATTGGCCGCCGAGCCCTCGCCGCGCAAAAGGAGAGAGAGTAAATGGTCTATCGCGTCTGTGTTGAAAAAAAGCCCGGCCTTGCGCCCGAGTGCGCGAGCCTTCTTTCCGACTGCCGCTCGTTTCTGGACCTCAAGAGTCTTGAAAATGTGCGCATTTGGAACCGCTACGACGTCGAGGGCATCGACGAGACTCTGTTTGCCTATGCCACAAATACCGTTTTCTCCGAGCCGCAGCTCGACCTGACGAGCGGGGAGATCGACGCGAGCGGCGCTGCCGCCGTCTTTGCCGTCGAGCCGCTGCCCGGCCAGTTTGACCAGCGCGCGGACAGCGCGGCGCAGTGCATCCAGCTCCTCAGCCAGGGCGAGCGCCCGCGCATCCGCACGGCGAAGGTCTACGCGCTCTACGGCACGCTCTCTGAAAAGGACGTCGAGGCCGTCAAGCACCACGTCATCAACCCTGTCGAGAGCCGCGAGGCCTCGCTTGCAAAGCCCGAGACGCTCGAAGAGAATCTCTCCGAGCCCAAGCCCGTCGCATCGGTCGACGGCTTTACCGGGATGGATGAATCGGCGCTCTCGGCGCTTCTTTCGTCCATGGGCCTTGCGATGGACTTAGATGACCTCAAGACCTTGCAGGCCTATTTCCGCGACGAAGAGCACCGCGACCCCACCGTGACCGAGGTGCGCGTCGTCGACACCTACTGGTCCGATCACTGCCGCCACACGACGTTCTCTACGCATTTGGACGAGGTCAGCATCGAGGATCCCGCCGTCAAGGATGCGTATGACCGCTACCTCGCCGCGCGTGAGGAGGTCTACGGCCTCGAGAAAGCCGCCAAGCGCCCCCAGACGCTCATGGACATCGCGACCATCGGCACCAAGACGCTCAAGAAACGCGGCCTTCTCCCCGAGCTCGACGAGAGCGAGGAGATCAACGCCTGCTCTATCCACGTTCCCGCCAAGGTGAACGGCGAGGAGCAGGACTGGCTGCTGATGTTCAAGAATGAAACGCACAACCACCCCACCGAGATCGAGCCCTTCGGCGGCGCGGCCACCTGCATCGGCGGCTGCATCCGCGATCCGCTCTCGGGCCGCGCCTACGTCCATCAGGCAATGCGCGTCACGGGCGGCGGCGACCCGAGAAAGACGCTTGCCGAGACCCTGCCCGGAAAGCTCCCGCAGCGCAAGCTCGCGCAGACCGCCGCGGCGGGCTATTCGTCCTACGGCAACCAGATCGGCCTTGCCACGGGCCATGTGGCCGAGCTTTACCACGAGGGCTACATCGCAAAGAGATTGGAGTGCGGCGCGGTCGTCGCCGCGGCGCCCGCGAAGAATGTCGTGCGCGAGCGTCCCGCGCCGGGCGACGTTGTGATCCTGCTCGGCGGCCGCACGGGCCGCGACGGCATCGGCGGCGCGACCGGCTCTTCAAAGAGCCACGATTTAAAATCCCTCACCACCATGGCAAGCGAGGTCCAGAAGGGCAACGCGCCCGAGGAGCGCAAGATCCAGCGCCTGTTCCGAAACGGCGAGGTCACGCGCCTCATCAAGCGCTGCAACGACTTCGGCGCGGGCGGCGTGTCCGTCGCCATCGGCGAGCTGGCCGACGGTCTCGAGATCGACCTCGACGCCGTGCGCAAGAAGTACGAGGGTCTGGACGGCACGGAGCTTGCGATCTCGGAATCGCAGGAGCGCATGGCCGTCGTCGTCGCGCCGGAGGATGAGGAGAAGTTCATCGCCGCCGCGCAGAAGGAAAACTTGGAAGCCTACCGCGTCGCGGTCGTGACCGAGAGCCCCCGCATGGTGATGCGCTGGCGCGGCCAGACGGTCGCGGACCTCTCCCGCGCCTTCCTTGATACCAACGGCGCGACGAAGCACGCCCGCGTCGCCGTTTCCGCGCGCGAAAGCAAGCGCGCAAGCGCACCAGAAACGCTGCGCGGCATGGCGGGGAGCCTGAAAAGCGCGTCCCGCCGCGGCCTTACCGAGCGCTTTGACTCGACCGTCGGCGCGTTCACGCTGCTCATGCCCTTTGGCGGCAGGACGCAGCGCAGCCCCTCGCAGGCGATGGGTGCGCTGCTGCCGGTGCTGCCGGGCAGTAAGACCGAGCAGGGCAGCCTTATGGCCTGGGGCTGCGACCCGGACGCACTGAGCGCCGACCCCTACACGGGCGCGCACAGCGCGGTCTACACCTCGGTCGCGAAGATCGTGGCCGCGGGCGCGGACTATCACAAGGCATATCTCACCCTACAGGAATTTTTTGAAAAGCTGCACGACGAGCCCTCCCGCTGGGGCAAGCCCTTCGCCGCGCTCCTCGGCGCGCTGGACGCGCAGCTTGAGCTGGACGCCGCCGCCATCGGCGGCAAGGACTCCATGTCCGGCACGTTCCTCGATCATGACGTGCCGCCCACGCTCATCTCCTTTGCCATCGCCCCGGCGCTCGCGGGCGAGGTCGTGACGACCGACTTTAAGGAAGCGGGACACGGCGTCTATCTCTTCGCCGGCGAAACGCCGGAGGAGCAGAAGAATACGTGGGAGCGCTTCACCGCGCTTGCGCACGGGGGGAAGGTCAAAAGTGCGTGGGCCGTTGAAAACAGCCTTGCCGAAGCGGTCTTCAAGATGTCGCTCGGCAACGAGATCGGCTTCGCTGCGGAAAAGACCGAACTTGACTGGTTTGCGCCCATGCCCGGCGCGATCGTCGCGGAGCTGACGGAGGAGACGGCGGACGCCGTGCTTCTCGGCAGGACGACGGAGGAAAAGTCCATCGTCCTCGGCGCGGACCGCGCACCGATCGCCGAGCTTGCCGCGCTCAACGATGCGGTGCTCGAGGGCGTTTATCCCACCGAGACCGAAAAGACCGGCACGGTGGAGAGCTTCACCTATAAAGCGGAAACGCGCGCCGCGCCCGCCGTCAGGCTCGCGCGGGTGAAGGCGCTCATCCCCGTCTTCCCCGGCACGAACTGCGAGTACGACACCCAGCGCGCCCTGCTCGAAGCGGGCGCGGACGCCGAGCAGTTCATCATCCGCAACTTAACGAGCGCCGACGTTGCTGACAGCGTCGAGCGCTTTGCCAAGGCCGTCAAGGATAGCCAGATCATCGTCATCCCCGGCGGCTTCTCCGGCGGCGACGAGCCCGACGGCAGTGCCAAGCTCATCACGGCGTTCTTCCGCAACGCCGCGGTCAAGGAGCAGGTCACGGACCTCCTCGAAAAGCGCGACGGTCTGATGCTCGGCGTGTGCAACGGCTTCCAGGCGCTCATCAAGCTCGGCCTCGTTCCCTATGGCAAGATCATGGACACCGACGCTGATTTCCCGACGCTGACCTATAACGTCATCGGCCGCCACCAGTCCCGTCTGGTCCGCACGCGCGTGTGCTCCAACAAGTCCCCCTGGCTTGCGGGTACGAAGGTCGGCGACATTTACACCGTGCCCATTTCGCACGGCGAGGGCCGCTTCCTCGCATCCGAAGAGCTTGTGAAGAAGCTCGCCGAAAACGGCCAGATCGCCACGCAGTACGTAGACCTTGACGGGTATGCTACAATGGATGCAGCATTCAACCCCAACGGCTCGATCTGTGCCATCGAGGGTATCACTTCGCCCGATGGCCGTGTATTCGGCAAGATGGGGCACACCGAGCGCATCGGCAAGGAGCTTTACCGCAACGTTCCCGGACAGTATGAGATGGAGCTGTTCACCTCTGCCGTGCGCTATTTCAAGTAATTTAAGAAGAGAGGAGCAGACCCAATGGCTTATTATTATCCCGAACCGTCTCACACGTTCAGCGAATATCTGCTCGTCCCCGGTTACACGTCCGAGGACTGCATTCCTGACAACGTCTCGCTCAAAACGCCCCTCGTGCGCTACCGCAAGGGGCAGGAGGAGTGCCCCATCAGCCTGAATATCCCGATGGTCTCGGCCATCATGCAGTCGGTGTCGAACGACACGCTGGCCATCGCGCTGGCCAAAGAGGGCGGCCTTTCGTTCATCTTCGGCTCCCAGTCCATCGAGAGCGAGGCCGAGATGGTGCGCCGCGTGAAGAGCAATAAGGCGGGCTTTGTGCCGTCAGCCTCGAACCTGACAAGCGAGCACACGCTGGCCGACGTGCTGGCCCTCAAGGAGAAAAACGGCTTCTCGACCGTCGCCATCACCGAGGACGCAACGCCCAACGGCAAGCTCCTCGGCATCGTGACGAGCCGCGACTACCGCGTGAGCCGCATGAGCACTGATTTGAAGGTGCGCGAGTTCATGACTCCGCGCGAAAAGCTCGTCACCGCTCCTGCGTCGACCACGCTCAAGGAGGCTAACGACATCATCTGGGAGCACAAGCTCAACGCGCTGCCCATCGTGGATGAAAACGACCACCTGCTCTACTTCGTCTTCCGCAAGGACTACGCCGAGCACAAGGAGCATCCCCTCGCGCTTCAGGATGACAAGAAACGCTACCTCGTCGGCGCGGGCATCAACTCCCGCGACTATGCCGAGCGCATCCCCGCGCTCGTGGAGGCCGGCGCGGATGTGCTGTGCATCGACTCGTCGGAGGGCTACTCCGTCTGGCAGAAGAAGGTCATCGACTACGTGCGCGCGAACTACGGCAATACCATCAAAATCGGCGCGGGAAATGTCGTCGACCGCGACGGCTTCCGCTTCCTCGCCGAGAGCGGCGCGGACTTTGTCAAAGTCGGCATCGGCGGCGGCTCCATCTGCATCACGCGCGAAACGAAGGGTATCGGCCGCGGCCAGGCCACCGCGCTCATTGAGGTGAGCGCCGCGCGCGACGAATACTTCCGCGAGACCGGCGTGTATGTCCCCATCTGCTCCGACGGCGGCATCGTGCACGACTATCACATGACGCTCGCGCTCGCCATGGGCGCGGACTTCCTGATGCTGGGCCGCTACTTCGCCCGCTTCGACGAATCGCCGACGAACAAGCTGCTCGTCAACGGCGTGTACGTCAAGGAGTACTGGGGCGAGGGCTCGAACCGCGCGCGCAACTGGCAGCGCTACGACCTCGGCGGCAAGACGGGGCTCGCCTTCGAAGAGGGCGTGGATTCCTACGTGACCTACGCGGGCTCTTTGCAGGATAACGTGGCAAGAAGCCTTTACAAGGTCAAGTCCACCATGTGCAACTGCGGCGTGACGAACATCCCGGACCTGCAGAAAAACGCGAAGCTCACGCTCGTCTCCGCCACCAGCATCGTCGAGGGCGGCTATCACGATGTCACCCTCCGCGCCACCAGCGCCAGCAACAATTAAACCTTCAAAAGACGACAAAAAAGCGGTTCCCGGTCGGGAACCGCTTTTTTTGCTCTTTTTACTTCCGGAACGTCACGCAGGCCTGCGAGGCGGTCTTGCCGTCCGGCTTGACGATGCCGATGCGGCAGCTGCCGTCCTCGGACCTTTTGTAGACCGTCAGCTCCTCGCCCTCAAAGCAGGGCGTGGAGTAGTGCAGCTCGACCGAGCGGATATCGCCGCTTGCAAGCTCGTTTGCCGTGAAGCAGTCGAGAAGCAATCGCACATAGGCGACATTGTTCATGTGGTGGCCGAGGTCAATATCCGTCGGGCGCACGGCGCAGCGCGCGAAAACATCGCCCTCCTCAAACTTTTCGTGGAAGCGCTGCAATGTTTCGGGGATGGCCGTCTCGGCGGGAAAGGGGTAGTCCTTCGGAAAGCCCGAGTCGCCGAAGCGGATGATCTTTTTCTCGGGGCCTAAGATGGCCCACTCGGTCTTGCTGCGGGCGATGACCGTCTCCCCGCGCGTGAGCGTATAGCTGCGGTAGGTGCGCACGTCGCGCTCGCCGCACGCTTCCGCCCAGGTGCGGACCGTCAGCTCGTCCATCAGATACGCGCGCTCAAAAAGGTCCACGCGCGTGTGGACCGTGAGCCAAAATTCGCCCTTTTTCGCCATGGCGCTGCTGCCCACGCCGAGCACCTCCGCGTGCTGCGCGGCGATGCCCTGAAAGATCGTGAACGCCGCGAGCGGCGAGAGCGCGCCCGATGCGTCGCAGTAGTCGGGGGTGACGATGAGATCCCGCTTGAAAATGCCGTCCATGCTGTTTTCTCCTTTGCCGATACCGTTTTTCTTAACGCCAGTATAACATGAAAGCGCCGCCGTCACAAGCGGGCAAACGGCGCGAAACGACAGAAAAAGGCCCCGGACGGTGCGCCGTCCGAGGCCTGCGGTTTAAGAGAGAAGAATGCGGTCGTTGTCGAGCTCGTGTCCCGCGCCCGCCTTGAAGCGCGCGATGAGGTCGTCGACGCTCATGCCCGCGCGCTCGCCGCCGGAAACGTCGAGCACGATGCGCCCGTCGGCCATCATCAGCGTGCGGTTGCCCAGCTCGAGCGCCTGGTGCATGTTGTGCGTGACCATCAGGCAGGTGATATGGCTCTCGGCGATGACGCGGCGGGTGAGCGCGAGGACCTTTTCCGCCGTCGCGGGGTCGAGCGCCGCGGTGTGCTCGTCGAGCAGCAGCAGCTGCGGCGGCACCATCGTCGCCATCAGGAGTGTGAGCGCCTGGCGCTGTCCGCCGGAGAGCAGGCCCACAGGCTGCTTCATCCGGTCCTCAAGACCCATGTCGAGCTGCTTTAGCTGCTCGGCAAAAAACGCCTTGTCCTTTTTGCTGATGCGGCTGAAGGGATTGCCGTGCGCGGCGCGCAGGTACGCGAGTGCAAGATTTTCCTCGATCGTCATGTTCGGCGCGGTGCCGCGCAGGGGGTCCTGAAAGAGCCGCCCGATGCGGCGGGAGCGGTTGTGCTCAGGCATGAAGGTGATGTCCTCGCCCGCAAGCGAGATGCTGCCCTCATCGACATAAAAGCTGCCCGCGATGGCGTTGAAGAGCGTCGATTTGCCCGCGCCGTTCGAGCCGACGATGGTGACGAAGTCGCCCTCATCCAAGTGGAGGGAAAGGCCGCGGAGCGCCGCCTTTTCGTTCACCGTGCCGGGGTTGAAGGTCTTGGAAATGTTCTGAATGTCGAGCATCTTACGCGTCTCCTTTCCGTCTGGCCGTCAGCTTGCGCTTCTGGAACGCAGCATATTTCTGAATGCTGGGCGCGGCGATCGCCAGCGCCACGATGACCGCCGTGAGGAGCTTCAAGCACTCGACCGGCACGATCTTCGTATAGAATACGATGGCGTAGATGAAGCGGTAGACGATCGAGCCGAGGATCGCGGCGATCACGCCCTTTTTGACGCTCCTGCCCCCGAGCAGCGTCTCGCCGATGATGAGACAGGCAAGGCCGATGACGACGATGCCCGTGCCGGAGTTGATGTCCACGGTTTTCTGATACTGGCCGACGACTGCGCCGGAGAGCGCTGTGAGCACGTTGGCAAGGCACAGGCCGACCGTGATCGTGAACGAGGGGTTCAGGGACGAGGCGCGCACCATGTCGGGGTTATCGCCTGTTGCGCGGATGGAAAGGCCCATGCGCGTGCCGAGAAACAGCACCAGCAGCACGCCCGCGAGGACCGTGATGAGCGCCGCGAGCAGCAGCTCGTACCAGTCGCCGCCGATGCCGCTGTCGCGCAGCATCGTAAAAACGGTGCTGCTGCCGAGCAGGCTCTGGTTTGCCTTCCAGCCCATCGCCATCAGGTTCACGGTGTAAAGGCCCGTGTTCGTGACGATACCGGCCAGAATGCTCGGCACGCCGAGCTTCGTCTGCAAAAAGGCGGTGACAAAGCCCGCGCACGCACCGGAGAGCATCGCGGCGAAGATGGCGAGGATGGGGTGGCCCGCCGCCGTCAGCGTGACGGACACGGCCGCGCCGAGAACAAAGCAGCCGTCGGTCGTGAGGTCGGCGATGTCGAGGATGCGGTAGCTCAGAAACAGCGCCATCGCGACCAGCGCGTACATAAAGCCCAGCTCAAGGGCGGTCTGCGTGATGATGAGCATGGGAGTCTCCTTTCAGGCCGACGCCCCCGGCGAAAAGCCGGGGGAATCAGCGGTTGATAATTGAAGAATAAGTATTCAGATCAGTCCTTGCTGGTCGTGACCTCCACGACGGTGCCCATGTCAGCAAAGCAGGCGTAGTCAAGGCCCAGCGCGGCGGCGGTCTCGGTGTTCACGGTGATGATGCCGCCGTCCATCAGGTAGTAGTCCTCCATGGCGTCCATGCCGTCCACGATGGCGGAGTAGGCGAGGTCGGCGGTTTTGGCGCCGAGGTCGGTGTAGTTCACGCCGCAGGTGGCGTAAGCGCCGTTGCGCACGAAGGAATCAGCGCCGGTGTAGTGGGGGATGCCGGCCGCGGCGAGGTCCTCATAGATGGCAAGCTCCGCGGCCATGATGACGTTGTCGGTCGGGGTGAAGACGGCGTCAACTTGGTCGGCGATCAGCGCGGAAGCGGCGGCGACGACCTCGTCGTTCGTGCTGGCGGTCTGCTCGACGTAGGCGATGCCCTTTTCGTCAAGATAGGCCTTCGCGTCCGCGATGGGCTTGGTGGAGTTGGGCTCGGAGAGGGAGTAGAGCAGGCCCACCTTGGCGGTGTCCGGGTTCTGGGCAAGCATCATATCGAGGATGAAGCTGGTGTTGAGCGCGTCGCTCGTGCCGGTCACATAGTCGATGCCGGTCAGATTCGCGGCCTCGGGGTCGGAAACGGCGGCGTAGACGACCGGGGTCTTGGTCTCCTCGGCGGAGAGAGCGGAGATCTGCGCGGCGGTGGTGGCGATGGGGATGATGGCGTCCACCTGATCGGCGATCGCCTGATCGGAGAGCTGCTTTAAGATGGTCTGGTCGTTCTGACCGGAGGTGATCTCGTATTCGATGGTCACGCCGTTGTCGGCGGCGATCTTGTCGAGCTGGGATGCGACGGCGTTCGCGATCTCGTCAAGCGAGGCGTGGTCAAGCTGCTTGATGATGGCGACCTTGTAGGTCTTGCCGCCGTCCTCGCCGCTCTGCTGGGCGTCGTTATCGCCGCCGTCCGTCTTGCTGCCGCACGCGGCCAGAGACAGGGTCATCGCGCCCGCCAGAACGAGGGTCAGGAGCTTCTTCATCATGTTGTTTTTCATTGTTTTTTCCTCCAGAATAAGTTTGAGTTTGGGCGGCAGATGAGGTCCTGACTTGCCGGGAACAGGAGGAATATAAAGAAAAAAGACCTTCATCCCATATACATGGGACAAAAGTCATCAAACTTCTGCGATACCACCCAAATTGACGTTTCTTTGGAAAACGCCCGCTCGCTTACGCGCACCATCATACGCGCCCCGATGGATAACGGGTGGGATTCCCGTCGGTCCCTACTTGGCTTCCGCCGTTCGGTCCGCCCTCCGGAGTCCATTCGCCAGCCGTCCGCCGCCCCGATCTCACCATCCGGGACTCTCTTTGGGTTTTCCTGCGCTGGTTACTTCTCTCCGTCATAGGTTTGAAGCTCTTCACTTGTTGGTTTGCATTATAGCACGGAGTTTGCGGTTGTCAAGTGGATTTTTGAAAAAAGTTTCATTTTTCTTCTGTGATTTCGCACAGGTGCGAAGGGAGATGCGGCGCAGGCACCGCTCGGATGCGACCCCCATTTTCTTTCCCGAGAAAGAAAACGGGCGTCGCCCGTCCAAAAGAAAGGGGGCTGCATTGGCGGCTTAAAGCTTGAAGAAATGCAGTGCTTGCCGAATGCAGGTGCCTGCGCGGCGGCCTTGCTCCGCTCGCCGCCGTTGGCTCTGCGATACGATTTGTCTCTGCTCCTATTATCCGCTGCCGCTCTGCCTGCGCAGCGTCAGCCTTACGCAATTTCCTCCTGCTTCGGATTTTTATTCGCCGCGCCTAGACGGCGCGGCATTGCTTCGCTCGCCGCTTTGGTTTACTTCTTTTTTAGTCCTCAGAGTTGATGTAAATCTCTTCTGCTTTCCGCTGGGCGGCGATGAGGGTCTCGCTGGCTTCACCGTAATTTCGCGCGTCGATCTGCTCCAGCGCGTCGGTCATGGCGTTGAACAGCAGTGCATACAAGGCCTTGTAATCCACCATAATTGGTCCCTCCACAGTAATAAATTTTATAATTGCACTGATATAGTGCAATTATAGCGCGCTTTGCGGATAAACTCAATACCAAAATGTGCGAAATTGGTGCAGGAGGTGTTGAGCGTGGACTACGAGTATTCAAAGCGTCTGGGCGCGCACCTTGCGCAGCTGCGGAAAGCGGCGCATTTGACGCAGGAGCAGCTTTCGGCAAAGCTCCAGGTGCTCGGCTGCGACCTGACCCGCAGCGCCCTCGCTAAGATCGAGGTCGGCCAGCGCCACGTTTATCCCGACGAGATGAAAGCGCTGCACGAAGCGCTCGGAAAGAGCTACGACGAATTATTCCTGTAACCGACCGCACCAGCGGCCGGTTTTCGCATTTTCCCACGATGAACGCCCGTAAAACCTTCCCTCCCCGGCGGCGAGCAACGCGATGCCGCCTACGCACGCACCCCAGCCCGCAAGTCAGCATTGCATCCCTCGCCGTGCGGCGAGCGAAGCAATGCCGCACAGCCCTGCAGGCACCGGCGAACCAGCGAACGTCACTCGCGCCCCACGGAGTAGGGCGCGGTTGATCCCGCCCCCGAATCGCAGAAGATTCATGGCGAAGCCATGTACACCGCACCCGATTGCGCAGCGAGGGCAGCTCTTCAAGCCCCAAGCCCGCAATGCACGGGGTCAAGGGGCGGAGCCCCTGCGTTCTCTTGGGGGATTGAAAGGGGGCCATTCTCTCACGTGAGAGAATGGCCCCCTTTTGCCGCGCACTTCCGCAGCACGCGGAAGAACCCCGTTATTGCTCCAATAAAAACCTCGCGATGTTCTCCATCGCAATCGCCGCCTTCCGGGTGGGGAACATCTGAAACACATGCCACATCCCCTCGCTGACCTGTAAGCGGCAGGGGACGTTCGCGCGCTTCATCGCCTGATAAAGCGCTTCGGAATCCGAATACAGGATCTCGTGGTCGCCGACCTGAATGAGCGTCGGCGGGTAGCCCTCGAGGTCCGCGAACAGGGGAGATAAGTCGCCCGAGCGGTAGTCCCGCCCCGCGGCGTAGGCAAGGCGCACGGCCTCGATGTATTCGGGCGTGAGCATCGGGTCGATGTCCGCGCGCTCGGCATATGACGCGCCGGACATCGTCATGTCCGTCCACGGGGACATCAGAATGAGCGCGCCGGGGAGCCTGCGCCCCGCCGCCTTCAGCCGCCCGCAGAGAACGAGCGCGAGGTTGCCGCCCGCGCTGTCGCCGGCAAGGACGATGTCGCGTGCGCCGTAGCCCAGCAGCATCAGATGGTCCCACGCGCGCAGCGCGTCTTCAGCGGCGGCGGGATAGGGAAACTCGGGCGCGAGCCGGTATTCAAAGCTCAGCACGTCGAAGCCCGTCGCGTGCGCGAGCTTGGATGACAATACGCGCGAATAGCCGAGGTTGCCGCTCGTGTAGCCGCCGCCATGGCAGTACAGGATGGCGCGGCGGTTGCCGTGGGGGGCTTTCAGGCGCGTCCACGCCGCGCTCATGCCCGAGAGGGCGAATTCCTCGTAGTCCATGCCCGCCATCGGGGCAGTCAGACGGCCGAGGACCTCCTGACTGCGGCGCTGACGCTCAAGCTCGTCGGCGGTCATATTTTCGGGCGCACCGGCGCTGTGCAGCGCCTTGAGCGCGCGCATCAACGGGTCGAGCCGCGCCTTTTCCGCATCGCTCTTCTTTTTTCGGATGATGTGGAGTTTGGTTTCCATAGGTCTCTCCTGTGCAAAATAATTTTGATTGTCATGAGCGTATCATATTTCCGTAAAAAAGAAAAGAAGAACCGTCGTCTTTCTTGCCGCTTCCGCCGCTTTGTGCTACAATACAGTGTCAAATAAAGCGGAAAGCGAAGGGGGGAGAGCGGCAATGGCCAAGCCGAACAGCAAGTGGTACCGGCTCGACAACGCAGGCATTCTGTATTCCGCGCTGCAAAAGGAAGAATACTCCGCCATCTACCGCTTTTCCGCGCTGATGGAAAAGGAGGTCGATCCTGCGGCGCTCCAGCGCGCCATCGACCGCTGCATGCCGCGCTTTCCGACCTTTGCCGTGCGCATCCGCAGGGGCGCGTTCTGGTACTATCTGGAGCCGAACAGCGCGCCGGGGCCGTTTTTGAAGGAGGATGTGTCCGACCCCTGCCAGCCCGTCCGCTTCAAGGAGGACAACGGCTGGCTCGTGCGCTTTTATTACTACCGGAATCGTATTTCCATCGAAGTGTTCCACGCGCTTTCGGACGGCGGCGGGGCCATCGTCTTTTTCCGTACGCTTCTGGCTGAGTACCTGCGCCAGACAGGCGTGGCCGTGCCGCCGGGAAACGGCGTGCTCGACTTGGATGAGCCGCCGCGCGAGGAGGAGCTTGAGGATGCCTACGCCCGCTACGCCGGGCGCCACGCCTTCGGTCTGCACCGCCAGCCCACAGCCTATCAGAATACCGGCACGCCCGAGCCGTTCTACACCTTCCATGTGACGATGGGCTTTGTGCCGCTTGACAGGCTGCGCGAGCGCGCGAAGAGCTACGGCGCGTCCATCACGGAGTATCTCTCGGCGGTGCTCATTTATGTCATTTTAGAAAAGCAGAAGCGCGAGAAGCCCTACCGCCTGCGCCCCGTGGCGCTGGCCATCCCCATCAACCTGCGCGGCTGGTTCCCGAGCGGGACGCTGCGCAACTTCATCACGACCGTCCGCCCGTATATCGACCCGAACCTCGGCGACTATACGTTCCCCGAGATCGTCTCGCAGGTGCGGCATTTCATGAAGCTGCACATCAACCGTCAGGAGATGCGCGCGGCCTTCACGGGAAACGTTCGCTTTACGAAGAATTTTGCCCTGCGGCTCGTGCCGGTCGCGCTCAAAAATCCCGTCATGGCGCTCAACTACCGCCTGCACGGCGTGCGGCCCTATTCCTGCACGTATACAAACCCCGGCGCGTTCACCGTGCCGCCGGAGATGGCGGCGCACATCCGCGGCGCGGAGGTCATCCTCGGTCAGGCGACCGTGCCGCGCTGCCACTGCGCGTCCATCAGCTACGGCGGCATGATGGAGATCACCTTTGCCGGCACGCAGGCGGAGACGGACACCGAGCGCGACTTTTTCCGCTTCCTCGTGCGCGAGGGCATCCCCGTGCGCGTGGAGAGCAACCGCTGAAGGGCGGAGTGAAAGAAGGAATTTGATGTCATACTGTGTCAACTGCGGCGTGGAGCTGGACGACGGCGCGGAGCGCTGCCCGCTCTGCGGCACGCCCGCGTGGAAGCCCGACCCCGCCGCGCCGAGCTACTTTCCCACCAAGCCCGCCGAGGTACCGCCTGCTTCGCGAAAAGCCGCCGCCGCGCTGCTAACGGCGATGCTCGCGTCGGTGTCGCTCTGCTGCGGGCTTCTGAACCTCATTTTGCCGACGGAGCACCCCTGGGCGCTCTACGTCGCGGGCGCGGCGGTGATGCTGTGGGTCTGGTTCGCGCTGCCGATGCTCGCGCGCGGCATCCCGATCTTCTTCCGGCTGACGGCGGACGTCGCCGCCATCGGCGTTTACGTGTGGATCATCTCGCTCGCGCTGCACGGGGGCAAATGGTTCCGCGGCCTTGTGCTGCCGATGCTCGCGTGGGCCTGCGTGGTCGTGTTCCTCTTGAGCTTTCTGCTGCGCGACGGGCGGCGCTCGCGCCTTTCCTCGCTTGCGCTGTGCATCGGCGCGGCGGGGCTGATGGCGACGGGCGTCGAGTTCTGTCTCGACCGCTATTTCCGCGAGGCCTGGCAGCCGAGCTGGTCGCTCGTGGTGCTCGTCATCTGCATCGGGCTCATCATCCCGCTGCGCATCGTGCGCCATGTGCCGTCGCTCCGCGAGGAAGCGAGACGGCGCTTCAATATGTGATAAAAAAGTCCCGCCCCGGCGCATAGGTGAACTGCACCCCACTTGTTAGACAGTATGATATACTATCTAACAAGTGGGGT
>JAYABH010000020.1:0-24866 GCA_037343695.1 bacterium | reverse complement strand
GAGACCATGTCGGCCAGCTCGCCGAGCTTGCGGTCGCCGAGCTTTTCGGCGCTGTTGCGGTCGAGCATGGGGATGCGGTCGTAGGAGACCTCGGCGATCTCGTCGGTGAAGCTGCCGCTTTCGATGGGCAGCAGCGCCTGATAGTCCTTTGCCCGCAGCACGACCCACGAGGTCAGCGCGCCGACGAGCGCGATGGCGATGAGCAGGACCGCGGCAAAAAACGGCACGGCGCACTGCTTTTTGGCAAACGAGAAATAGTCCTTCGCACTCGTGCTCTGAAAGCCGGAGGTGAAGAGCGCGCTCACGCAGTACGCGGCGCACAGCAGCAGCGCAAAGACATAGAAGCCCTCGTCGTGCAGGTTGATGGCGGGCAGGCGCAGGTAGAAGTAGCCCGCGCCGACAAGCAGCGTGACGAGCACGTTGACGGCGATGCTGCCGCCCTTGCGTCCGCCGGACTTTTTTTGCTTGGGCTCCTTTTGGGGCCTGGCGTTCTGGTCAAAGTGGAAGCCGCCTGCGTCGGAGCCGGAAAATTTGATGTTCATAGAGCTGTTTCCTTTCGGCATCATGTGATGGCACGGTAATTATTTATAGTATACCGTGTTCGCGCCGCAAACACAAGAAAAAGGAAGCTCCTTTCATATCAGGCGTTTTGGGTGCTGACGATGCGGTAGTAGGCGTTGGAGGTCAGGCGGTACATCGCGCAGTAGAGCAGCGCGAAGATCAGGAAGGCCGCCGCCGTCACGCCGAGGAACAGCGTCAGATTCTGGATGCCGAACAGCTGCATGATCTGCCAGACCATCGGCTGCGCAAAGCCGAGGTGCAGCGCCGCGATGCCCAGCGGCAGCAGGAAGATGAGCAGCATCTGCGCGTTCACGCTCTCGCGGATGTCGCGCCGGGTCATGCCCACACGGCGCATGATGGCAAAGCGGGAGGCGTCCTCGTAGCCCTCGACGACCTGCTTGTAGTAGAGCATCAGGAGCGTTGCGAACAGGAAAACGACGCTCAGCAGGATGCCGAGGAAGAAGAGACTGCCGTAGAGCGAGAAGAATTCGGAGCGGATCTCCGCCATGTCCTCGGGGAGCCAGTGGCTCTGGGCGGCGAGGGCGCGGATCGCGTCCTCCGCGCCGAAATAAAGGCTCGCCGTCGCGGCGATCATCACGAGTACCATCGTGGAGAGGATGCAGATGGAAGCAAGGCCTGCGCCGTTGCGCTTCATGCGGTAGGTGAGAGAGGAGAGGGAGACGAAGTTGCGCTTTTTATAGTAGAACTTCTCGTTCTTCTGCAGCGTGCGGCAGAGCGTCACGCTGCCGGAGATGAAGAGAAGATACGTCGCGAGGATGACCATCAGCACCGCGACGAAAAACAGCAGCATCGCCGCCACGGGGTCCTTAATGGTCGCGGCGATGTAGTACGCGCCGAGCAGCAGCGCAAGGCCGGGGAGCACGAGCAGCCACTGCGACTTCGGCGGCTTTTCGCCGACGTTTTCGCTCTTCAGGAGCGACACGCCCTGCGCGTGCCGGAGCGAGAACACGCCGCGCACATAGAGAAGCGCGAAGATCACGGCAAACGTGAGGGCGCACTGCTTCATCGCGGAAATGCTCACCGAGAACGAGACAGCGGGAAGCGACAGCAGCCGCAGCAGCGCCGCCTGCGACACATAGGAGAGCAGCACGCCGAAGAAAAGACCGAAGACAAGCGTGAACGCCGCGGCCATCAGCGTTTCCCAGAAGAGGACGGAGCCGAGCGCGCCGCGGTCCATGCCCAGCACGCTGTAGAGACCGAACTCCTTCTTGCGGCGGCGCAGAAGGAAGCTGTTCGTGTAGAGCAGGAACAGCGCCGTAAAGACCGAGACGACGAACGAGCCGAGGTTCATCACAAGCTCGACCGTCGTGGTGCCGGCGCCGTTGAGCTTGCCGTTGACGACGTAGAGCGCGGGCGTGGAAGCAAGATAGGCGATGACGTACAGCACCGCCGCCATGAACGCGCAGGAGAGAAGATAGGGGACGTATAGCCGCCCGTTTTTTCGAATGCCGAGCAGCGCGAGCCGGGGATAAAAGCCTGCCTTCATGCGCACTCGCCCCCCGTCTGCTGCTGCGTCTGCGCGTCGGCGATGCGCTGGTAGAACTGCGATTCCGTGTCCTTTCCGCGCTGGAGCTCGAGCGAGACCTCGCCGTCGCGCAGGAACAGCACGCGTGATGCGCAGCTCGCCGCGCGCACGGAGTGCGTGACCATCACGATCGTCTGCCCGGCGGCGTTGATCTCGCCGAAGAGCTTCAGGAGCTCGTCCGTCGAGCGGGAGTCGAGCGCGCCGGTCGGCTCGTCGGCCAGCAGGATCTGCGGGCGGGTGATGAGCGCGCGGGCGACGGCCGCGCGCTGCTTCTGTCCGCCGGAGACCTCATAGGGGTACTTTTTAAGAAGCGTCTCGATGCCGAGGTCATGGGCGAGCGGGAGAAGGCGCTCGCGCATCTCGCCGCGGGACTTTCCCGCGAGCACGAGGGGCAGGCAGATGTTATCCTCGAGGGAGAACGTGTCGAGCAGGCTGAAATCCTGGAACACAAAGCCCAGGTTGTCGCGGCGAAAGGCCGCGGCGGTCTCCTCGGGGATCTCGGACAGGTTCTTGCCGCCGAGCAGCACCGTGCCGCCGGTCGGCTTGTCGAGCGCGGCGAGAATGTTCAAAAGCGTCGTTTTGCCGCTGCCGCTCTCGCCCATGATGGCGGTGTATTCACCCGATTCTACTGTGAAGCTGACATTTTTGAGCGCCTGGACCTTGCTGCCGCCAAAGCGCGTGGTATAGGTCTTCTTGAGACCAGTGACCGTCAGAATTTGCATTGGGATACTCCTTTCCGTGTGCTGCTGTAAGCAGAGCTTACCAGCAGAAGGTTAACATAATGATTAGATTTTGCTTAAATTTTCCTGAAAAAAGGGCGCAAAAAAGCAGCCGGAAAAGCGGAGACCTTTCGCGGCTGCTTTTTCGAAAACGCGTTACTCGAGATTCAGTTTTTTCGTCGTGAAATACCACGTCACGGCGTAGCCGATCGCGCAGAAGAGAAGCTCGCCGAGCATGCCCCAGAGAAGCAGCGCTTCGCCGAGCTGCACGGTGCGCAGTGCGGTGTCCGAACCGATGAAGCCGTTGGGGACGGTGTTGGTGAAGGCCGCGAGCATGTAGATGGCCACGAATTGCGCAACCTCATAAAACACGATGACCAGAATGGTCGTCCAGAGCGCCTTGTGCTTATGGAAGCTGTAGCCGATCGAATAGGCGGCGTACACCATCAGCGACGCGGCGGAGACGAGGAATACGAAGTTGCCGAGCAGTTCGAGCAGGCCGAGCAGCGCATGGCCCCGAAGCGCGGCTTCCATCCGGAAAATCGAGGTGAACAGATCGCCGAGGGCCGAGGGAAGATAACGCACGTCGCTCCACCCGGCGATGCCGATGAGCAGCGAGAGAATGCCGACTAAAAACGCGGCTGCGTACCACACGGCGGAGACGATGAGCTTGGAAGCAAGCAGCTCGTGCACGCTCACGGGGAGCGTCAGCGTGAGGTAGCCCTCATCCTTGAGCACATGGTCGCGCCAGCGGCAGGCGGAGAGCACCAGCGGCGCGAACGCCAGCGCAAAGAGACCGAGCACAAAGCCGATGACCAGCAGCACGCCGATGAGCTGTAAGAGCCAGTGAATGTGCCCGCCGTTCAGGAGCAGCTGAGAAAAACGCATCAGCGCCGTCAGCGCCAGCATGCCCAGAAAGACCGGCCACATGATGCGGCCCGTTGCGCGGAATTCGTGTTTGATGAGTTTGCTCAGCATCTGAATACCTCCCGGAAGAGCTCGTCAACGCTCTTGCCCTTTTCGTCCCGAATTTGCTCCACGCTCTCATGGAGCATGACCTGCCCCTCGCGCAGGAACACGACCTCGTCGAGCACCTGCTCGACGTCGGCGATGAGGTGCGTGGAGATGATGACCGCCGCGTCCTCGCTGTAGTTGCTGATGATCGTGCGCAGGATGTAGTCGCGCGTGGCGGGGTCCACGCCGCCGATGGGCTCGTCGAGGAGGTAAAGCTTTGCCTCCCGGCTCATCGTGAGGATGAGCTGCGTTTTCTCACGCATGCCCTTGGAGAGCGTTTTGATCTTCTGCGTGCGGTCAAGGCCGAGGTTCATGAGCATCTGCTCGGCGACGCCGCGGCGGAAGTCCGCGTAAAAATCGCCGTAGTAGTCAAGCGCCTGCGCGATGCTCATCCAGCCGGGCAGCGTGCTGCGGTCGGGCAGGTACGAGACGATGGCCTTTGTGGCGCGCGAGGGCTTTCTGCCGTCGATCAGGATCTCGCCGCTCGTCGGCGTCAAAAGCCCGTTGGCAAGCTTGATAAGCGTCGTTTTGCCGCTGCCGTTGGGGCCGAGCAGGCCCACGATGCGCCCCGGCTCGATCGTGAGATCGACGCCGCTGAGCGCCGCTTTGGCGCCGTAGCTTTTGCTCAGCGCTCTGCATTCAAGAATACTCATTCCTCTTCCTCCTTTGCCCCCTCGATGAGGGAGATGACCTCCTGCTTATTGCAGCCGAGCGTTTTCATCGAGCGGAGAAACGTCCCCACGCGCTCGTCGGCAATACGGAGCTTTGCATTTGCGATCATATTTTCGTTTTCTGTGACGAACCGTCCCGCTGTGCGCTGGGAGAAGACCAGCCCATCGCGCTCGAGCTCGGCGAGAGCCCGCTGCACGGTGTTTGGGTTGACGCCGGCCTCCACTGCCAGCTCCCGCACCGACGGCAGCTTTTCGCCCGGCGCGTAGATGCCCGAGACGATGGCTTCGGTGAGCCGCTGCGTCAGTTGGGAGTAGATCGGCTGGTCATTGCGGAAATTCCATTCCATCGTGACCCTCCTTTGTATCGCTGTATTAAGTGATTAGTACAATAATACATACAGCGGCGTTTGTCAATACCCTCGCGCAAAAAAATATGGAAATTAACATAAAACTGTGAAACACCTGTTGCATTCTGCGAAAAATGTGGTATCATAGATTCGAACAAGTGTTGGAAGGGGCGCAGGGAATGGAAAAACTGTCCAAAATGCAGCAGCGCGTGTACGATTATATCGCCGAGAGCATCGCCGAGCACGGCTATGCGCCGTCCGTGCGCGAGGTCGGCGAGGCGCTGGGGCTCAAGTCGCCCTCCACGGTCCATTTCCACATCAAGCACTTACAGGAAATGGGCCTGATCGAAAAGAGCGCGGGCAAGGGCCGCGCCATCACGCTTAAAAAGCAGCCGAAGGCGGTCCCCGCCGCGCCGCAGAGCGTCGAGTTCGACGATCTGCCGCGCCGTCAGGTGCCGATCCTCGGCAATGTCGCCGCCGGTAACCCGATCCTTGCGCAGGAGTGCATCGAGGATTACCTGACGTTCGACACCGGCGGGCACGACGAGGAGTATTTTGCCCTGCGCGTGCGCGGCGAGTCGATGCTCGGCGTCGGCATCCTGCCGGATGATCTGGTCGTGGTCCACCGGCAGCCCGTGGCGGAAAACGGGCAGATCGTCGTCGCCCTGATCGGCGACGAGGCGACGGTCAAAACGCTCAAACGCAGGGGGAGCGAGGTCTGGCTCATGCCCGCAAACCCCGACTATCACCCCATCGACGGCCGCGAGAGCACAATCCTGGGCCGCGTCGTCGCCGTGGTGCGGCAGTATTAAAAAGCAGCGAATATAGGAAAAGCTCCTTCACGCATCGCGTGAAGGAGCTTTTATCATATTTTCTTGAAGGATTTGCCTTACCCTTTGTCGAAGGTCACCGTCCAGTCTGACAGCCGGTAGAACGGCGTGGAGACCGTCGGATTCAGACCGTCGATGAGCCCCTCGGGCGTGAGGACGGACGCAGTCTTGAACGCGATGGGCGCGATTGGCGCGCTCTGGGCGAGACAGCGGCAGAGAGCATTCGCGGTCTGCGCCGTTTCATCTGCGAGGAAGGCTGCGAGCAGCGCGTCGCACTGCTCGTCGGCATAGCCGCCGTAGTTGAGCGCGCCGCCGCTCGCGATGAGGGAGGAAGTGTTCCAGTCCGCCGTCAGGCGGACCTCGCCGAGGTAGAGGTCAAAGTTCCCGTTTTGCAGCGCCGTGAGATAGTCGCTCCACGGCAGGGCGCGCACCGTGACAGTCAGCGCGCCGTCGGTCAGCGCGCGGCTCAGATACTCCGCGATCGAGACCTTGAACGAATCCGTTTCGCTGACGAGGACCGTCAGCGTGCGGGGGCGGTCCTGCGTCACGCCCGCGGCTTCCAGCGCGGCGGAGAGGGCGGGGGATGCGAGCGACGAAGCAAGCTCCGCGGGATAGAGCGCGGCGCGCGGCGAGAGCGGGAAGCGCGCGGCCTCGGCGTGACCGGCGAGGTAGCCCGTGGCCACGGTGTCACGGTCGATCAGCGCGGCGATGGCGGCGCGCACGTCCGCGTCGGAAAGCGGCGCGCGCTGCGTGTTGAAGCCGAGATAGATCATGTTCGCCGTCGCGTAGTCAGTGATCGTGGTGTTCGCACTGCGAAGATCACCCGCGCCGCCGGTGAGGTCGGCGGCGAGCAGATGCACCTCGCGCGAGGAGAAGAGGTACGACGCCGTGTCGTCGTCCTTGACGACGCGCAGCTCGATGCGCTCGAGCGGCAGCTGCGTCTCCTGCCACCAGTCGGCGCTGCGCTTTAGGCGCGCGCCATCGCTGTCGGTGACGAAGAGGTACGGCCCCGTGCCGAGCGGCACGGTGTCCTTCTCGGAGCCCGATTTGACGATGGGAATATCCAGCAGCGCGGGGAACGCGCTGTCCGCGTGCGTGAGCGTGATCTGGAGCGCACCGTTTGAGGTGCGCATCGACGCGACGGAAGCAAAGCGCGCGCTGTAGCGCTCACTCGTCTGCGCGCGGCGCAGCGTGGCGAGCACGTCGTTTGCCGAAAGCGCGCTGCCGTCGGAAAAGCGGACGCCGTCGCGCAGGTAGAAGGTGTAGGACGTATAGTCGTCGCTGTGCTCGTAGCGGCTGCACAGGACATTCTGCGGCGCGAACGACTCGTCCAGCACGAAAAGCCCCTCATAGAGCAGCGCGCCCACGGTCTGCTGCATCCCGTCGGGGCAGGTGATGGGGTCGAAGCCGATGCTTTGCAGGTACGGCAGGGCGAAGGACGTGATGGGCGTGGCCGCGGCGGTATCCTGCGTCTCGTCGTCGGCGGGCTCTTCCCAGAAGTCCGTTTCGTCCGCTGGTTCGTCCGACGACCAGCAGCCCGAGAGCGGCAGCACGAGCAGCAGCGCGCAGAGCAGCAGCGCAACGCGGCGCGTCATGCCTTGTCACCCGTCAGGCAGATGACGCCGGCCATGCCGCCGCGCTTGTCGCCCATCGCGCGGTGGGACCAGTAGCGCTCGGGATGGCACTTCGTGCAGTCGGGGTGTACGTCCACGCGCGAGGGGTCGATCCCGGCGCGCAGCAGCCACAGGCGGTTGATTGACTTGAGGTCGATGTGGTATTTCTCGCCGCGCTGCTCGATGCGCTCGTCGATGGCGGGGTCGAGCAGGGCCTTGAAGACGTCGGCCACGTCGCGGTCCACCTCAAAGCAGCATTTGCCGATGCTCGGGCCGATGGCCGCGCGCAGCGTGTAGGGGTCCGCGCCGTAGTAGCTCATCATCGTCACGGCGGTCTTGAGCGCGATGCCGCTCGCCGTGCCGCGCCAGCCCGCGTGCACCGCGCCGATGCAGCGCGTGCTGGGGTCATAGAGCGTGATGACGCAGCAGTCCGTCCCGTAGGCGAACAGCGGCAGATTCGGTACGTTCGTGATGAGCGCGTCGCCGTCGTCGAGCCGTTCGTCCCAGAGGAGCTTGCCCGCGTCCTCCTCGCGCGCCACGCACACGTGGTCGGAGTGGATCTGGCGGCAGGCCACGGCGCGGCCTGCGTCAAAGCCGACCGCCGCGCCGAGACGGCGGTAGTTTTCGAGCAGGTTTTCATTGCTGTCGCCGTGATGGTCGGCGAGGTTGAGCGAGTCGAACGGCGCGGGGCTCACGCCGCCGTGCCGCGTAGTGAACGCATGCACCACCCCGCCCGCAGCAGAGATCGCGTCGGACGTGTCGAAGATGAGACCGTTTACGTTGTGTTCCGTAAAAGACATAAAAGTGTCTCCTTTTCTGCACCAAGGGGTGCGGAGATGCCGCCGCCTGTCCCGGCGGCGGGGGAAATGCGGCGTGCGCGCCGCAGAACCACACCCCCCGTTTTCTTTCCCGAGAAAGAAAACGGGCGGTGTGACCGTCCAAAAGAAAGGCGTTTAGATTGGCAGTCTCAGGCTTGAAGGGGCCTTTGGCCTCCGGAATGCGACTTCCTGCGCGCGGCGTTGCCGCGTTAGCATTGCTATACGACTTGCCTCTGCTCCTATCATCCGCTGTTGCGCAGCCGTTGGCGGCTCTGCTGCCTTACGGATGCGGCACACCCCTTGCGGGTGCCGCTCTGCCCATCTTGTAGAAGTGCGCAGTAATCTCCGTCTACCGAGGCACTACTCAATGCGGCGAACGAAGCAATGCCGCTATTTCGCACGCAGTCTGCCGCCGAGGTAGCGTCACTCGCGCCTCACGATAGTAAGGCGCGGTTGCAAGACGTAACGAAACGTAGGGATTCATGGCGAAGCCATGTACACCGCACCCACACTGCGCAGCGCGTGCAGTTCTTCAAGCTACAGACTGCCAATGTGCGGGGTCAAGGGGCGGCGCCCCTTGCGTTCTCTTGGGGGTCCAAGGGGGCCATTCTCTCACGTGAGAGAATGGCCCCCTTTCCCGTATCCCCCACGGGTGCGGGGGAAATGTTCCACCACTTACAAGTGGTCAATCAGCGCCCACAGCACTGTTTATATTTCTTCCCGCTGCCGCAGGGGCAGGGATCGTTGCGGCCGATCTTCTGGACCTTGCGGGGCTGCTTTTTCACCGTGCCGTCGCCGGAGGTGGAGGCGACGATGCCGTCGGCCACGCGCTCGCGCTTGACCTCGCCCTCGGTCTTGACGCGGGCGGAGAAGATGCGGCGCACCGTGTCGCCCTGAATGGCGGAGATCATGTCCTCAAACATCGTGAGGGATTCCTGCTTGTAGACGTCGATGGGCTTGTTGTTGCCGTAGGATTGTAAACGGATGGCCTGACGCAGCTCGCTCATCGCGTCGATGTGGTCCATCCAGTATTCGTCGACCACGCGCAGCAGCACCACGCGCTCGAGTTCGCGCATGATGGGCGAGGTGACGGCGGCCTCCTTGGCCTCGTAATACTTCTCAGCGGCTTCATAGAAGCGATCGGTCAGATCGTCGGCGGAAAGGCCGGAGAGAGAGTTTGCATCCACGGCGCCGCGCGGGAAGTACGTGCCCTCGCAGCTCTTGAGCGCGTCGGCGCGGTGTTCGTCGTCGGTCTTGTCATGCTCGCCGAAAGCGAAAGCAACCTGACTTTCGATGCTGCTTCTCAGCATGTTCAAAACGGTCTGCTTGATGTCCATGCCGTCGAGCACCTGCTTGCGCTGGCCGTAGATGATCTCGCGCTGCTTGTTCATCACGTCGTCGTACTCGAGCGTACTCTTGCGGTACTGGAAGTTGCGGGACTCAACGCTCGTCTGTGCGTTTTCGATGGCCTTGGAGAGCGTTTTATTCTCAATCGGCGTATCCTCGTCAAGGTTCAGGCGGTCCATCAGGTTCGTGATGCGCTCGCCGCCGAAAAGACGCAGCAGATCATCCTCAAGAGAGAGGTAGAAGCGCGTTTCGCCGGGGTCGCCCTGACGGCCGGCACGGCCGCGCAGCTGGTTGTCGATACGGCGGGAGTCGTGGCGCTCCGTGCCGATGATGAACAGGCCGCCCGCTTCGCGGACCTTGTCGGCCTCGCCGCGGATCTCCTCGCGGTGCTTTTCGAGTGCCTTTGCGAACATGTCGCGCGCGTCGAGGATCTCCTGATCGTCGGTCTCGGCGTAGCCGGTCGCTTCGGCGATCAGCTCATCGGAAAGGCCCGCCTTGCGCAGATCGTTTTTCGCCAGGTACTCGGCGTTGCCGCCGAGCATGATATCGGTGCCGCGGCCGGCCATGTTCGTCGCGACCGTGACCGCGCCGAGCTTACCGGCCTGCGCGACGATCTCGGCTTCCTTCTCGTGGTTCTTCGCGTTCAAGAGGTTATGCTTGATGCCCTCGCGGGAGAGCAGGTAGGAGAGCTTTTCGTTCTTCTCGATCGACACCGTGCCGACCAGAACGGGCTGGCCCTTGGCGTGGCACTCCTTCACCTGCGCGATGACGGCGCGGTACTTCGCCGCCTCGGTCTTGTAGACGACGTCGTGATCGTCGATACGGGCGAGGGGGCGGTTCGTCGGCACCTCGATGATGTCGAGGTTATAGATGGTGCCGAATTCCTCTTCCTCCGTCAGCGCCGTACCGGTCATACCGGAGAGCTTGCTGTACAGGCGGAAGTAGTTCTGGAAGGTGATGGTCGCGAGCGTCTTGCTCTCGCGCGCGACCTCGACGTGCTCCTTGGCTTCGATGGCCTGATGCAGACCGTCGCTGTAGCGGCGGCCGAACATCAGTCGGCCCGTGAACTCATCGACGATGACGACCTCGCCGTCCTTGATGACGTAGTCGATGTCGCGCTTCATCGTGCCGTGGGCCTTGATGGCCTGATTGATGTGGTGGGCGATGGTGGAGTTTTCAGGATCGGAGAGGTTCTCGATGCCGAAGTACTCCTCGACCTTCTTCACGCCGCGGGCGGTGAGCGTCGCGGTCTTGGCCTTTTCATCGACGATGTAGTCGGCGTCGATGTTGACATCCTCTTCCTCCTTGTCGTCGCTCTCGGCGATGACCTTCTTGCGGAAGCCGCGCACGAGATTTTCCGTGCGGGAGTACATCTCCGTGGACTTTTCGCCCATGCCGGAGATGATGAGCGGCGTGCGCGCTTCATCGATCAGGATGGAGTCCACCTCGTCGACGATGGCGAAGGCGTGGCCGCGCTGCACGAGCTCGCTTGCGTAGATGGCCATGTTGTCGCGCAGGTAGTCGAAGCCCATCTCGTTGTTCGTGCCGTAGGTGATGTCGGCGGCGTAGGCCTTGCGGCGCTGCTCGCTCGTCAGGTCATGCACGATCAGGCCGACCGTGAGACCTAAGAAGCGGTGGACCTTACCCATCCACTCGCTGTCTCGCTTGGCGAGGTAGTCATTCACGGTGACGATGTGCACGCCGTTGCCGGTCAGGGCGTTTAGGTACGCCGGGAGCGTTGCCACCAGCGTTTTGCCTTCGCCGGTCTTCATCTCGGCGATGCGGCCCTGATGCAGCACGATGCCGCCGACGAGCTGCACGCGGTAGGGATACAGCCCCAGCACGCGGCGGGACGCCTCGCGCACGGTGGCAAAGGCCTCGGGCAGGATATCGTCGAGCGTTTCGCCGTTTTGCAGGCGCTGCTTGAACTCCGGCGTTTTGGCCTGGAGCTGCGCGTCGCTCATGGCCTCGTACTGGCCGGCCATGGCTTCGATCTTATCGACGATGGGGTAGATGCTTTTGAGTTCGCGGTCACTGTACGTGCCGAACACTTTGCTAAAAAGACCCATATTTAAGAACTTCCTTTCATGGGAGCATAATGACACGCTTACAAGTATACCATCGCGCCGCCTGATATGCAAAGGAAATTTGGCCTGCAACGATGAACGGAATGTAAATATTTCCGACCGCGGACGGCGCCATGGCTTGCACAGTGCACAGACGCTGTGGTAAAATACAGAAAATATCACGGAAAGAAAACGCGTCTCCGGCGGCGGAGGATAGAATAAGAAAGGAAGAAGCTTTATGAAACTGCATTTTTACGGGGCCGACCGCTGCGTAACAGGTTCGTGCCACTGCCTTGAGATCAACGGGAAGAAGATCCTTGTCGACTGCGGCCTGCAGCAGGGACGCGACGAGCTCGACAACCGCTATCTCGCCTTTGCGCCCGGCAATATCGATATTCTGCTCGTCACCCACGCGCACATCGACCATACGGGCCGCATCCCGCTGCTGGTGAAAAACGGCTTCCACGGCCGCATCCTCACCACGCGCCTGACGGCGGACCTCATGAAGATCATGCTGCTCGACTCGGCCCACATTCAGGAAAGCGACGCCGAGTATGAAAACCGCAAGGGTGAGCGCGCGGGCCGCGAGCACGTCGAGCCGCTCTACACCGAGCAGGACGCGCTGGATGTCTTCAAATATGTCACGACCTGCGAATACGGGGAGAAGATCGACCTCTGCGAGGGCGTGAGCGCGGTCTTTACCGACGCGGGCCATCTGCTCGGCTCGGCGTCCATCACGCTCGAGCTTGAGGAAAACGGCGTGCACAAGACGCTCGTGCTCTCCGGCGATATCGGCAACGTCGATCAGCCCATCATCCGCGACCCGCAGCTTCTTAAAAAGGCGGACTACGTCGTGATGGAATCGACCTACGGCGACCGCAACCACACCGAGGTCTGGAGCTATACCGACGAGCTTGCCGAGATCATCGACGAAACGCTCGGCAAGGGCGGCAACGTTGTGATTCCGTCGTTCGCCGTGGGCCGCACACAGGAGCTTTTGTACTTTATCCGCGAGATCAAGGATCAAAAGCTCGTCAAGTCGACGCCGAACTTCCCTGTGTACATCGACTCGCCCCTTGCCAAGGCGGCGACGACTGTGTTCTGCGGCGACCTGCACGGCTATCTTGATGAGCAGGCGCTCGAGCTTGTCAAGGACGGCACGCACATGTTCACCTTCCCGAACCTTAACCTGGTCGAGTCGAGCGAGGAATCGAAGATGCTGAACATGGACACGACGCCCAAGGTCATCATTTCCGCCTCCGGTATGTGCGACGCGGGCCGTATCCGCCATCACCTCAAGCACAACCTCTGGCGCGCGAACAGCGCGGTCGTGTTCGTCGGCTTCCAGTCGCCCGGCACGCTGGGCCGCAGATTGCTCGACGGCGTTGAAAAGGTCAAGCTCTTCGGCGAGGAGATCGCCGTCAAGGCGAAAATCGTCAACTTCCAGGGCCTGTCGTCCCACGCCGATCACGATCATCTCGTCCAGTGGATCAAGGCATTCGACCCGAAGCCGACGCACGTGTTTGTTGTCCACGGCGACGAGGACGTTGCGCCCGTGTTTGCCGAAGAGCTCAATTCCCTCGGCTTCCATGCGCACGCGGCCAAGTTTACCGAGTGCTACGACCTCGCTGCGAACGAAATGGTCAGCGAGGGCTACATTTCCGAGCGCAAGCGCACGGCGCAGAAGTCCCGCGCCGACAACCTCTACGCCAAGCTCGTGGCGGCAGCGGAGTCGCTGCTTGAGTTTGCCAAGCGCTGCAAGGGCAGACCCAACAAGGACATTTCTGCGCTCACCGGCCAGATCATCAGCCTGATCGAGCGCTTCCGCGAGTGATTTGAGATACACAACAAAAGGTACTTCGCGCGATAAAAGCGCGAAGTACCTTTTCTGAGAGGAGAAGACGATGGAGCTTGCCAAAAATCAGGAGCATACCGTCACCATCGAGGGCTATGGCGAGGGCGGCATGGGCGTTGCGCGCATCGACGGGCACGTCGTGTTCGTCCACGGCGCGCTGCGCGGCGAGAAGTGCCGCGTGCTCATCTTAAAGACGCTCAAGAGCGTCGCCTTTGCCAAAGTGCTCGAGGTGCTCGAGCCGTCGAGCGAGCGCATTGAATCAGACTGCCCGTACTTCCCGCGCTGCGGCGGCTGCACGTACCGCCACATCCGCTATGAAGAAGAGCTGCGGCTGAAAAAGCAGCGCGTGCAGGACAATTTGTCCCGCATCGGCGGCAGCGATGTCACGGTCGAGGAGATCCTGGGCGCGGAGGACACGCTGCGCTACCGCAACAAGGCGCAGTATCCCGTGTCGAAGGACGGCGCGGTGGGCTTTTACCGCGCCCGCACGCACGAAGTCATCGAGTGCGAGCACTGCCTGCTCGTCAAGCCCGAGGCCGACGCTGCGGCGGAGGCGCTGCGGGAGTATATGCAGACCTGCCATGTGGCGGGCTACGACGAAAAAACGGGGCGCGGCCTTGTCCGCCACCTCTACGTCCGCTCGAACGCGGCGGGGGAGAGCCTGATCTGCGTGCTCGTGAACGGAGACAAGCTGCCGAAGGAGGACCGGCTCGTCGCATTGCTGCGCGCCGCGTGCCCGCAGTGCAGCGGCATCGTGCTCGGCACGAACACGAAAAAGGGCAACGTCATCCTCGGCGACCGCTACCGCACGCTCTGGGGGAGCGACCGGCTTGAGGATACGCTCTGCGGCAAGACGTTCCGGCTGAGTGTGCCGTCGTTTTATCAGGTCAACCGCGTACAGGCCGAGCGGCTCTACGCGAAAGCCATCGAATTTGCGGGCCTCACGGGGCAGGAGACGGTGCTCGACTTCTACTGCGGCGCGGGCACGATCACACTTGCGCTGTCGGATCACGCGAAGAAAGTCCTCGGTGCGGAGATCGTCCCCGAGGCCATCGACGACGCGCGCGAAAACGCCGCGCGCAACGGCGTTAAAAACGCGGAGTTTTTCTGCGGCGATGCGTCCGATGTGGCAAAAAAGCTCGCGCGCGAAAACCTGCGCCCCGACGTCATCACCGTCGACCCGCCGCGCAAGGGCTTGGCCGCCGACGTGGTGGAGAGCATCGCCGAGATGCAGCCGGGACGTGTCGTGTACGTCTCGTGCGACAGCGCGACCATGGCGCGCGACGTAAAGCGCTTAGCAGACCTCGGCTACACCGCCCAGCGCGCCTGCGCAGTGGACATGTTCCCAAGGGCGGATCACGTCGAGGCCGTCTGCCTGCTCACCAAAGAGTGAATTGCAGCGCTGACCGTTCCGGAAAACTGCTGCGGCGGGATGAATGAAGCGCTTTGATCGACGAGTTGCGGCATTTGAATCATTTCCCCCTTGCAGACGCCGAAAAAAAGCGTATAATACAATCGTTCAAGAAAAAACAGGGGAGCTCGTGCAGGCGGGCTGAGAGGAAGTGCTCCAACTTCGACCCTTTCACCTGATGCGGGTAATGCCGCCGTAGGAAGTTGACCTCATGGCTTTTTACAGGGGACGCCCGTTGTGGGTGCCTCCTGTTTTTTATTCAGAAAGGAGAAACAGATATGTTTCAGGAAATGCTCGAAAACGTGAGAGGCAAGTGCCCCCTCATCCACAACATCACGAACTATGTCACGGTGAACGACTGCGCCAACATCGTGCTGGCCTGCGGCGCGTCGCCCATCATGTCGGACGACCAGAGCGAGGTCGAGGAAATCACGACGATCTGCGGTGGATTGAACATCAACATCGGTACGCTCAACAAGCGCACGATCGAGTCGATGTTCCTTGCGGGCAAGCGCGCGAACGCGCTGAATCACCCCGCCGTGCTCGACCCCGTGGGCGCGGGTGCTTCGAAGCTTCGCACCGAGACGGCGCAGAAGCTTCTCGAAGAGGTCAAGTTCACTGTCATCCGCGGTAACATCTCCGAGGTCAAGACCCTTGCCTCCGGCAGCGGCACGACCAAGGGCGTGGACGCTGACGTCGCGGACAAGGTGAGCGAGGAGAATCTTGACAGCGCGGTCGCGTTCGCCAAGGCCTTTGCCGAAAAGACAGGCGCGGTCATCGCCATCACCGGCGCGATCGACATTGTGGCGGACGGCAAAAAGGCCTACTGCATCCGAAACGGCCACCCCATGATGTCCTCCATCACGGGCACGGGCTGCCAGCTCTCCGCCATGACGGCGGCGTATGTGACGGCGAACCCCGAGCATCCGCTGGAGGCTGCCGCGGCGGCGGTCTGCGCCATGGGTCTTGCCGGCGAGATCGCGCACGCGCGCCTTTCCGCGCAGGACGGCAACTCCACCTATCGCAATTACATCATCGATGCCATCTACAACATGACACCCGAACAGCTGGAGGAAGGCGCAAAGTATGAAGTGCGATAAGAAGACGATGCTGCTCTACGCCGTCACAGACCGCGCGTGGGTCGGCAGACAGAGCTTATACGAGCAGGTCGAATGCGCGCTCAAGGGCGGCGCGACCTGTGTGCAGGTGCGCGAAAAGAAGCTCGGCGACGAGGATTTCCTCGAAGAGGCGAAGCAGATCGCGGCGCTGTGCAAGCGCTACGGCGTGCCGCTGTTCATCAACGACAATGTGGACGTCGCTATCGCCTGCGGTGCCGAGGGCGTGCACGTCGGGCAGGAGGACATGGCCGCGGCGAAGGTGCGCGAAAAGGTTGGCAACAACATGATGATCGGCGTCTCTGT
This sequence comes from bacterium, assembly GCA_037343695.1. Lineage (GTDB taxonomy): Bacteria > Bacillota > Clostridia > Oscillospirales > Oscillospiraceae > Hominicoprocola. Next base: position 8,647 of record JAYABH010000020.1, on the reverse strand, counting down.
CCACTCCGTCGAAGAGGCGAAGCAGGCCGTGCGCGACGGGGCAGACTGCCTCGGCGTGGGCGCGATGTTCTCGACCTCGACAAAGACGGACGTCGACGTGCTTCCGAAGGAAACGCTCAAGGCCATCTGTGACGCGGTCGATATTCCGGTCGTGGCCATCGGCGGGCTCAACAAGAGCAACATCCTCGAGCTTTCGGGCACGGGCGTGGACGGTGTGGCGCTGGTCAGCGCCATCTTCTCGGCGGAGGACATCGAAAGCGAATGCCGCGAGCTGCGCGCGCTGTCGGAAAAAATGGTGAACGCATGAAGCTCAAGTGCGTGATCTTTGACTTTGACGGCACGCTGTTCGACTCCATGTACCTCTGGGACACGGTGGCGGAGAGCTATGTGCGCTCGCGCGGCAAAGAGCCGAGCCCCACGGTGCGCGAGGAGGTGCGGACGCTGAGCCTGCGCCAGTCGGCGGAATATCTGAAAAAAAAGTATGATCTGTCCGAAACGCCGGAGGAGATCATGCAGGGGGTCGACGGCATCATCGAGCACTTCTACCTTGACGAGGTGCAGCCAAAGAAAGGCGTGATCCCGTTTTTGAAAGCGCTGCGCGCGCAGGGCGTTTCCACCTGCATTGCGACGGCAACGGACCGCTACCTCATCGAGGCGGCGCTGCGCCGCTGCGGCATGGCGGGGCTGATCGACGCGGTCTTCACGTGCAGCGAGGTCGGTCACGGCAAGGACGAGCCGGTGATCTTCCGCCGCGCGATGGAGCATTTCGGCGCGGTGCGCGGCAATACCGTCGTCTTTGAGGACGCGGCCCACGCGGTCGAGACCGCGAAGGCCGACGGCTTCACCGTTGCGGCGGTCTTCGACGCGAGCGAAGCGCGTCAGGCGGACATTTGCCGCCTGGCAGACTGCTGCCTTGCGGATTTTGAACATCTGGAACCCTTTTGGGCGCTCTGCGCGGCGAGGTAACGCCGCACAGAGCGCAAGCGGCGGACCGGGGGCACCACTCTCTGCCGCTCTATAAAAGAAAATGCGGATATCGAAAGGAGAAACGATGAAAACAGCATTATCGATCGCGGGAAGCGATTCCTGCGGAGGCGCCGGTATTCAGGCAGACATCAAGACCATGACGATGAACGGCGTTTACGCCATGACCGCCGTCACGGCGCTCACTGCCCAGAATACGACCGGCGTAACGGCAATCCAGGAAGCGACGCCCGACTTTTTGAAAGCCCAGCTCGACGCGGTGTTTAAGGACATTTTCCCCGATGCGGTCAAGATCGGCATGGTTTCGTCCTCGGAGCTGATCCGCGTGATCGCGGAGCGGCTGCGCCATTACGGCGCGAAGAATATTGTGGTCGACCCCGTGATGGTCGCGACCAGCGGCTCGAGCCTGATGAAGACCGACGCGGTGCAGACGCTCATCGACGAGCTGCTGCCGCTCGCGGCGGTCGTTACGCCGAACATTCCCGAGGGCGAGATCCTCTCGGGCGAAAAGATCGAGAGCAGGGAGGACATGGAGCGCGCGGCGAAGCGCATCAACGCGTCCTACGGCTGCGCGGTGCTCTTAAAGGGCGGCCACAGCGTGAACGACGCGAACGACCTGCTCTGCGCGGACGGCGCACTGCACTGGTTCGAGGGCAAGCGCATCGATAACCCAAACACCCACGGCACGGGCTGCACGCTCTCAAGCGCCATCGCCTCGAACCTTGCCAAGGGATTTTCGCTGGAGGAATCCGTCGCACGGGCGAAGGCGTACATCTCCGGCGCGCTGTCGGCGATGCTGGACCTCGGCAAGGGCGCGGGCCCGATGCAGCACAACTTCGACCTTTGCGGCGAGTTTGCAAAGGAGAAGGCGGAATGAATACGGCTGCAAGCCAGCGCGCGGCGGAAAACGCGGAAAAGCGCTGCGTGATCGTCGGCGGCGCGGACATCGGCGACTATGACCGCGTGCGCGGCTATCTCAAAGCGGACGACGCGGTCGTTTTCTGCGACTGCGGACTCAAGCATATGGAGACGCTGGGCGTTCAGCCGAGCCTGATCGTCGGCGACTTCGACTCGCACAGCAACCCGCACCTCGACGTGGAGACGATCGTGCTGCCGTGCGAAAAGGACGATACCGACACCGTCTACGCGGTGAAGGAGATGGTCCGGCGCGGGTACGATGAGTTTCTGCTCATCGGCGTGGTCGGCGCGCGGCTCGACCATACGCTCGGCAACGTCTCGATCCTGCTCTACCTCGATTCGCTGGGGAAGAAGGCGGAGATCGTGGACGATTATTCGGAGATGGAGATCGTCTCCGACCGGGAGGTCACGATTGCGGACCGGTATCCCTTCTTCTCGCTGCTCAACATCACGGGCTGCGCGAAGGGCATCACCATCCGCGGCGCGAAGTACCCGCTCACCGGCGGGGAGATCACCTGCGAATATCAGTACGGCGTGAGCAATGAGGTGCTGCCCGGCAGGTCGGCGAAGGTGTCCGTCCGCGAGGGAAAGCTCCTCCTCATCAGGATCTGTGCGTAAGCGCATCGGATCGGACAAGACGAAAGCGGCGGCGGAAGGAAACTTCCGCCGCTGCTTTTCAATCGGCCAAAACCGTGCTATACTGACAAAAGGCAATGCAGGATCAAAGCATAAGCGATACACAAGGAGGCAGCAGCATGAAAGCTTTGAAGGTATTGATGATCAACGGCAGCCCGCACGCGAACGGCAACACGGCGGTCGCGCTGCGCGAAATGGAAAAGGTATTTACGGAAAACGGCGTCGAGAGCGAAACGGTGCTCATCGGCAATCAGGCCCTGCGCGGCTGCTCGGCCTGCGGCGGGTGCTACAAGCTGGGAAAGTGCGTCTATAATGACGCGGTCAACGAGCTTGCGCCGAAGTTTGAAGCGGCGGACGGCATGGTGGTCGCAAGCCCCGTCTACTACGCGTCCGCGAACGCAACGCTCATTGCCTGTCTCGACCGGCTCTTCTACAGTACGCCCTTCGACAAGACGATGAAGGTCGGCGCGAGCGTCGTCTGCGCGCGCCGCGGCGGCTGCTCGGCGACGTTCGATGAGCTCAACAAGTATTTCACCATCTCCGGCATGCCGGTCGCGTCCAGCCAGTACTGGAACAGCATCCACGGCCGCGCGCCGGGCGAGGCGGTGCAGGATGATGAGGGGCGGCAGACGATGCGCACGCTCGCGCGCAACATGACGTTCCTCATGAAGAGCATCGCGCTTGGGAAGGAGCAGTTCGGCCTGCCCGAGGTCGAGCCGCGCGTCGCCACGCACTTCATCCGCTGAAAAGAGCAGAAAAAAGCGCCCCTCCGCTCGGAGGGGCGCTTTTGCATCGTTTTTACTTGCGGGCGAACGGGGCGACGGCGCGCTCGTGCTTTTCGGGATGCGCGATCGGGGCGATCGTGCGGTGCGCCTTGGGCGTGCGCAGGTTGCGCGCGTTGATGAACTTGGGCGCGACCTGCGGGAACAGCGCGAGCGAGAGCACATCCTCCTCGCTGCGGGCGAGGTCCTTGAACTCCTCGCGGTACTTGGGCAGCTCCGGCTCCAGAAGGTCTGCGGGACGGCAGGTGATGACCTCCTCGGGCTTGATGCCGGCCTTGGCGCGCACCTGCTCGTTGACCTTGCCGGGCAGCTGGCCGTACTCGCCGCGCAGCATGGCCTTGGACTCCTTCGGGACCATCTTGTAGCGCTCGCCGGTGATGATGTTCAGCACGGCCTGCGTGCCAACGATCTGGCTCGAGGGCGTGACCAGCGGGGGATAGCCGAAGTCCTCGCGCACGCGGGGGATCTCGGCGAGAACATCATAATACTTGTCCTCTTTCCCGGCCTGCTTGAGCTGGGAGATGAGGTTGGAGAGCATGCCGCCGGGGACCTGATAGAGAAGCGTGTTGGTATCGACGTTGAGGACCTTCGGGTCGAGCGCGCCGCTTGCCTTGAGCTCGTCGGCGACCTTGCGGAAGTGGACGGCGGCCTCGCTCATCTTGTCGAGGTCGAGCCCCGTGTCGCGCACGGTGCCCTTGAGCGTCGCGACGAGCGACTCCGTCGCGGGCTGGGAGGTGCCGTTCGCCAGTGGGGACAGCGCGGTATCGACGATGTCCACGCCCGCCATCGCGGCCATGAGGTAGACCATGTCGCCCGTGCCGCTCGTGTTGTGCGTGTGCAGGTGGATGGGCATATTGACGGTCTCCTTCAGGCGCTTGACGAGAGAGTAGGCGTCCATCGGCAGAAGGAGGTTCGCCATGTCCTTGATGCACAGTACGTCCGCGCCCATCTGCTCAAGCTCCTTGGCGAGCTTGACGAAGTAATCCTCGTTGTGGATGGGGGAGACGGTGTAGGAAAGCGTGGCCTCGACCTGACCGCCATATTTCTTGGTGGACTTGATGGCCTGCTCTAAGTTGCGCACGTCGTTGAGCGCGTCGAAGATGCGGATGATGTCGATGCCGTTTTCGATGGACTTGGCGCAGAACTCATCGACCACATCGTCGGCATAGTGCTTGTAACCCAGAATGTTCTGCCCGCGGAAGAGCATCTGGAGCTTCGTGTGCGGCAGGTGCGCGCGCAGCTGACGCAGCCGCTCCCACGGGTCCTCGTTCAGAAAGCGCAGGCAGGCGTCGAACGTGGCGCCGCCCCAGCATTCGAGGGAATAATAGCCGATGGAATCGAGCACCTCGCAGGCGGGGAGCATCTGCTCAAGGGTCATGCGCGTCGCGGCCTGCGACTGGTGGGCATCACGCAGAATGGTATCGGTGATGAGCAAGGGCTTATTCGATAAAAATTCCATAGCGGTCGAAGGGTCCTTTCGTTTAAATTCAATAACGTCAGTTTACCACAATACCGCAGGAGAAGCAAGCTTTCTTTTGACAGAAATCTTGCATTTTCTTTCACTCCCGCCATATCGTGCGGGGCAAAAGCTTCAAAATGCGCAAAGAAGCGGAAAAGCCGCTTGACGCTTCCGCCGGGATATGATATACTACGCAGGCTTTGAGGGAGTAGATGGCGTCGATCGATGATATGGCGTGGCAAGTCAACAGACTGACCGCTTTTTGCGGTCTGGCTTGTCTTAAACAACGAGACTCAAGTATGGCTCCGCTGTACCTGTGTCTTTTTCTTTATGCTCAGGTGCGGCAGCGTGCCTGATTTTTTGTTGTTTGGAGGATCCTGCTATGACGTTTTTTGAGCTGTTTCTCATCGGAATCGGCCTTTCGATGGACGCGTTCGCCGTGTCGATCTGCAAGGGACTTTCCATGCAGAAGATCGACAAAAAGTATACCCTCTGCATCGGTCTTGCCTTCGGCGGCTTTCAGGCTATCATGCCGCTCACGGGCTACCTGCTCGGCAGCCAGTTTGCGGGCTATATCGAGCGCTTCGACCACTGGATCGCTTTCATCCTGCTGGCATTCATCGGCTTCAACATGATCCGCGAGAGCCGGGAAGAGGAGGAAGAGGAGGAAAAGCCCTTTGCCGGTGTGAACGTGAAGGAGCTGCTCATCCTCGCCGTGGCCACGAGCATCGACGCGCTGGCCGTCGGCGTGACGTTCGCGTTTTTGGAGGTCAGTATTGTCCCGGCCATCACGCTCATCGGCTGCACGACGTTCGTCATCTCCGTCGCGGGCGTGTATGTCGGCAACGTGTTCGGCGCGCGCTATAAAAGCCGCGCGGAGCTGACCGGCGGCGTCATCCTCATTTTGATCGGCCTCAAGATCCTGCTTGAGCATCTGGGCGTGATCGCGTTCTGACGCCGCACTGTGAAAATAGAGAAGAGGGACTGCGCTTTCGCACAGTCCCTCTTCTATGCAGTTGTGAAGATGTGCGGTCTCAGCAGCCGCAGCTGTTGTTGCAGCCGCAGTTATTGCCGCAGCCGCAGTTATTGCCGCAGCCGCAATTGCCGCCGCAGGCGAAGATCAGGATGATGAGGATCAGGATCCACAGGCAGCAGCCGCCGCCGAAACAACCGTTATTATTGCACATAAAACGAACCCCCTATGAAGATTGGGACCGCCCGCTCGGCGGTCTCAACCCATACTATGACGGGGGACGGAAAAGGTGTCAGCGGATGCGCTGGGAGGTGACCATCGTGCGGGAGAAGCGGTAGGCGTCCGCCGTGAACACGCCGCGCGCGGCGAGCACATCGCTCAGCGCCGTGCTGCCGCTGACGTTCGTTTCAAGCGCGTAATAGGAAAGGTAGGCCACGTCCGCGCGCAGGAAGGGAGAAGCACGCAGTGCGCTCACCTCGCCCGCCGTCAGAACGCCCGCTCTCTGCGCGCGCTCGGGAGCGTTCGAAATGTCGGACTGCGCGGTGGTGCTGTAGCGCAGCGCGCGCAGGAGAAATTCGGTGTACATCTCGACCGACGCGCTCATCGTCGTGCCGAAGGTCGTGGGGCTGACGCCGTTGGTGTAGCCCTTTGTGTAGGCGTAGGCGGCGTAGTGCTCGGCCCAGTCGGGAATGTCGGTGAAGGGGTGCGAAGCCGTGCAGGCGAGCGCGTCGCTCTCCTCGCCCAGAAGGCGGATGAGCATGATGAGCGCTTCCATGCGCGTCGGCGCTTTTTCAAGGTCGAAGCCCTCGCCGTAGGCGGTGTCGGACCCGCGGAACAGGCCGAGCGTTTTGAGCGACGCGGCCATGGCGGGATAATCGACCGTGGAGGACGCGGCGATAGAGAACGGGCCGCAGTAGTTGAGCACGGCGGTCTTGCCCGTGACGGTGAACTGCGCGATCGTGTCCTCGGCAACGAGATAGCGGTGGTTCGCGGCAAGCGCCGCGCCGGTTTTGATTTCGCTGCCGCTCGTCACGTCGATGACCGCGCCGGAGGAAAACTGCACGCTCACATCGCCCGCGAGCACGACGAGCTGGAGCCCCGTCGCGCCGGAGAGAATGTCGCCCTGCTTGAGCCGCTTCTGTGTAAAGGTGTCGGCAACGCTGCCGCCGCTTTTCACCTCCGCGGCGGAGATCGCCGCGCGCAGCGCGGCTTCCGCCTGCGCATAGGCGGTCTTATCAGAGGAATCGAGCGCGCTGTCAACGCCCGTGTCCACCTTGGCACAGAAGGTGCTTTGCAGGTAGCTCAGCGAGATCAGCGGGTCGCCGCTGTCGCCGCCCGCGGCAAGCGCCGCGCCGGCGAGAACCGTCACCGCAAGGAGCGCGGCGAGAAACCGGAGCTTTTTCACGTCTCGTCCTCCTCCGGCTCGGCTTCGGCCGAGGTCTTGGAGATGCGGTAGCTCAGCGTGAGCAGGCTGTCGGCAAAGTGGACGTTTTCGGTGAATACGTCGCCGCCGACGTTCAGCTCGGTGTTGGTGAAGTTCCAGATGCCGCGCACGCCGAGGCGGACGAGCTGCTCGGCCACCTCCTGCGCGATGTTTTTCGGCACGGTCAGCACCGCCACGTCCGGGTGGCAGGCGGCGAAGTAGTCCTCCAGCTCGTCGAGCGGGCGGATGAGGATGTTGTTGACGCGCGTGCCGATCAGCGCGGGGGAGACGTCGAACGCCGTGTCGAGCAGAAAGCCGGTCTGCGCGAAGTCGAAGTTGCGCAGCAGCGCGTGGCCCAGGTGGCCCGCGCCGATCACGACGAGCCGGTGGCCCTCGTCTACGCCGAGAATGTGGCCGATCTCCGTGCGCAGCTCAAGAATATTATAGCCATAGCCCTGCTGGCCGAACTCGCCGAAGCAGCTCAGGTCCTGACGGATCTGCGAGGCGGTGATGTCCATGCGCTCGCCGAGCGAGCTCGAGGAGATGCGCACGATGCCCTTGGAGTGCAGCTCGTCAAGATAGCGGTAGTATCGGGGAAGACGCCGGATGACGGCGTCGGAGATTTTGCGTTTTTTCATAGAAACCAATCCTTTGATTCAGCTTAGTCTGATTATACGAGCGCGGCGGGAACTTGTCAAATTTCTTAACGAACTTTGCCGAAATTTTTCCCTTTACACAGCAGGAAAAACTTGCTATACTATCTTTAATTGGACAGCGTCCGAAACTTAATATGTGCCCGTAGCTCAGTTGGATAGAGCGTCAGACTCCGACGTTTCAGGCATCTACACTTGAGATGTGGCGCAAACCGTTGCCGCAGCTGCGTTTGCAGGAACGGCAGAGAAAAAATGCGTGGTCGTTGACTACTATTTGACGACTATCGTAGAAACCCACAACCAAATACGCGCCCGTAGCTCAGATGGATAGAGCGTTAGACTCCGACTCTAAAGGCCGCTGGTTCGAATCCAGTCGGGCGTACCAAAAACCGTCTCAAGCAATATGCTTGAGACGGTTTTTATATGCGGAAAGTTAGGAGAATTGAAACCTGATTTGACCACTATTGCGCATTTTGCGATCCAACTGAGCTATTCTATGTCATATCTCCAGCATTTCCTGCAGTCCCGCGCTGGCGGCCTTTTTGTTCTTGTCGAAGGCGTGGGTGTAAATGTCCAGCGTGGTGGAGGGCTGGCTGTGGCCGAGAATGCCTGCCACCGTTGCCACATCCGTGCCGCCCGCGATCATCAGACTGGCGGCGGTGTGCCGGAGGGAATGGACGTTCAGCTCCTGCGGCAGGCCGTTCTTCTTGAGGATCAGCTTGAAGCGGTAGGTGAAGGTGGTGGGCGTCATGGGGAGCTGCGCTCCCTGACGGCGGAACAGGAAGTCATCGGCGGTCAGCTCCCGCTGGTCATAGGTTT
>JAYABH010000019.1:0-45071 GCA_037343695.1 bacterium | reverse complement strand
AGTTCTCTCTGCAAATCTCGGTCAAATGCCTTGTGTTGGCGCTTCTTCGGTCGCCTACAACCACCATCGCGTCCACTTTGGCGGAAAGCTCTGCTGCCTCAGTTTGACGTTTCTGCGTAGCCGAGCATATTGTATCATTGATTTTCAGATTTGTACACTGTTTTTTTAGAAAATTAACGCAACTTTCCCAAACCGCACGAATGCAGGTCGTTTGGGCCAGTAAAATGCTGGGTAATTCGGCAAATTCCGGGTGATCCTGCAGGTAGGATGCAGCTTCTCCTGCATTTTCGAAGATCACGGGGTCCCTGCACCAGCCCGCGATGCCCTGCACCTCGGGGTGCAGCCGCTCGCCGATGAGGATAACGCGCCGCCCCTCCCGCTCCGCTTCCAGCGCAAGCTTTCGAATGCGGTCCACGTGCGGGCACACGGCGCTCATGACCTCCGCGCCCCGCGCGCGCAGCGCGTCGAGCGTCTCCTTCGGTTCGCCGTGGGCGCGGATGAGGACCGTCTCCCCCGCCCGCGCTTCCTGCGGGTCGGTGATAAGGCGCATGCCGAGTTCTTCGATCTCCTGCACGACGCCCGCGTTGTGCACGATGCTGCCGAGCATCGCGCCGCCGCGCTCTTTTGCCGTCTGACGCGCGAGCTTCACCGCGCGCTCCACGCCGTAGCAGAAGCCCGCGGTCTTCGCTAAGATGACCTTCACAGCGGCGCGCCCCCCACCTGCTGCCCGCCGAGGGCATAGGCCCGGCGCAGCATTTCGTCGGCGATGGCCTGCAGCTCCTCCGACGTGCCGCGGCGGCCCGTGACCTCGGGCACATACGGCTCGCCGAAGATGATGCGCGTTTTGTGGAAGGGCTTTTTCTGCCCGTCGCAGAACACCGGTACGAGCGTAGCGCCCGTGCGCACGCCGATCATCGCGATGCCCGCGTGCGCGTGCGCGGGCAGGCCGTCGTGATAGCCCACACCATTGCGGATAGTCGTCCCCTCGGGGAAGATGAGCAGGTTCTCGCCCTTGTGCAGCACCTGCATGGCGGTCTTGATGGACTGGATGTCCTTGCCGTCACGCTGGACGGGGAACGCGCCGAGCGTGCGGATGAGCCACGCGAGCGCGCGGTTATCGAAAAGCTCGGCCTTGGCCATAAAGTGCAGATGATAGTCGATCGGCAGGCACAGTCCGATGAGCACGGGGTCTAAGTCCGTCGAGTGGTTGGGGCACAGCAGCACGCTGTTTTTCGGCAGGTGCTCAAGGCCCTTCACGTCCACGCGGTAGATCCACAGCAGCACCCTGCCGATGAGCCAGATGAAGGCAAAAAAGATACGGTGCATCATTTGAGCTTCTCCTCGATGAGGTCCAGCAGCGCCCGCTCGCTCTGCGCAAAGTCGAGATTCGAGGTGTCCACGCGCACGGCGTCCGCCGCTTCGCGCAGCGGGGCGATGGCGCGGTGCATGTCCTGCTCGTCGCGCTCGTTGATCTCGCGCAGCACCTTGTCATACGGCTCCGGCGTTCCGCGCTCTTTAAGCTCCAGGCAGCGGCGGTTCGCGCGCGCTTCGGCGGAAGCCGTCAGGTAGATCTTGAGGTCCGCGTCCGGCAGCACCACGGTGCCGATGTCGCGCCCGTCCATGATGACGCTGCGCTTTTTGGCGATGCTGCGCTGCATGTCGAGAAGATACGCGCGCACGCACGGCAGCGCCGAAACGTTCGATGCGTACATGGAGATCTCCGGCAGGCGGATCTCTTTACTCACGTCCTGCCCGTCGAGCAGCATCTTCTGCCCGCCCGCTTCGTCAAAGGCCATGTCAATGTGGATCTTTTCCAGCAGCGGGGCGATCTGCGCTTCGTCCTTCGCGTTCAGCGAACGTGCGAACGCCGCGTAGCCGATCGTGCGGTAGATCGCGCCCGTGTCCACATGCAGAATATTCAGCTTTTTTGCGATGGCCTTGGCGAGCGTGCTCTTTCCCGCGCCGCCGGGGCCGTCGAGTGCAATGGTAAAATGCTCTTTCATTTGATCTGATTCTTCCCTCTTCTCAATGATATGCGCCGCACTACTGCGCGAGCAGTGCGTCTGCGGCCGCTTCGCCCGCGGCCTTGCCCGTCGCCCAGGCGATCTGGAGGTTGTAGCCGCCCGTGTAGGCGTCCACGTCGATCATCTCGCCCGCGAAATACAATCCATCGACCTTTTTCGACGCCATGGTCTTCGGGTCGATCTCCCCGACCTTCACGCCGCCGGAGGTGATGATCGCGTTCTCCACCGGCATGGGCGCGGCGACGTCCACCGTCCAGCGCTTTAGAAGTGTGCGGATCGTCTCGCGCTGGGCGCGCGTGATGTCGTGCACCTTTTCGTGCGGCGGGATGCCGGAGCGGCCGATAAACTCGTCGATGAGCTTCTGCGGCAAAAGCGCGCCGAGCGCGTTGCGGTAGTCGCTGTTCGCGCGCTTTTCAAAGTCCGACAGCAGACGCTTGTCGAGCGCTTTTTCATCAAGCGCGGGCTTTAAGTCGATCTCCAGCCGGTAGGTCTTTTTGTCAAAATGCCGCATGTGCGCGCTGGCCGACAGAATGAGCGGCCCGCTCACGCCGAAATGCGTGAAGAGCATCTCGCCGAAGTCCGAATGGATCTTCTTGTCGTTTTCATATACCGTGAGAGCGACGTTGCGAAGGCTCAGCCCCTGCAGCGGCGCGCAGTCGTAGGCCCGCAGCGGCACGAGCGAGCCGCGCAGCGGCGTGACCGTGTGGCCGAGCGCTTGCGCCATGCGGAAGCCGTCGCCCGTCGAGCCGGTCGCGGGATAGGAAAGCCCGCCCGTCGCCAGCACGGCGGCGGAGGCGGGGTACTCCCCCTTTTCACCCTTCACCGCCGAAACTTGTCCGTCCGTAAGCAGGATGTCGAGCGCGCGGTCGCGCACGAGCTTCACGCGCAGCCGCCTGAGCTCGCGCTCGAGCGCGGCGGTGATGTCGAACGAGCGGTCCGACACCGGGAACACGCGCTTTCCGCGCTCGACCTTGAGCGGCACGCCGAGCCCCTCGAAAAAGTCGATGGCGTCGTGCCCGTCGAAGCGGGAAAAGGCAGAGTATAGAAAGCGCGGGTTCTGCGGCACATGGGCAAGAAGCTCCTCGCAATTGCTCTCGTTCGTCACGTTGCAGCGGCCCTTGCCGGTGATGTTCACCTTCTTGCCAAGGCGCTCGTTGGGGTCGAGCAGCGTGACCGCCGCGCCCCTGCGCGCGGCGCAGATGGCGGCCATCATGCCGCCCGCGCCGCCGCCGATGACCACAAGCGGCTTATTCATCTTCGACCTTCCCGAAAATGCCGAAGCGATCCCAGATGTGATCGAGCTCGGTGAACGTGGCGGCAATGTCCGCGCCCTTCTTGTTCGCGACAGCGAGGATGAGCGCGTTGAGCATGCTCATCGGCGCGGCGAGAGAGTCCACGAACGAGATCATCTCGTTGCGCACGAGCAGCGAGCAGGACGACTCCTGATTGATCGGTGACATCTCGCTGTCGGTGATGCCGACGACGGTCGCACCGCGGTCGCTCGCAAAGCGGATGGTCTTGAGCGCCAGCTCGCTGTAGCGCGGGAAGCAGATGCCAACGACCACGTCGCCCGGCGACACGCGGAAGAGCTGGTCGAACGTACCGGCCGCGCCGCCCTGCACGAGCACGACGTTTTCAAAGATCAGCCGGAAGTAGAAATTTAAGTACCCCGCGAGGAACGACGAGGAGCGGAAGCCGATAATATAGATCTTCTTCGCGCCGATGATCGTATCGACCACGCGCTCGAACTCCGCGCCCTCGGTCTGGTCGATGGCCATGCGGATCTTCTCCATGTCGCGCTGCAAAACGTTCGTCATCAGGTCCGAGCCCGCGAGCTCGCCGTCGGACGCCTGGATGCGCTGGATGCTCGTGAGCTTGCCGCGGATCATCTCCTGCAAAGCGCGCTGCATGCTGGGATACCCGTCGTAGCCGAGCTGGGTGGCAAAGCGCACCACGGTCGATTCGCTGACCTGCACGGTCTTGCCGAGCTTGCTCGCGGTCATGAACGCCGCCTTGTCGTAGTTTTCCAGGATGAAGCGCGCGATGAGCTTCTGCCCCTTGGAAAAGCTGCTCATGTTCTTTTCAATATTATGTAAAATGTTCTTCGTCATACGATCGCCTCTGTCAGTTTGATTTTGTTGCAAGGACTTCCTGCTCCGTCAAGTCGCGCCATTTGCCGCTCGGAAGGTCGCCGAGCGTGAGCGTGTGCTCGCGCACGCGCTGCAAACGCTTGACGAAAAGGCCGCAGGAAGCGCACATACGCCGGATCTGGCGGTTTTTTCCCTCGTGGATGGTGATGGAAAGAACGGCGGTGTCCTTTCCTTTCGACAGCACGCGCACCTGCGCGCGGCGGATGGGCTCGCCGTCCAGCTCCGTCATCGCGGCAAGCTTTTTCTCGCAGCCGCCGACCTCGCCCGCGACGGTGACGCGGTAGGTCTTATTTACCTCGTAGCGCGGGTGCAGCATTTTCTGCATCCATGCGCCGTCGTTCGTCAAAAGCAGCAGCCCCTCGGAATCGAGGTCCAGCCGCCCCACGGGATAGACCCGCGCGCCGCAGTCCGCGACGAGCGAAGCGACCGTAGGCCGCCCCTTCTCATCCGAGAGCGTGCAGACGTAGCCGCGCGGCTTGTTGAGCATCAGATAGCGCTTTTGCTCCACACGCGCGATGGGCCGTCCGTCCACCGTGATCTCATCCCGCTCGGGGTCCGCCCGCTGCCCGATCACGGCGGTCACACCGTTCACGCGCACGCGGCCCTCGGCCATCCACTGCTCCGCCGTGCGGCGGGAGCAAAGTCCCGCCGCAGCGATGAGTTTTTGTATGCGTTCTTCTGCCAGAACGACCCCTCCCTATGCCGCGAAGAGATCCCAAAGTCTCTTCGCAAGCGGTGTTTTTCCGTTTTTCTCCTGCTTTTCGCTCTTTTGCGGCGCGGAGACGTTCCCCGCGCTCACGAGCGGCACACGCCCGACCTCGGTCCCGTTACACAAAATGACCAGTTCGCCGAGCGTCTGTCCCTTCTTCACGGGCAGCACCGGAGATGAAAGCTCCGCGCGCACGGAGAGCGTCTCCCCCTCGGATACGGGGTAGAAAAAGCTCTCCTTCGCGGCCGCCGTTACAGCGGCGCCGTCTACCTCGACCGTCCGGTACGCTTCGCCCTTTTTCGCGCCGCATTCGCGGTGAAAGGCGGCAAAGCCGTAGTCGTACAGCGCAGCGTGATCCACCCAGTCGCTGCCGTCGTGCAGCGTGACGGCGATCAGGCGCATCCCGCCGCGCTCGGCGCAGGTGACGAGCGTCCGTCCGGCGTCGCCGGTGTAACCCGTCTTGAGGCCGATGCAGCCAGAGTAATTCCCGAGCAGCTTGTTATGGTTCGTCATCGTGCGCGAGCCGACGCTCGCCGTGCGCGTCGAGACGATGCGCGTGAAGGTCGGATCGCGCATTGCGCAGGCCGCAAGGCGCGCCATGTCGAGGGCACAGGAATGGTGCCCCGTTTCATCAAGCCCGCTGGGGTTTGCGAACGACGTGTGCGTCATGCCGAGCGCGGCGGCCTTTTCGTTCATCCACCGGATGAACTGTTCGCTGCCGCCGTCGCCGCCGCAATGAGCGGCGATGCACTCTGCCGCGTCGTTGCCGGAGGGCAGCATCAGCCCGTAGAGAAGCTCCTCCATCGTGAGCGTCTCCCCCTCGGCAAGGTACATCGATGAGCCCTCGCGCAGATGCTCGCGCCTGACCGTGACCTTGTCTGTAAGCTCGCTGTGCTCGAGCGCGACAAGGCAGGTCATGATCTTTGTCGTGCTCGCGATGCTGCGCTCCTGCATTTCGTTTTCCGCCGCGAGCACCCGCCCGCTCTCCGCCTCCATCAGAACAAAGGCGGCGGCAGAGGTCCCGGGCGCGGAAGCGTGACAAGCAATACTGCCTGTCACGCAAACCACCGCAAGAAAAAACGAGAACCAGCCGCGCAGCATCCGCGCCATAGGATCACTCCCTTAAAAAGAATGCTCCTATTATGCCCCGGATCAATAGATATCTTTCTCCTCGCGCTTTTTATCCACGAAATTCTGCACGCGGTCCAGCACCTCGGGCACGAGGTCGAGCACGCGGTCCACCGTGGCCGCTGCCGGGATGGCGACAGGCATCACGCGCGTCAGCCCGTCCTTGACGACGAGGAACGCCACGGGATCGACCTTGACGCCCGCGCCCGCGCCGCCGCCGAAGTGGCTGGGCTCGCTCTTGCCGTAGTCGCCGCCGCCCGCGCCGAAGCCGAAGCTCACGCGCGAAACGGGAATGACGGTCACGCCGTCGGGCGTGGTGATGGGTTCGCCAATGATGGTGTTGGAATCGACCATGTCACGGATCTTATCCATCGTCGTGTCCATCAGGTCGTTGAGCGGCGTCTTTTTTTCGATGTTTTCCATAAGATACGTCCTTTCTTCTTTATGCAGTCAGTTTTTCATCCTGTGTTTCACGGTTTTCTGTTGTTTCCGCGCTCTTGTCGTTTTTGTGCGCCTTACGGAAGCGGCGGTACCATTTGAGCATGGGCACGAGCAGCGCAAACGCGATCACGAGCCCGTCCCAGATGCGAAACGAGACGCCCGCCGTCCCCTCCGCGCGCGTTTTCTTCGCGCTATAATCCATGCGCAGGTGCAGCGAGGGGTTTGGGATGCTAAAAAGGTCCTCAAGGTGCGGCATCACGCCCCACATGGCGGCGCTTGCGTAGCCGTAGGCCTGCGCGATGTCCGCCGGGTCCTCCCCGCCGAAAACGACGAGCACCTCCAGCGGGTCGATGCGAAGACGCTTGCAGGCGCGCCTTGCCGTCTCTTTCAGCGCCGCGAGGGCCGTTTCGATGAGGTCCCGCAGCTCGTCTTTCGTGAGCTTCGGCAGCGTATGAGTCTTTTCCTTCTTCTTTTTCTCTGCCGATTTTTCCTGTTTCTTTTCTTTGGGCGGCTTCGCGTTCCGCTCCTTCGCGGGCAGCAGCGTCACGCGGAACGGGCCGATGAGGACCTTCAGCTCCAGCGCTTCGCCGAAGCGGACGACCGCGCCCACGCGGATGAGCCCGATCAGGATGAAGATCAGCACGATGATGCCGATCACCTTCAGCGCGGTCACGCGACCACCTCCCTTTCCGTACTGCCGCTTTTACTGCTCCTGTGTATCATCCTCCTGCACGCTGACCGCGCGCGGGTCGAGGATGGTGCCATCGTCGGCCATGCGGAGCTGGCCGTCGGTCTCGATGCCCGGCATCTCGGGCAGCTCGTCGAGCGAGCTTAAATGAAAGTCGCGCAGGAACCGTTTCGTCGTGCGATACAGTCTCGGCCGTCCCGGCACCTGCAGTCTTCCGCACTCTTCAATAAATCCGCGCTCTAAAAGAAGGCCCACCGTGTACGCGCTGTCCACGCCGCGCACCTGGTCGATGTAGGCGCGGGTCGTGGGCTGGTAGTAGGCGACGATCGTCAGCACCTCCAGCGCGGGCTGGGAAAGGCGCGCGGTCTTGCGGATCTCGAAGGCCTTGCGGATCACGTCCGCATAGTCGGGCGAGGAGCAGAGCTGATAGCTGTCCTCCATGCGCACAAGGCGGATGCCGCGGCGGTCAAAGGCATAGGAATCGCTGAGCTTTTGCAGAATCTGCTCCGCCGTCGGGCGGTCGAGGTCGAGCGCAAGGCAGATGCGCTCGATCGGGAGCGGTTCGCCGCTGGCGAACAAAATGGCCTCCATGGCCGCTTCGACCTCGCGCAGGTCCAAAGATTCCAGAGACATAGTATTCCTCGATTTTCTTTATAAATTGATGGGCTTTTCCGCGTCCTCGCCGCACTCCACCGTGCAGTCGGTGTCAGAGCCCGCGAGATGGATGACCTTCTCGCGGCAGAGCTCCAGAACGGCGATAAATGTCGCCACGATCTCGCTGCGGCTGCGGCTGCCGCGGAACAGCAGCCGAAAGCGCGTCATGCCGAATTCCTTCAGCCGGCGCAGAATTTCCTCAGCCTTGCCCTTGACGGGGTACGGCTCGCGGCGCACGATCTCGCTCAGCGCCGCGCCCGGCGGCGCGGAAAGCTTTTCTCCGCGGTCAAGGATCGCCTGCATCGCGAGCACAAGGTCCGCCTTTTCGTGGCTGTATTCGTAGACCTTGCCGTGCTGCATCGGCTCGGGGTCGCGCGTCGTGATGCTGCATCCGAACTCGCCCATGGGGCCGAGCGTCTGCGTCAGCGCCTTGATGCGAAGGTAGGTGTCCTTCTGCTGCCGCTCCTTGAGAGACGCGATCAGCTCGTCCATCTCGCTCTGCGCCTGCTCGTCCTCGAGCGACAAAAGCATGCGCGTCTTGATGTACATCAGGTGCGCCGCCATCGTGATGAACTCGCTCGCGACCTCGAGGTCGAGCTGCTTGCGCTGCTCGAGATAGGCGAGGTACTGGTCCAGGATGAGCGCGATGGGGATATCCTGAATTTCTATTTTATTTTTCGAGAGCAGGAAGAGGATGAGGTCCAGCGGACCTTCAAAGTCCTGCAGCGCTTCCGCGCTGCGCTCGTGGACCACGCCTTCCAGCTTGAAAACGGGACTGTCCATTCACTTCATCTCAATACGATCAGATTTACCAGAAAGGAGTACACGCGGTAGATGCCCTCGCTGAGGATATTGTCCCCCACGCCAAGCCACACGAGCACGAAGAGCAGCACCATGCCGTACTTTTCATAGCGCATCAGCGTCAGATACGCGCGGTCGGGCAGAAAGGCAAAGAGCACCTTCGACCCGTCGAGCGGCGAGATGGGGATGAGGTTGAAAAGCCCCAGTCCGATGCTCATGGACGCCGTGGTCAAAAGAAAGCGGAGCGCCGCGGCGCACAGCGCGGTATCGGTATAGTGCGTGAGCACAAGCCGCGCAAGTAACATCAGTACGACCGCCAGCACAAGGTTCGATACCGGGCCCGCCAGCGCCGTGAGCGCCATGCCCTGCTTGGGCTTTTTAAAATAGCGCATATCGACCGGCACGGGCTTGGCCCAGCCAAAGCCCACGAGCAGCATCGCCGCTAAACCGAACCAGTCGATGTGGTGCAGCGGGTTCAGACTCAGCCGGTGCTCGCGCTTGGCCGTCGGGTCGCCGAGGGCGTAGGCCGCAAGGCCGTGGCAGGTCTCATGCACCGTCAGACATAAAAAGACGCCGAGCACGCGCAAAAGCGCATTGGTCAGCGCGCTCCAGTCGATCGACTGGACAAGTTCCTGAAAGCTATCCACGCAATTTCTCCACAAAAAATATGCAAATCCGATGGACTTACACGGTATTCTGTCTTTATTATAGCAGTCTTCTCTGCGCATGACAAGACGTTTTGCAATTTTTGCTGCATTTTGATTTTAAAATTGCAATATGTATGTTCAGAGAAATTGCACAAAACGCAAAAAAGAGCGCCCCGCCGTTTGACGGGGACGCTCTTCATTTCCTTCATCTTTACTTTTTGAGCCGCTTGTCGCTCTTGATGGAAAGATGTGTGCCGAGCGACTGGAAGATCTGCACCAGGATGATGAGCAGCACGACGGCCGCAAACATCACAAGGTACTTGTAGCGGTAGTAGCCATAGTCGATGGCGATCTTGCCGAGGCCGCCACCGCCGATGATGCCGCTCATCGCCGAGTAGCCGAGGATCGTCGTGAGCGCGATGGTAAAGTTCTGCAAAAGCGAGGGAACGCTCTCGGGGATCATCACCTTGCAGATGATCTGCATGGGCGTCGCGCCCATGCTCTGCGCCGCTTCGATGATGTTGGGGTCCACCTCGCGCAGACTGCTTTCAACCAATCTTGCGACAAACGGGAACGCCGCTACCACGAGCGGAACGATGGTCGCGGTCGTGCCGACGGTCGTGCCGATGATAAGTCGCGAGAGCGGGAAGACCATGATCATTAAAATCAGGAACGGGATGGAGCGCAGAAGGTTGATGATGACGTTCAGCACGCTCATCAAGGCCTTCGGCAGCGGCAGCACGCCGTCCTTCTCCCCCGCCACGAGCAGAACACCCAGCGGAAGGCCGATGACGACGGCCAAGGCCGTAGAAAGGAGCGTCACATAAAACGTCTCCCAGATCGCCTTGGGGAACTGGGTCTGCATGGCGACGGTAAGCTCCGCCACGGACTCGGGGGAAAAGAGATTACTGTACATCGACGCTCGCCTCCTCTACCTGCAAATTTTCGATGCCCTTGAAAAAGTCCATCGCCTGTTCGAACTGCGCGTTCGGCACACCAAGCAGCATCCCGCCGTAGACCTCTTCGGAGAGTTTCTGGGTCGTTGCCGAAATGACGGTCGCGGTGATGTTTTCCTCCGTCGCAAGGCGGGCCACCAGCGGAATGGAGGTCGTCTTCGCGCTGCGGAAGATCAGGCGGATGCGGCGCTGCTGCTGCGGGTCGGACACGTCGATGTCTGCGCCGCGCGGAAAAACAAGATGGCGCGCCGCGGCGGACTTGGGCGCGGAGAATACGGTCGAAACCAGTCCCTCCTCCACGACCTCGCCGTCGTCGAGGATCGCAACGTGGTTGCAGACCTCCTTCACAACGCTCATCTGGTGCGTGATGATGACAACGGTAATGCCGAGCTTTTTGTTGATGTCGCCAATGAGCTCGAGGATCTGGCGCGTGGTCTTGGGGTCGAGCGCGCTCGTCGCCTCGTCGCACAGCAGGACCTTCGGGTTCGTCGCCAGCGCGCGGGCAATGGCCACGCGCTGCTGCTGACCGCCGGAGAGCTGCGCGGGATAGGCCTTGGCCTTATCCTTGAGTCCCACAATATCGAGCAGCTCAAGCGCCCGCTGCTCGCGCCACTTTTTCTCTCCCCGCAATCCGGAAAGTTCCATCGGGAAGCAGACATTGGCGAGACAGTTCCGCTGCATCAGCAGGTTGAAGCGCTGGAAGATCATCGTGATGTCGTGCCGTGCCGCGCGCAGCTGCGCGCTCGACATCGTGTCGAGCCGCTGCCCGTTCACGATGACCTCGCCGGACGTGGGGCGCTCGAGCATATTGATGCAGCGCACGAGCGTGGATTTGCCCGCGCCGCTCATGCCGATGATGCCGTAAACGTCCCCGTCCGGGATGGTCAGGGAGACGTCCTTGAGCGCGTCTACCCTTCCGCCTGCGGTCTCAAAGGTCTTGCTTAAATGTTTCAGTTCGATCAAGGACGCTCCCTCCTTTCCTGTTCTTTCTTTACTTGGCGCTCAGCGCGTCGAGCGTGGTCTGCTTGCCGCCGTAGAGACCCATGGGCTCCACGTGGATGGCAGCAACGGAAACGATGTGCGTGCCCTTCTCGGCGTTGAAGTCGTCGAGATACGGCTTGTGCTGGAAGTAGTTGGC
Source organism: bacterium (assembly GCA_037343695.1). Taxonomy (GTDB): domain Bacteria; phylum Bacillota; class Clostridia; order Oscillospirales; family Oscillospiraceae; genus Hominicoprocola. Next base: position 33,735 of record JAYABH010000019.1, on the reverse strand, counting down.
GTCGGCGGTGCCGTCCTCAACAACGTCATTGGGGATGACATAGTCAGGATAGGTCTGGATGTCGAGGGTGATGTTCTTCTCGGCGAGGATGGTCTTCACGACCTCGAGGATCTCAGCGTGCGGGGTCGGGGAAGCAGCGATAGAGATGGTCTCGCCGGAGAGCGCGTCATAGTCAACCGCTTCGTCATAGCCGTCGGTCGGGTTCTCCACGGTGCTGACGACAGCGCCGTCGTACTTCTCGTTGATGTAGTCAACGACCTGCTGGCTCTCAAGCGCGGCGACCAGCGCCTTGATCTTATCGCTGCTCTCGTTGCCTTCCTTGACAGCGAGGATGTTGGCGTAAGCGGAGGAGGAGCCCTCGATCACGAGAGAATCGGCCACGGGGTTCAGGCCGGCGTTGATGGCGTAGTTGGAGTTGATGACGGCGTAGTCAACGTCCTGCAGGATGTTGGGGATCTGCGCGGCCTCGGTCTCCACGATCTCGACGTTGTACGGGTTTTCGACAATGTCGTTCTTGGTGGCGGTGATGCCGGCACCGTCAGCGAGCTTGATGATGCCGTTGTCCTGGAGCAGCAGCAGCGCGCGGGCTTCGTTGGTCGTGTCGTTGGGGACGGCGATCTGGATGGTGGTGGCACCGTCGGAGTCATCGCTCTTGGAGCCGCAGCCGGTCAGGGCCAGAGCGGCAGTGAGGACCAGTGCAAGGACAAGTGCGGTCAGCTTAATAGAATGCTTTTTCATCGTTTTGTTCTCCTTACTTATTTTATAATAGCTACTTTTTGGAACGGACAGACCGCGGGAAGTGTATGCTGTTCGAGCAGTAAAAAACAGCGGGAGGTCATTGACCTTCCGCTGCCGCTTCGCTGTTTTTCTCAGACAGTTTCTGAAAGGAAATGACCATTTTCTCCATGACAAAGCATGCACATGCTGAACATGCGCATCATCGGCATCATCATGCAGTTGGCAGAGTACGAAGTCTTCATGCCAATGGATCCTTTCCTTCGAGCATTCCACACGGGGTGGGTTCCGTTTCAATGTGCGTATCGTAGCACCGACGATTCCGCTTGTCAACACCAAATGCGCACTTTTGTATGATTTTCCACTTTTTTGGCGTTTTCTGCGGGATTTTTTATTTATTGCTCCCGTTTTTCAAGCACACGGACGAGGTGAATGAGAAAATCGGTGTCCGCCATGTCGCCCAGCGCTTCGACCGCGCTCTCGCTGTGCGCCTCGATGACGCGCTGGCAGCCGTTGAGACCTAAAATGTCGACAAACGTCGTCTTCCCCTCTTCCCTGTCCGAGCCGATGGGCTTGCCGAACGTCTTTTCATCGCCGATGACATCGAGCATGTCGTCGCGCAGCTGGAACGCGAAGCCGAAGTTGTCGGCGTAGCTGGCCGCGGCCCCCTCCTGCTCCTTCGTGCCGCCCGCCGCGGCCACGCCCATCAGGCACGCCGCGCGGATAAGCGCGCTCGTCTTGCGCAGATAAATTTCCTCGAGCTCCGGCGCGCTCAGAATCTTGCCCTCCCACTCAAGGTCGAGCTGCTGGCCGCCGCAGATGCCCGCGTGTCCCGCGGCATTTGCCAGGACCTGCGCGCATTTGAGCACGCGCAGCGCGGGGAGGTCGGCCTTCAGGACCGTTTCAAATGCCAGCGCCTGCAGCGCGTCGCCTGCGAGCGTCGCCGTGCATTCGCCGAAGACCTTGTGGTTCGACGGCTTACCGCGGCGCAGATCATCGTTGTCCATCACGGGCAGATCGTCGTGGATGAGCGAATACGTGTGCAGCATCTCAACGCCGCAGGCCACGGGAAGCGCAGCGTCCGCGTCCCCGCCGCACATGCGGCAGAATTCGAGCACTAAAATGCCGCGCAGCCGCTTGCCGCCCGCGGTCAGGCTGTAGCGCATCGACTCGATAAGCCTATGATAGCGCGCGTCCAGCGCGCCGTTAAGACACGCGGCGAGGTAGTCGTCCACCTTCTTTTTATCCTCCGCCATGCGGGCGGAAAACAGCTTTTCGTCCATACTCATTCCTCCGAAACGAATGCGCTCTCGACCGGCGCGCCGTCCGCGCCCTTGGAGAGCTTCATGACCTTCTGCTCCGCCTTGTCGAGCATCGTGCCGCAGTCGCTTACGAGCTTCGTGCCCTCTTCAAAGAGCTTGAGCGACTCGGCGAGCTTCGCATCGCCCTTTTCCAGCGCCGCCACGATCTCCTCGAGCCGCACGAGATTGTCTTCAAACGTTTTTGCCATCGGCCATTCCTCCCGTTTTTCGTTCGTCCACCGTACACTTAAGGCTCCCGCGGCCCAGCAGGACCTCGATCGTCTCGCCGATCGCCGCGTCCTCCGCCGCGCGCAGGATCGTCCCGTCCGCGCTCTTCGCCACCGCGTAGCCGCGGCCGAGCACCTTGAGCGGGCTCAGCGCGTCGAGCTTTGCCGCAAGGGCCGCGTAGCGCTGCTCGCGCTGCGCCATCCGGTTCTGCGCGAGCGACGCAAGGTTTTTCTGCGTGTAGTCGAGCAGCAGCCGCTTGTCGTCGATAAACGCCATGGGGTCGCGCAGCACGCGGCTGCGCGCAAGCTTTTCATACCGCTCGGAAAGCGCGCGCACGCGCTTCTGCTCGCTGCGCACCATGCGCGTTTGCAGCATCTTAAGCCGCCGTGCAAGCTCCTGCCGGTCCGGCACGGCAAGCTCCGCCGCGTTTGACGGCGTGGCCGCCCGCACATCGGCGACATAGTCCGAGATGGTCACGTCCGGCTCGTGCCCGACGGCGGAGATGACCGGGATATCGGATGCGTAGATCGCGCGCGCCACGCGCTCGTCGTTGAAGGCCCAGAGGTCCTCGATCGACCCGCCGCCGCGGCCTGTAATGATAAGGTCCGCGACCTGCCATCTGTTCGCGTAGCGCAGCGCCCCGGCGATCTCGCCCGGCGCTTCCGCTCCCTGCACGCGCACAGGAAGCAGCACCACCTCGCTCATCGGCCAGCGGGCGTTCAGGATGCGCAGCATGTCATGCACCGCCGCACCCGCGGATGAGGTGATGATGGCGATGCGCTTCGGATAGCGCGGCAGCGGCTTTTTGTGCGCGGGGTCGAAAAGCCCCTCTTTTTCGAGCTTCGCCTTGAGCTGCTCGAAGGCGACGTGCAGATCGCCCGCGCCCTGCGCGTTCAGCTCCGAGCAGTAGAGCTGGTACGCGCCGTCGCGCGGGAACACGCCAATGCGCCCGAAGGCCACGACCTTCATGCCGTTTTCCGGGCGGAAGCGGAGCCTTGCCGCCATGCCGCGGAACATCACGCAGCGCAGCGCGCTCCCCTCGTCCTTGAGCGTGAAATAGTGGTGGCCCGAGGGGTAGCACTTGTAGTTCGAGATCTCGCCGCGCACAAAGATGGTCTGCAGCTGCGGCACGCCGTCGAGCAGCGCCTTGATGAAATTGTTCGCTTCCGACACGCTGAAGACCATCTGCTCTCCCGCCATGCCCTCACCTCTTTTTCAAATGGAAGAAAAGCAGAGCGCCGCGAAAGGCGGTACTCTGCTTTTTGATTATTCCGCGCTCACTTCGCCGCGCACGAAGCTGCCGAGGATGCCGTTGATGAACTTGACCGTCTCCGGCGTCTCGTACTTCTTCGCGATCTCAACGGCTTCATTGATGGCGACGCCGTTGGGAATGTCGCTGCGGTAGAGGACCTCGTACATCGCAACGCGCATGATCGCCGAGGCGACAAGCGGGATGCGGTCGAAGCTCCAGCCGCGGGCGTACTTGGCAATGTAGCCGTCCAGCTCCGGGGCGTGCTCGGCGACGCCGGAAACGATGGAGCGGATGTAGTCCGCCTGGGCGGCGCCGGGGACCTTTTCGTAGATCTCGTCCTCGCCCTTGAGGGTCTCAAAATATTCGTCCGTCAGGCGCTCGTCGAGCAGCTCCTGCGGCGTTTTGTCCGTAAAGCTCAGTTCGTATGCAAGATGCACGGCGATCTCTCGCGCTGTATTACGAATCATTCTCGTCTAATTCCTTATCTCTTTCTTTAGTTGAAGCTGATCCCGCCCACGTGGACGTTGACCGCGTGCACGTTGTAGCCCGTCATGCCGCTCACCGCGGCAGACACGCTGTCCTGCACCTTGCGGGCCGTTTCGGGGATAGCGTAGCCATAGCGCACCATCAGGTAAACGTCCACCACGATCTCGCCGTCCTGCACCTCGGCGCGCACGCCGCGCAGGCCCTTTTTGCCCGTGAACTGCTCGGTGATCTGCTCGGTCATGTTCTGGCACATGGAGCCGACGCCCTCGATCTCGCCGATCGCGTCCGCCGCGATGGCGGCCACCACGTCCTCCGAGATGTTGATGCTGCCGTTTTCCTCGGCGCGGGTCAGATACTCTCGATTTTCAGCCATTCTGACATCCTCTCCTTGCTTGAATGCTCATATCAAGAGTATTTTACCATCATCTTCTGCAAAATACAACAGTCAATTTACTTCCATGATCTTGATGCACTCAGCGCTCATGCCCGTCTCCTGCTTGACGATGTCGGTGATGCGGGCCACGTCCTCTGTTTGCAGTCCCTCTTCCCCCGCCGAGACGACCACGCTCACGCCGTCCTCGGAGAGGAACACGACGCAGTCGTCATAGCCCTTGGCCGTGATCATGTTCTCAATCTGCGCTTCGCTGAGCGTGTAGGCCGCGAGGGTCTGGATGCTCTTCGCCGCTTCGTTTGCCGTCTCCTCGTCCACGCTGCCGCTCTCGCTCGCTTCCTTTAAAAGCGAAAGCGCGCTGTCACGCGCCTGCTGGCGCGTGAGCCGGGCCGAAGCAAAGTAGTCCGAGCCCGAAGCGTCCGCGGAGACCTCCGCCGCGTTTTCGTCCGTGCCGTCCACCTGCTGCGCCTGTCCCAGGACCTTTGTCGGCTGCTCGACCTTTTCGGCGTACTTGCCGTTCAGGAAGATCGCCGCGCAGACGAACACGAGGATCGTTCCCACCACTGCGTTCCGTTTCCATAGCTGCTTCATGCCTGATTCCTCCCTGTGATTGGTTTGATAAAAGATCAATATGTTCATGGCGTTCCCTTGACCACCGTGATCTTATCCGACGAGAGCCCCGTCAGCGCGCTGACGGCCTGTGTCACCGCAAGACGCACGTCGGCGCGGCCCGCGCCCTCGCAGACGACGAGCGCGCCGATGAACTCCGGATAGCTGCTGCGCGTGACCACGACCTCTGCATTCGTCCCGCTGCCGAGCACGACCGTCTCCGTTTTCCGCGACTGCTCCTCGTCCGTCCCGTCCCGCCGCTTTTGCGTGCTGTCCTCGTCCTGCGCCAGCTCGTACTTGCCCCCGCCGTCCACCGTCAGCATCAGCGAGAGCCTGCCGACGCCGTCGAGCGAGGAGAGGATCTCCTCCATCTCGCTTTGCAGCGCCGCGCGGTCGAAGCTCTCCGCCGCGGACGGCGTGCCTGCCGCTTCTGCCGTCTTTTCTCCGCCGGACGGCAGCAGCAGGAGAAAAACGCCGAGCGCCGCCGTCAGGATGACGTATTTGTACTGCTTGAGCGCCGAGAGCGCGCCCCCGGCCCTCAGCCGCCTTCCGCCGTCGTGATCCATCGCTGGTCCTCCTTTGCAATGCCGAGCTCGCGCTCGATCAGCTCCCCGAGCGCGGCGTTTTCCGTTCCGTACAGCACGGCGGACACGGGGACGGGCACGCCGTCCCGTTCCCGCACCGCGACCTCGGCGCGGACATGCAGCCCCAGCCCGTCTGCTTTGCTCTCAATATATGCGCCCGTTTCCTCCGCTATGCGCGCCGCGAGCGCGCCGCTTTGCCGCTGTGAAAGCTCTTCTTCAAGCTGCGCGACGGCCTCGCGGTAGGCGGAAAGGTCCACCTCCAGTGCAGCGGGATCGAGGTGCAGCAGCGGCGATAACATCGAGAGCATCAGAAGGATGCCGCCGGTGAAGCGCGTGATCTTTTTCATCGTGCCGTCCGGCGCAAGCTGATCGGCAAGGCTCACGAGCACCGCACAGGCCGTCACGCGAAGAAGCCAGGTTTTGAGAATGTTCATACGCCCACCGCCATCATAAGCGCCACGAGCAGCGACGCGAGCAGCAAAAACGCCCCGCCCGCCGTCATCGCAAACATCAGCGAAAAGGCTGAGGAGAGCTGCTGCAAGAAATCCCCCAGCGTTTTCGGCCCCACCACGCCGCAGAAAAATGCCGCCGCACGGTAGAGAAGGTACTGCACCCCCAGATGCACCAGCGGCGCAAGGCAGAGCGCAAGCACCGCGAAAACACCCAGCACGCCGAGCGTGCTGCGCAGCGCGCCCGCCGCGGCGAGCATCGCTTCCGTCGCTTCGGATAAAATTCCGCCGACGACCGGCACCGCGCCGGAGACGACCGTTTTCCCCACGCGCACCGCCACGCGGTCGGCAGAGCCCGCAAGGATCCCGCTGAGCGAAAGAAACGCGACAAAGGCCGTCAGCACTGCGCCCAGCGCCCAGCCAAGGAGCTTTTTCGCCCCCTCCGCCAGCGGTGCAAGGCCGCTTTCCGGCAGCAGCGCGCCCGCCGCGGCTGCGGCGATCACGCAGTAGAGCACCGGCACGAGAAGGTCGCGGATCAGCGAGAGAAAGAGGTCGCTCAGCATCAGCGCGCCGACCTGCCAGACGCTCGCCGTGCCGATCATTCCCCCGCCCGCCATGGCGGCGGCCACCGTCGGCAGCAGGAGCTTCGCCATCGCGGCGAGCTCGTCCAGCGTTTCAAGGCCGAGACCGATGAGCGAGTGCATGTCGCCCGCCGCAAGCCCCGCCGCGCCGAGCACGCCCACATAGGGCACGAAACGCGCGGCGGTCTCGCCCGCGCCCTCCGCCGCGCCGTCGGAAAGGCCGCACAAAAGCGCGAGCAGCATCAGCGCCACCGCCGCGCGCAGCGAGGAGGTAAGCGTCTCTCCCAGCGCCGTGCGCAGCGTCTCCCACAAAAAGGCCGCGCCGCGCACCATGAGATCGTCCCCCGCTTCCGCGCTTTTCAAAAGCTCCCCCGGCACGGCGCCGTCCAGCGCGTCCGGCAGGTCCAGGGCATAGACGGGCAGCGTCAGCGCGATGAGCGCGAAGAAAAGCACCTGCAGTTTTCTCATAAAAAGCCCTCCAGCAGCGCAAGCAGCGTCTCCAGCAGCGGCAGCGCGCACACGAGCGCGCACACCGCCCCCGCCGTGTTCAGAAGCGACGCGAGCGCGCTCTGCCCCGCGTCGGCGCACAGCGCGCAGGAAAAGCGCACCACGAGCGCGATAGCCAGCACCTTGAGTAGCGGCACGAACAGCGTCTCGGGCAGTCCCGTGAGCGCGAGCGTGCGCGCGCAGAAATCCGCAAGGTCCGCAAGCGCGGGCAGCAGCATCGCGCAGCCCACGAGCACGGCGGTCAGAAGCAGCAGGAGTGAAAAGACCTCCTCGCTTTTCTTCAGCACCGCCGCCAGTGCCGAAACGCACAGGCACAGCGCCGCGAGCCTGACAAGCACCTCCATCGTCAAAACCCGAACAGGCTCTTGACGAGATCAAAAAGTGAGCTGATCTCGCGCACGAGCAGCATCATCGTCGTAATCAGGCCCGCAAGGCTCACGAGCATGGCCTGATCGGGCCGATCCGAGCGCACGAGCAGCTGGTTGAGCACCGCCACGATGATGCCCACCGCCGCGATCTTGAATACAAGGTCAATGTCCATAGTCTCTTCCTTCTGTAAGGCGTTTATCCTTTTCTGTATCTATGCTACAAGAGCAAAATGCCGATCAGCGTCCCGCCGCCGAGACAGAGTGCGGTCGTCACGCGCATCTCCTCGCGCGCCCTCGCGCCGAGTACTCGCTCGGCTTCCGAAAGCTCCCGCGCCGTCCGTGAGAGCGCGGCGCAGACACTCTCCTCCTCCCCGCCGAGGGCGCTGCCGAGCGCCGCGGTCAGTTCCCGTTCCCGCTCGGAAAGCGGCAGCGAAAGCGCCGCTTCCCGCCAGCAGTCATCCAGCGGCTTTCCGTCCGCAAGGCCCCCGCGCACCGCGCGGAAGAAGGCCGCAGCTTCCTCCGCGCACGAAAGATCCCGCAGCAGCGCGGGCAGCGGCGCGAGCGTCGCCCGCACGGCAAGTGCGAGCGCGTCGAAGCTCTCCGACAGGGCGCGCAGCGTCCTGCGCCGCAGCCGCGCGCGGCGCAGGAGCAACTGCCGCAGAAGGAGCGACGCGCACAGCACCAGCCCGGCACCCGCTATGTGCAGCACGGCAGCTCTCCCACGGTGTAAGTACGCCTTCCGCCGTCAAAGCCGATGGTCACGCAGCGGCGGAACACCCTCGCGCGCAGAAGCGCTTCAAAAAGCGGCTTTTGCGTGAGCTCCTCCGCGCTTGCAGCATGAATGCTCGCAAGCAGCCCCACGCCGCAGTTCGCGGCAAGGCACATCGCGCGGATATCCTCTTCCGCCGTGATCTCGTCCACCGCGATGAGCTGCGGGTTCATGCCGCGCAGCACCATCTCCATGCCCGCGGCCTTCGGGCAGAGCGAAAGCACGTCCGTGTGGTTGCCGAGCTCCATCTGCGGCCGCCCCTTGCAGCAAACAGCAAGCTCGCAGCGCTCGTCGATGACCGCGGCGCGCAGCGCGCGGTGCTCGCTGTCGCCGAGCGACAGCACGCGGATGAGGTCGCGCAGCAGCGTCGTCTTTCCTCCGCCCGGCGGCGAGAGGATGAGCGTGCTCAGAAAGCGCCCGTCCGGGGCAAAGAGCTGCGGGGCGATATCGCTCCCCAGCCCGATCTTCTCGCACACGATGCGCAGCGCGAGCGAGGAGATGTCCTTTAAGTTGCTCACCTCGCCCTCGCGCACGACTGCACTGCCGCACACGCCGAGGCGGAACCCGCCGCGCAGCGGCAGAAAGCCCTGGCGCAGCGTTTCGATGCAGGCGTAGCGCGAATATTCCGTCACCGCGCCGAGCATCTGCTCAAGGTCCTCCGCCGTCACAAGCGACGCGCTCCCCTCGGGCGCGGCGTTCAGCTCGCCCTCGGGCGTGAGCACCGTCATCGGGCGCAGCACGCGCAAGCGGAATTCCTCGGTGCGCTCCTTCTGCTTGTCCGGCAGGGCGAGCGCGAGCCGTTTCAGTCGGTGGGGCAGGAATTCGCACGCCTGCTCGTAGCGGTAAATGCGGCTGAGCCGTTCCATTCATCCAGCACTTCCCTTCTTCTGTGATGCTACACTCTATGAGCGCGCGGACGGGCTTATGCACGGTTTGTCCCGTGAGCGCAAAAAGAAAAAACGGGGAGATTCCCCGTTTTTTCTTAATTTGCCGCGCTGCAGCCGCAAGCGCAGCCCTTGTCGCCGCCGGGCAGAACGTTCGGCGGGAAAAAGTCGTCGATCGGGAACTCCACCGCGTCGAAGACCTTGCAGGGGTCCTCGCTGCCGCAGTCGCCGCCGGCGAGCGTGCACTCGTTGGACGGGATGCAGTAGTCGTACACGGGGATCAGCAGCTGCGTGTCGCGCTCCAAGCGCACGGTCGAAAACTGGCCGAGCGAGACGCACACACGGCGGATGGCCGATTCGTCAAAGACGATGGGCTCGTCGAACGCTTCAAGGATGCCCGCCGGCACGCCGCCGATCGAACCGCAGCCGCAGCCGCAGCGGCAGTTGCAGTTATCGGCAAAGTGCGCACAGAGGAGCATCGGGTCCACAACCTCCACGACCGCCGTCGGCAGGCTCGCCGTCAGGTCGAGCGGCGCGTCGGGTGCGTTTGCCGCGGGCCTGGAGGAGTAGATCTTCGCGCCGCCCTCACTGCCGAAGAGCACCACGCGCTTGTCAAAGGCCGCAAGGCCCTCGATCTCCGTATAGCGTGAGCTGCCGTTCATCATCGCCTGTAGGATCACGCGGTAGAAAAAGCGCATATCCACCGTATAGTACCCGCGGTTGAAGTTCACCGGCTCCACATCGACGAAGGTATAGAGAAGCTCCGCGCTGCCGCCGCGGATGCACTGGCTCGTGCTCAGCACGCTCTGCGCGCTGGCCGTGGGATAAAAGCGCAGATCTTCGATGCAGTCCTTGTCTCTGCATGAGGAGTAGATCTTTTTCGTATGGACACAGACCGCTTCGCGCACGCCGTTCGCGCCGCTGACCGGTCCTGCAGCAACTTTATCAGCCATAAAGCAAGAATACCTCCTATTTTAAGTACTGCGAAAGTCCGGCCGCGCCGGTTTCTTTCACCCCAGTCTATGCCGCGCGGCGGGATGGGTGCGGCACGGTTTTTGAAAAAGCCCTATACAAAACGAAAAAGCCGTGGTATACTAAATATAGTTTATCACCCGCCGTTATCGACAAGTTTTTGTGGTATCGGCGCTCGTTTTGTGGTATTCTGCTGGCAATACATCGATCCGAGGAGGTGCGCTATGGGGCGCGTCGGTTTTATTCAGGACAAGCTGGAGATCAAATTTCTCATTCTTTACGTGGCCGCACGGCTCATTGAGCCGGTGCCGTTCGAGGCCATGCAGGAGCTGACGATGTGCGACGACGGCATCGATTTTTTCGACTTTTCCGAATGTCTCAGCAGCCTGGTCGAGTCGCAGCACCTGACGCTGTCGGACGACGGGCTGTACGCCATCACGGAAAAGGGTGCGCACAACGGCGCGATCTGCGAGTCGAGCCTTCCCTACTCCGTGCGCCTGCGCGCCGACAAGAACATCACCATCTATAACCAGAAGCTCAAGCGCCGCGCGCAGATCAAGTCGGACATCGCACCCCGCCGCAACGGGACCTACACCGTCACCCTCGCCTTTAACGACGATGACGAGCAGCCGCTTCTCAAAATGGAGATGATGGTGCCCAAGGAGGTCATGGCAAAGGACCTCGCCGAGCGCTTCCAGAAAAATCCCGAGCAGCTCTACTCCGGCATCCTCAACACGCTCTTCGCCGAGCCCGACGGGGACAAGTAAAAAAGTACATAAAAAAGAGACAGGCCGTGAGCCTGTCTCTTTTTTCGCTGTCAGTCTTTATCCTCGCCGCTTTTCGTCTCGCGCAGCTGGACAAAAAGCGTCATTTACCGCATGAAGCCCCGGCAGCCGAAGGCCGCGAGCTCGTGCAGTCCCAGTGAGCGGTAGAACGCAAGCGTTTTCTCCGTATCGTCCGTCACGAGCTGGAGCTGGCGGACATTGGCAAAGCGCTCCATCATCGCGCGCATCAGTGCCGTGCCGATGCCCCGGCGCTGGAACTGCGGGAAAATGAGCAGATCCTGCACGAGCACGACCGTTGCCCCGTCGCCCACGGCGCGGACGATGCCGGCAAGTGTTTCTCCTTCATAGGCCGCAAGCGTCAGGAGCGAGCGGGCAAAGCCCTCACGCAGCGCATCCGGGTCCTCCGTGTAGGCGGTCCAGCCGACCGACGCGTACAGTGGCAGGATCTCTTCCTCCCGATAAGCCGGGTAGGTGATAATTTTCATAATTTCCTCCATGATCGTTATTTTTTCAGATCATGGTCAGACGCAATCTCATCACCGCACGCCCCTTTCTCTTACTTCACCACCACGTTTTCCTTGCCGAAGCGCTGCTCGAGGTCGCGCACGAGCGAGGTGTGCAGGTCACAGGTCGTGCCGATGAGCTTGCCCGTGTCCAGCACGCGGATGCGGACGTTGTTGCCCCGGCCCTCGAACATGTAGAGGATCTTTTTGAGGATGTCCATCTCCGGTCCGCTGGCCGACGGGAGACGCAGGTAGAGCGTCTGCGCGGTGTTCTTTCGCAGCTGCTCCGCTGTCTTCTGCGGCGCGGGCGTCGAAAGCTCCGCGTTCAGCGGGCGGGCAAAGTCGCACATCAGCTGCGGCGCTTTTTCGTCACGGACGCTGAGCGTGCCCGTCACGTAGATGACCTGCCCCTCCTGCAAATAGCTGCCGTACTGCTCGAGCGCGCGCGTGAAGCAGAGCATTTCGATCGCGCCCGTGCCGTCCTCGAGCGTCACATAGGCCATGAGGGTATTTTTCTTCGTCATCTTGGTCTTGCTCGCGGTGACAACGCCCGCGAGCGAGAGCTTCTGCCCGTCGGAAAAAATGGTCGGTCCCGTCTCCTGCGCGAAGTCCTCCATCACCCGTCCGATGGCCGCCGCGCCGCTCGCGCGAGCGAGCGAACGGAACGCGTCCATCGGGTGACCCGAAAGATACAGCCCCGTCGTGGCCTTCTCCATGGCCATCAGCTCCTGCGGCGTGAACTCCGGAATGTCCGGCAGGACGAGCGCGGCCTGCTGCGCGGTCTCCGCGCCCATGCCGAAAAAGTCGATCTGCCCCTCCACGTTCGTGCGGTTGCCCTCGGCGATGCCGTCCATCACCTTTTCGTAGACAGCGATGAGCTGCGAGCGCTTCGCGCCCGTCGAATCGAACGCGCCTGCGCGGATCAGGTTCTCGACCGCACGCTTATTGATCTCCATGCCGTCCATGCGGCGGCAGAAATCCTGAAAGTCGACGAACGGGCCGTTCAGCTCACGCTCCTGCATCATGCGCAAAATGAGCCCGCGGCCGATGTTCTTGATGGCGACGAGGCCGAAGCGGATGCCCTCGGGCTCGACCGTGAAGCGGTCGGCGGAATGGTTGACGTCCGGCGGCAGGAGCTTGATGCCGCACTCGCGGCACTCGTTGAAGTACTCGCCCACCTTGTCGGACGAGTCGAGCACGCTCGAGAGCAGTGCCGCCATGTATTCTTTCGTATAGTGGCACTTGAAGTACGCCGTTTGATATGCGACGACCGCATAGGCCGCGGCGTGCGCCTTGTTGAACGCGTAGTTCGCGAAGGCGTAAATTTCCTCGTAAATTTCCTGCGCGGCCTTCTCGTCGATGCCGTTTGCCACGCAGCCGGAGATATTGCGCGCGGGATCGCCGTGCAGAAACGCCTCGCGCTCGCGCTCGATGTCCTTGACTTTCTTCTTGCTCATCGCGCGGCGCAGCATGTCTGCCTGGCCGAGCGAGTAGCCCGCGAGCTGCTGGAAGATCTGGATGACCTGCTCCTGATACACGATGCAGCCATAGGTGATCGACAGGATCGGCTCAAGCTGCGGAATGAGGTATGTGACCTTTTTCGGGTCGTGTTTGCAGGCAATGAATTTCGGAATGGACTCCATCGGCCCCGGACGGTAGAGCGCGATCAAAGCCGTGATGTCTTCGATGTTCTGCGGCTTCAGGCTGACGCACACGCCCGTCATGCCGCTCGATTCGAGCTGGAAGACGCCCGACGTCCGCCCCGCGGCCAGCATTTCGTAGGTCGCGGCGTCATTTTCAGGAATACCGGCAAGAGTAAAGTTTTTATCCTTTTCACGGATCGTCTTGACTGCGTCATCCAGAATCGTGAGGTTGCGCAGGCCAAGGAAGTCCATTTTGAGCAAGCCGAGCTCTTCGAGCGTCGTCATCACGTACTGGCAGACGATCGTGTCGTCGTTGCGCGCGAGCGGGACATAGTCGACGACGGGGCGCTTCGTGATAACCACGCCGGCGGCGTGCGTCGAGGCGTGGCGCGGCATGCCTTCAAGGGCGCGTGCCGTGTCGATGAGCTTTTTCACCTGCTCGTCGCCCTCGTACTTTTCGCGCAGCTCGCGCGAGATGCGCAGCGCGTCGTCGAGCGTGACGTGCGGCCCTGCGGGGACGAGCTTGGCGATGACGTCGCAGTCGGCATAGCTCATATTGAGTGCGCGTCCCACATCGCGAATGACGCCGCGCGCGGCCATCGTGCCGAAGGTCACGATCTGCGCCACATGATCGTCGCCGTACTTGCGGCGCACATACTCCACGACCTCGCCGCGGCGCGTATCGCCGAAGTCCATGTCGATATCAGGCATGGACACGCGCTCGGGATTCAGAAAGCGCTCGAAAAAGAGGCCGTATTTCATCGGCTCGATGTCTGTGATCGACAGGCAGTACGAAACGATACTGCCCGCCGCGCTGCCGCGGCCCGGACCGACGGGGATACCGACGCTCTTGGCGTAGCGCACAAAGTCGGAGACGATCAAAAAGTAGTCGACAAAGCCCATGCGCTCGATCATGTTCTGCTCGTATTCGAGCTGCGCGCGCTGCTTGTCCGTCCCTTCGCCATAGCGCTGGGCGAAGCCGTCGGCGCAGAGCTTTTTGAAGTATGTGAGCGAGGTGTAGCCCTCCGGCACCTTGAATTCCGGCAGATGGTACTTGCCGAACGTAAACTCCAAATTGCAGCGCTCGGCGATCTTGCCGGTGTTCTCGATCGCCTCGGGATAGTCGGGAAACAGCGCCGCCATCTCCTCGGTCGAACGAAGATAGAAGCGCTGCGGCTCATAGCGCATGCGGTTTTCGTCGTCCACGGTCTTGCCCGTCTGGATGCAGAGCAAAACATCGTGCGCGTAGGCATCTTCTTTTCGAAGATAGTGCGCGTCATTTGTCACGACGAGCGGGAGACCCGTATCCTCGTGCAGGCGCAGGATGCCCTTGGTGACGATGGCCTGATCGCGGATGCCGTGGTCCTGCAATTCAAGATAAAAGTGCTCGGGTCCAAAGATTTCAGATAGTGTTAAGGCATATTCCTTGGCACCGTTGTAGTCGCCATTGCGGAGCCTTCTCGGGATCTCACCGGCGAGACACGCCGAGAGCGCGATGAGGCCCTTGGAGTGCTCGCGCAGAAGATCCAGGTCGATGCGCGGCTTGATGTAAAAGCCCTCAACGTGCGCCATTGAGACGAGGTAGGAAAGATTCCGATAGCCCTCCTCATTCTCGCACAGCAGCACGAGATGGCGGGCCTCGCTGTCGAATTCGTGCTGCTTGTCAAAGCGTGTGCGCGGGGCGACGTACACCTCGCAGCCGATGATGGGCTTGATGCCCTCGGCCTTGCAGGCGCGGTAAAAGTCGACCGCGCCGTACATCACGCCGTGGTCGGTGATGGCGCAGGCGGTCTGCCCCATCGACTTGACGAGCTTGGGGAGGTCGCGGATACGGCACGCGCCGTCGAGCAGGCTGTATTCGGTATGGACATGTAAATGGGCAAACGACATGGCGCGCTCCCTCCTATTCGTTCTCTTCTTTTTTTGCGATCTCCATGAGCTTTCGGATGCGGTGATTCAAACACGACTTCGTCAGCGGCGGGTCAAATGTCGCCGCTAATTCTGAAAGCGTCAGCTCTGGCTGAAGTAACCGCGCGACAGCGACCTCCTGCAATTTGACGGGCAGGTCGTTGATCGCACCGGACTCGGTCAAGCGTGTAAAGGCTTCCACCTGTTCACGTGAGGCCAGCACTGCTTTGTCAAGGTTGGCCGCGTCGCAGTTTACGCGCCGGTTCACGGTGTTTCGCATTTCCTTTTCGATTTTGGCCGACATGATCTCAAGCGCGCGCCCCGGCGCGCCGATGAGCGTCAGCAGGTCTTCGATATGGGTGCTGCTCTTAAAATATGTAATGAGGTTATTCTGCCGCATGACATTTTTCGGCTCAAAGCCCATGTCGCGCAGCAGCGCCTCGACCTCGCGCCCCGCCTGCACGTGCGAGGTCGCAAGCTCCAGATGATAGCGCTTCTGCGGGTCGGTCACGCTGCCGCCGGAAAGGAACGCCCCGCGCAGGAACGACGCGCGGCAGCACTCCTCCTCGAGCAGCGCAAAGTTCAGGTGCAGCGCAAAATGCGCCCGGCGGTCATAGCCGAGCGCGCGCCAGATCGCATCCAGCTTGTCCTCGCGCGTGATGCGCAGCACGCGCTTGCCGCTTTTGCCGCTCTCCGGCAGCTCGTCGAACTTGACGCCGAAGGCCTTCTGGAAGAGCTTCGGCAGCCTTGCGATGAACTCGTCGTTTTCCGTCACGATGCGCACTTCTGTCGCGCTGAAGGCGCTGGCGTACAGCAGCACGCCGCAGCCCTCCGCCACCGCGCAGCAGCCGCGGCTGAGCGGCGCTTTGCAAAGCTCCGCCTTCACGTCATAGGCGTATGACACGCACTCACCTTCTCTCTTTCCCGCGTTTTCGTGTTATCCGCGCGTCATGTCGCGGTGATTTTCAAAGGCCGGGTAGCCGAGACCCGATAAGTACGCCGTGAGACAGCGCGCGACGGATACGCTGCGGTGGTGTCCCCCCGTGCAGCCGACGGCGATGACGAGCGTGCTCTTCCCCTCCTCCGCGTAAAGCGGCAGCAGGAAGGACAAAAGCCCCTCGAGCTTTTCCACAAACGTTTTCGTCTGCGGGAAGGAAAAGACATAGTCGTAGACCTCGCTGTCCATGCCCGTCTTGTGCTTGAGCTCAGGCACGTAGAAGGGATTGGGCAGGAAGCGCACGTCAAAGACAAGGTCCGCCTCGAGCGGGATGCCGTACTTGTAGCCAAACGACATCACGTTCACGCTCAGCTTGCTGCGCGTGCTCTTGTCGCCAAACAGGCGGTACAGCTCGTTTCGCAGCTTGGCCGACGGCATCTGCGTCGTGTCGATCACCACGTCCGCGCGCTCGCGCAGCGGGCGCAGCAGCTCCTCCTCGCGGTGCATGGCCTGCTCAATGGTCATGCCGTCCGCCATGAGCGGATGGCGGCGGCGCGTTTCCTTGTAGCGCTTGATGATCGTTTCAAGGTCCGCCGTGACGAACAGCAGGCGGCACACGTCGCCGCCCTGCTTGAGCCGGTCCATCGCGTCGAGCAGGCCGGAAAAGTCCCCGCCGCCCGAGCGGATGTCGCTCACGAGCGCGACGCGGTCGTAGCGGCCGTCGCTCTGCGAGCTGAAGGCCGCGAATTTGAGGATGATGTCCGCCGGGACGTTATCCATCGTAAAATATCCCATATCCTCCAAATAGGTCGCGGCGCTGGACTTTCCAGCGCCGGACAGACCGGATATGATCACAAATTCCATGCTCGTTTCTCCCTCTTACCGGATGATCTTCACTTCCGGCTCCAGCGCAACGCCGTGCGCATCGTAAACGGTTTTCTGCACCTTATCAATGAGCGCGAGCACGTCCGCACAGGTCGCGCCGCCCACGTTCACAACAAAGCCCGCGTGCTTTTGCGATACCTCCGCTCCGCCGATGCGGCAGCCCTTGAGACCGCAGCCCTCGATGAGCGGGCCCGCGAAGTAGCCCGTCGGGCGCTTGAAGGTGCTGCCCGCGCTCGGCAGCTCGAGCGGCTGGCTTGCCTTGCGCCGCGCCATTAAGTCATCCATCTTTGCCTTGATCGCGTCCGCGTCGCCGGGGGCGAGGCGGAGCTTTGCGCCAAGCACCACGCCCTCGCCCGCGGAAAAGACGCTGTGGCGGTAGGAAAAGTCCAGCTCCTCCGGCGTGAGCGTTTTCACGCCGTCCGGATAGAGGGCCGTCACCTCGGTGACGACGTCTTTGAGTTCGCCGCCGTAGGCGCCCGCGTTCATCACGACGCCGCCGCCGAGCGTACCGGGAATGCCGTGTGCAAATTCAAGGCCCGTCAGGCCGTTTTTCCACGCAAACACCGCAAGCTTCGCAAGCGATACGCCCGCGTCGGCCGTGATCTCGCCCTCGCCCGTCAGTGCGAGCCGCGAGAGCTTCGCCGAGGTGTCGATCACCACGGTGTCGAGCCCCTCGTCGGCGATCAGCAGGTTCGTGCCGTTGCCGATGAGCAGCGGCCTGACGCCCGCATCCTGTAAAAAGCCCATCAGCACGACGAGCTGCTCGCGCGTCTGCGGCAGGGCCATGCGCCTTGCCGGTCCGCCGATGCGGAACGACGTGTGTTTTGCCATCGGCTCATCCTGAAGCCACGCAAGGTCCGGGAGATAGTCGTTTATCGTTTTGTCCAGCGCCGTATACCACGCCATAGCTTTCAGTCCTCCGTTACGGATTTTGCTGCTTTTCTTCGTTCTCGCGCGTCACGCGGTCGATGTGGCCGTCGATCTGCGCGGCAAATTCGCGCGCGGAGTTGAAGCCGTGCTTCTTCTGACGGTTGTTCATCGCCGCCAGCTCCACGATCGCGGCAAGGTTTCGTCCCGCGCTGACCGGGATCGTGACCTGCGGCACGGGCACGTCGAGGATCATCGTGTGATTTTCATCCAGGCCCAGACGGTCATAGAACTTGTCGTCCTCCCACTTTTCGAACTGGATGACAAGGTCGATCTCCGTCGAATCCTGCACCGAGCCCACGCCGAAGAGCTTTTCCACATCGATCACGCCCACGCCGCGCACCTCAAGATAGTTGCGGATGAGCTCGGGCGCCGTGCCGGAGAGGACCGAGCCGATGCGCGTGATCTCCACCGCATCGTCGGCCACGAGCCGGTGTCCGCGCTTGATAAGCTCGATGGCCGTCTCGCTCTTGCCGATGCCGCTGTCGCCGAAGATGAGCACGCCCTCGCCGTAAACGTCCACCAGCACGCCGTGGCGCGTGATGACGGGCGCGAGCGCGTGGTTCAGATAGTCGATCGTCATGGCGGTGAACTCGACGGACGTATGGCTCGTGCGCAGCAGCGTGCGGCCGTACTTCTGCGCCATTTCCAGGCACTCCGGGAAAACATCCAGATTGCGCGAAATGACCAGCGCCGGGATCTCGTAGCAGAAAAGGTCCTCAAAGCGCTTGCGCCGCTCCTCGGACGAATAGCCGCGCAGGAACGTCACCTCGCTCTTGCCGATGATCTGTAAGCGGCGCGGGTCGAAATAGTCAAAAAAGCCGATGAACTGCAATCCCGGGCGGTTAACATCCGTGATGGTCAGGATCTCGGTATCGTAATCCGTACCGCGGTTGATGACCTCCATCTGGAACTTTTCTACAATGTCCTTTACGCGGACGGAGCGGTTGGTATTCATAGCAGTCCTCCATGCGAACAAAACTGAAAGATATACAGTTTTATTATAGCCGCTCCCCCCGCTTTTGACAAGCGGAAACGCCCTCCGCCGCGCCGCTTTTTTCCGGTATGGAGCGTGCGCGGAAAATTTGCCGTTTTTTTCATCTTTTTTGAAAATAGTACTTGCATTTTATCCTTTTATCTGCTATAGTATCAGATGCTTGTGAAAGAGCAAGCCTTTGATTTGACTACAGCAAGGAGGTGCAACGGATGGCAAAGTGCGAGTTTTGCGACAAGGGTGTTTCGTTCGGTATCAGAGTTTCCCACTCTCACCGTCGTTCCAATCGTCCCTGGAAGCCCAACGTCAAGCGCGTGAAGGCTATCGTCAATGGTACGCCCCGCCATGTCTATGTTTGTACCCGCTGTCTGCGTTCCGGTAAGGTTACCCGCGCGATCTAAGCGACCAAACAGAATTAGAAGCACTGCTTTGGCGGTGCTTCTTTTTTCTTATTTTCCGGCGCCGCCCACCCGATCGCCGCGCTCCTGCTCCTCGCCATGCGGATCGTCAAGTGAAGGATGAAGTGAGCAGCGCAGCATTCATATATCAGAAAAGCCGCCCGATGGGCGGCTTTTTTATTTTGCTTCCGCGCGGAACTGTGCGAGCTTTTCGTTGAGCTTATTGTAAATGTGCTCGCGGAACCATTTTTCGCTGCTGGCCTGCACCGCACCCTCCGGCGTGAACCATTTCACGCCGCTGTTCTCGTCGGGCTTTATTGTGAGCGCGTCGGTATCGTCCGCGATGAGAAGATAGGTCACGTTCAGGTGCAGGTGCGAGGAAACATATTTGCCGCGCTTTTGGTGGCCGTCGACGGTCAGCACCTCGAGGGAAAAGATGTCCTCGCTCGCGGGACGGACGTTCTGCACGCCGCTCTCTTCGCGCACCTCTCTAAGCGCGACAGCGAGCAGGTCCTCTTCGCCGTCGGCGTGTCCGCCGAGCCACGACCAGGAATCATAGATGTTGTGATAGGCCATCAGCACGCGGTCGAAGCGCTCGTCCACCACCCACGCCGACGCCGTCATGTGCGCCAGAGCGTTTTCCCGCGTGAACACATCCGAAAACGCGCGCAGACAGTCCAAAATGATCCCCCTGTCCCGCTCCTCCTGCTCATTATAAGCCCGGTAGTTCTCAATCTGCGTCAAAATATCCATAAAAAGCCTCGCAGAGTTTGCGCCCGCAGGCGCAAATAAATTGAAATCATTTTTCTGACGACATGCGCGTCAGAAAAATTCTTTGCACGGAATGAGTGTCGAGTTGTCCGCCTGCGCGGACAGCTCGGCACAGAATGAAGTGAAGCCTTCTCAAAAAAGCGGCCCAAGGGCCGCTTTTTTGAAGTATTTTATATCCAGCTGCAGTCGCTTTCCTTCTTCGGCGTGCGGCTCATCAGAACGCCGATGAGCGGCGCGGCGCTCTTGCCCTCGTAGAGGACCTCGTACACCGCCGTCGAGATCGGCATCTCCACGCCGTATCGCTGCGCCAGCTCGTGCGCGCTGCGCGCGGCATAGTAGCCCTCGACCACCGCACCAACCTCGTCCATGGCCTCCTGCGCGCTCTTGCCGTGCGCGATCAGGATGCCCGCGCGGTGGTTGCGCGAGTGCATCGACGTGCACGTGACGATCAGATCGCCCATACCGGCAAGGCCCGCGAGCGTTTCCTTCCGCCCGCCCATGCGCTCGGCAAGGCGCGAAATTTCGCTCAGCGACCGCGTGATGAGCAGGGCGCGCGTGTTGTCGCCCATACCGCAGCCGTCGCTGATGCCGCAGCAGAGCGCCGCGACGTTCTTGAGCGCGCCCGCAAGCTCCACGCCGACCACATCGTCGTGCGTGTAAACGCGGAACACCTCGTTCATGAACGCGCGCTGCACGCTCTCCGCCGTCTCCTGCCGGACGGACGCGGCCACGCAGCCCGTTGGAAGCCGGCGCGCGACCTCCTCGGCGTGCGAGGGGCCGGAGAGCACCGCGACGCGCTGCTCTCCCCCGCATTCCTGCGCGATGATCTCGCTCATGCGCAGGTGCGTGCCGCGCTCGATACCCTTCGTGAGCGACACGAGCAGCGTGTCCGCTTTCAGATGCGGCGCGGCTTCATGCGCGACGGCGCGCAGCGCGAACGACGGCGAAGCGAACACCGCCATTTCCGCGCACCCGAGCACGGATAAGTCGTTCGTCACGGCGATGCGCTCGGGAATGCGCACGCCCTTGAGTAAAGGATTTTCCCTTGTCTTTTCAAGCTCGGCGGCCTTTTTCGCGTCGTGCGACCACAGCGTGACGGCGTGGCCGTTGTCTGAAAGCAGCATCGCCGCGGCGGTGCCCCAGCCGCCCGAGCCAAGCACTACAATGTTCATTTGTCCTCCCCCGGTTTCGGTGCGTTCACGTGAAAATGGAACTTGCTTTCCGTGCCGTTCAGCAGCCGCTTGATGTTGCCGCGGTGCGCCCACAGCACGAGCAGCGAAATGCAGGTGCCGAGCACGGTGCAGACCGTGTCATGGAACACAAAATACGTGGTGAACGGCAGGCTGACCGCCGCGGCGACCGAGCCGAGCGACACATAGCGCGTCACGAGCCACAGCACGACGAACGCGCCCCAGCCCACAAGCGCGATGCGCCAGTCGAGCAGCAGCAGCAGCGTTCCGCTGCACAGAATGCCCTTGCCGCCCTTGAAGCCGTAAAACACCGGGAACATATGCCCGATGACGCAGAACAGCGCGCCGAAATACTTGCCCGCGGCGCCCCAGCCGAGAAGATGACCCAGGAAATAGCTGCCCAGCAGCACCGCGCCGGCGGCCTTGAGCATATCGAACGCAATGACCATGGGCGCGCACTTCGCGCCGTAATTGCGGTAGAAATTCGTCAGGCCCGCGTTGCCGCTGCCGTGGCGGCGCACATCGTCGTGATAGAAAATGTGCGACGTCGCGATCGCGCCGTTGATGCAGCCAAGAAGATACGACAGCACCGCAACGGCGACCGGTGTGCCATACAGCACTACTGCTGCGAACGTAGTGACCTTATCAGGATAAATTCCCATCAGTCTTCCTTGTCCCCCTTTTCTCGAATGGACATAATGACCGGCGTGCCCTCGAGTCCGAAGACATTGCGGATGCAGTTTTCAAGGTAGCGCTGGTAGGAGAAGTGGAAGAGCTTGCGCTCGTTGCAGAACACGACGAAATGCGGCGGGCACACGCCGACCTGCGTCATGTAGTAGATCTTCAGGCGGCGGCCGCGGTCCGTCGGCGGCTGCACGCGCGTCTGCGCGTCGGCCAGAATGTTGTTGAGCATGCCGGTCGAGATGCGCATGCAGGACTGATTGTGCACGTAGTTGATCGTCTCAAAAAGGCGCGGCACGCGCTGGCCCGTCATCGCCGAGATGAAGATCACCGGCGCGTAGGTCATGTAGGCAAGGTCGCGGCGGATGTCCTCGCGCATCTTGTCCATGGTCTTGCCGTCCTTTTCCACAAGGTCCCACTTGTTCACGACGATGATGCAGGCCTTGCCCGCCTCATGCGCAAGGCCCGCGACCTTGGTATCCTGCTCGGTCACGCCCTCCTGCGCGTCGATCATGATAAGACACACGTCCGCGCGATCGATGGCCATCGTGGCGCGCAGAACGCTGTAGCGCTCGATCATATCATCGACCTTCGACTTTTTGCGCATGCCGGCGGTGTCGATGAAGATATACTTGCCCTGCTCGTTTTCAAAGTACGAGTCGATGGCGTCGCGCGTCGTGCCCGCAACATTGCTGACGATCATGCGCTCGGTGCCAAGAATGCGGTTCGTCAGCGATGACTTGCCGACGTTGGGTTTTCCGATGATGGCGACCTTGATGACGTCCTCATCCTCTTCCTCGTCATCCTCGGGCGGGAAATACTGTAAGCACGCGTCGAGCAGGTCGCCCGTGCCGTGGCCGTGCACGGCGGAAACGGCGATGGGATCGCCGAGGCCTAAATTGTAGAACTCATAAAAATCGGGGTCGACCCGTCCGGTCGAGTCCATCTTGTTGACCGCCAGCACGATGGGCTTGCGGGATCGCAGCAGCATATTCGCGACCTCCTGATCGGAAGCCGTCAGGCCGGTCTTCACATCCGTCAGGAAAATGATGACGTCCGCGTGCTGAATGGCGATCTCCGCCTGCTCGCGCATGAACGACAAGATCTGATCGTCCGTGCGCGGTTCGATACCGCCGGTGTCCACCAGACGGAATTTGCGGCCGCACCACTCGCTCTCGCCGTAGATGCGGTCGCGCGTGACGCCCGGCGTATCCTCGACGATGGAGAGCCGCTGGCCGATGAGCTTATTAAACAGCATGGACTTGCCGACATTCGGCCGTCCAACGATCGCAACCAAAGGTTTCATCTCTCTGCCTCCTTTATTCCAAAGCGGCGCGCGATCGCACCGCTCTTTATCGCAAAGCAAAATATTACAAATACAGTATAACCGAATTTTCGAGGTTACGCAAGGCTAACCTTCTCTTGCGGCATAAGAAAAAGCTGAGTGGAGTTCCACTCAGCTTTTCTTAACGATTTTCGTTCCGAATCAATTATTCGGCTGCGACCTTGGACTCGATGACCTTGACCTGACGGCCGTTGTAGGTACCGCATTCCGGGCACATTCTGTGAGGCTGGTGCAGAGCGCCGCACTTCGGGCACGCGACAAGCGCGGGAGCGGTGAGCTTCCAGTGAGAAGAACGTCTCTTATCACGTCTCTGACGGGATACTTTCCCCTTGGGGACTGCCATGTTGACACCTCCTTAAAGTTAAGCTGAATGAACAGCGAATTTATTGTTCCAAAAGCTTTGCGAGGGCTGCTAACCTGGGGTCGACTTCCTTTTTGCAGCGGCACTTCTCATAGTTGAGGTTGACGCCGCAGCCGGAACACAAGCCCCTGCAATCCTCGCGGCAAAGGGTCTTGCTTGGCATATTGAGGATGAACGTCTCCCGCGCCAGCTCGCTGAGATCAACGGTTCCGTTGTCCAGCAGCAGGATATCGTCGTTGTCGTCTTCCTCCAGCTCCTCAGCGAGCAGACACTCGAACGGGACCTTGTACGGAAGATCAAACGGCGCTCCGCAGCGATCGCACACGGCGGAAAGCGTTGTAGTCAGGTCAAACTGCAACCGCAGCATCCCCGCAATGTTCTCTGCCTGCCCTACCACTGAGACCGGCCGAACCGCAGGACACACGCCGCCGAAGTCCACATCAGAAAAGTCCTCTGTAAAGTCAAAGGGAATTCTGCCTCCGGGGGTGTTAATGATACGTTTTACATCTAAAACCATGCTACACCTCGCAATGACACGAGTGATATTATAGAGGACGTTTTCTCGATTGTCAAATACTTTTTTCACGGTTGCGGCAAAAATTTTGACAGGATTTCTTTACTTTTTTTGCCCGCTATCGTACAATAGCAGAAAATCGCGCGCTGCGCAAGCGGAGGTGCCGCCCATGCGGGAGTTTCACATCGGAAAAAATGACGAAAATCAGCGGCTTGACCGCTTTCTCGGCAAGGCCATCCCCCTGCTCCCCGCGTCGCTCGCGCAGAAGTACATCCGCCTAAAGCGCATCAAGGTCAACGGCGCGCGCGCCCAGCGCGACCAGAAGCTCGTCGCGGGCGATATTTTACAGTGCTACATCAACGATGAGTTTTTCGAGTCGCCGAGCGAGGAAAACGTCTACCTCACGATCACGACGCCGCGGCTCAAGATCGTCTACGAGGACGAGAACATCATGCTGCTCGACAAGCCCGCGGGAATGCTTGCCCACGCCGACGAGCACGAAAAGGTCAATACGCTCGTCAACCACATGCTCGCCTACCTCTATCAAAAGCGCGAGTGGCGGCCACGCGAGGAGAATGCCTTCACCCCCGCCCTCTGCAACCGCATCGACCGCAACACTGGCGGCATCGTCATCGCGGCGAAAAACGCTGAAGCGCTGCGCATCCTGAACGACAAGATTCGCGACCGCGAGATCGCCAAATACTATTTATGTATCGCCCTCGGCCGCGTCGAGCCGCCGAAGGGCCGCATCGAGTGCTTTCTGCGCAAGGACGAGAAGAGCAACACCGTCCGCGTTTACCACCGCCCCGTGCCGGACGGCCGCAGCGCGATCACCTTATACCAAACGCTCCAGACGCGCGGCGAGCTGTCGCTTCTGGAGGTCGAGCTGCTCACGGGCCGTACGCATCAGATTCGCGCGAGCATGGCCGACCTCGGCCATCCCCTGCTCGGCGACGGCAAGTACGGCGTCGGCAGCGTGAACCGCAAATATGGCGAAACGCATCAGGCGCTCTACTCCTACCGCCTGCGCTTCGACTTTCCCAGCGACGCGGGCATCCTCGAATATCTGCACGGACGCGAGTTTCAGGTGGATGAGGTCCCGTTTCAAAAGAAGTATTTTAGTTAAATCCCACAAGCGGAGAGCTGCAATCGGCTCTCTGCTGTTTTATTTTTCAAAAGTTCAAAATATTGAACTTTTTGTTAAATATACTCTTGCAATTTTGCACGCGCTGTGTATAATAGTCTCGGTTTAGCAAAAACTGACCAAAAGTTTAGTATATCGAACGAGGAGGCGTGTGTATGGACATTGGCAATAAGATCAAGCAGCTGCGAACGCGACAGGGACTGACTCTGGAGGAGCTTGCCAGCCGAAGCGAGCTTACGAAGGGGTTTTTGTCCCAGCTGGAACGCGATCTCACCTCCCCCTCGATCGACTCGCTCAGCGATATCCTCGAGGCGCTCGGCACCAACCTTTCTGAATTCTTTCAGGAGGACAAGAACGACCAGTTCGTCTTCCGCTCCGACGACTTTTTCGTGGACGAGCGCGAAAACTGCACCGTGAACTGGATCGTTCCCAACACGCAGAAAAACCAGATGGAGCCCATCCTTTTGGAGCTGCCCGCGGGCGGCGAATCGTTTGAGGTGGAGCCGCACAACGGCGAGGAGTTCGGCTTTGTGGTCGAAGGCAGCGTCGTGCTCATCTGCGACGGCGAGCGCAGCGTGCTGCGCCGCGGCGAGACGTTCTATCTCCACGGCCGCACGTTCCACTATTTGAAGAACGAACGCAAGACGGCCGCGCGCATCCTCTGGGTCTGCACGCCCCCGCTTTTCTAATTTTTAACATCTAATAAGTGAGGATATCGGAAAATGGCTGAAGAAAAGAAGAAACTGATCCAATTCAAAAACATCGTCAAGAGCTTTGAGGACGGTCAGGTCGTTCTCAAGGGCGTTTCCCTTGATATTTACGAAAACGAGTTCGTCACGCTGCTCGGCCCCTCGGGCTGCGGCAAGACGACGCTGCTGCGCATCCTCGGCGGCTTTTTGCAGCCGACGGAGGGCAAGGTCCTCTTCGACGGCGAGGACATCGTCAACGTCCCGCCCTACAAGCGCGAGATCAACACCGTCTTCCAGAAGTACGCGCTCTTTCCGCACATGGACGTGTACGACAACATCGCCTTCGGCCTGACGCTCAAAAAAGAGCCGAAGGACGTTATCGAGCAGAAGGTCATGCGTATGCTGCGCCTTGTGAGCCTTGAGGATTACGCACACCGCAACGTGACCGAGCTTTCCGGCGGTCAGCAGCAGCGCATCGCCATCGCCCGCGCGCTCGTCAACGAGCCGAGCGTGCTGCTGCTCGACGAGCCGCTTGGCGCGCTCGACTTAAAGCTGCGCAAGGAAATGCAGCAGGAGCTCAAATACATCCAGCAGGAGGTCGGCATCACCTTCATTTTCGTCACGCACGATCAGGAAGAAGCGCTGACGATGTCGGACAAGATCGTCGTGATGAACGCGGGCGAGATCCAGCAGATCGGCACGCCAACCGAGATCTACCGCAACCCTGTCAACGAGTTCGTCGCCAAGTTCATCGGCGAGACGAACATCATCGACGGCGTCATGCTCGAGGATGATCTCGTCATGTTCGAGGATAAGAAGTTCGCCTGCCGCGCCCGCGGCTACGGCAAGAACAAAAAGGTCGACGTCGTCATCCGCCCCGAGCACCTTGATATCGTTCCGCGCGCCGAGGGCATGCTCAAGGGTACGGTCAAGTCCCAGCTCTTCAAGGGCATGCACTATGAAACGATGGTCGAAACGCGCGTCGGCACGTCCATCACGGTGAAGATGCAGGTCTCGCAGGACCGCCCCGTTTACAACGAGGAAAAGGGCGAGAAGATCAGCGCGAACGCGTTCCTGCTCGACGTGGAGGACGTGGAGGAGCTCGACGACGCCAAGGTCGTGGCCCTGGCCTCCGCCGAGGCCTGGGACGCCGAGACCGAAGAGCCCATCTCCATCAAGACCGTCGAGTACGACATCAAGCCCGAGACCGGCAACTACACCGTCACCTTCTCCACCGCGAATGAAACGAGCATCACCGTCAAGGTCCTGGTCGTTGCCGAAAACCGCGTGGAGAGCAAGGTCTATCAGGAAGAGATCTACGCGATGAACTTCTTCAAAAAGGTCGAGGACATTCAGGAGAGCATCGCGCTCGACACCGACCTTGAGACCTGGGCCAGCGCGTCGGCGTGGTCCCTCGAAGACGGCGAGCAGGTCGAGATCACGGACGTCAAGTACGACTTCGACCCCGAGACCATCACCCCGGGCGTTTACGATGTGACCTTCTCCACCGAGGGCTATGAGTACAAGGTCTCCACCACCCACGCCTTTGAAGAGGGCGAGCAGGTCGGCCTTGTCTTCCGTCCCGAGGACATCCACGTGATGAAGAAGGAGGGCCAGTGGTGAAGCGCTTTCGTTCCATGACTTACCCGTATATCGCGTGGATCATCGCGATCATCGTGGTGCCGATGCTTCTGATCGTGCTCTATGCCTTCACGACCTCCGGCAACTCGGTGCTGACTTTCCAGTTCACCTTTGAGAACTTTGCCCGCTTCGTCACGGACAAGGTCTTTATGGATGTGTTGCTGCGCTCGCTCTATATCGCGCTCATCACAACGCTCATCTGCGTTGCGCTCGGCTACCCCATCGCCTACGTCATCGCGCAGCGCGGCGGCCGCAGCAACACGATCTTAATTCTGCTCATCACCATGCCGACCTGGGTCAACATGCTGGTGCGCACCTATGCTTGGATGGGCATTTTGCAGGACGAGGGCATCTTCAACACGATCCTTTCGTGGTTCGGCATCGGCCCCGTGTCGATGATCCACACGAGCTTTGCCGTCATCCTCGGCATGGTCTATAACTTCATTCCCTTTATGATCCTGCAGATCCACACGTCCCTTGCCAAGATGGACAAGAGCCTTTTGGAAGCCGCCAACGACCTCGGTGCAACGCCAGTGCAGGCATTCCTGCGCGTGACGCTGCCGCTCTCGCTTCCCGGCGTGATCTCCGGCATCACGCTCGTGTTCCTGCCCGCGGTGTCTAGCTTCTTCATTCCGAAGCTTCTCGGCGGCGGACAATACGTCCTCGTCGGCAACATCATTGAAACGCAGTTCCTCACCACTGGCGACTGGAACTTCGGCTCGGCCATCTCGCTCATCATGGCGGTCATCATCATGATCTCGATGTGGCTGACGCGCAAGGCGGACGTTCAGGTCGCCTCGCAGGGAAAGGAGTGAGAAGCGCATGAAAAAGAAAACCTCTGTCGGCTCGAAGATCATCCTGACGCTCACGATGCTCTTCTTCTACCTCCCCATCCTCTATATCATTATCTTTTCGTTCAACGATTCCCGCTCGCTGACGAAGTTCGGCGGCTTCTCGCTCCGCTGGTATGAAAAGATGTTCGCCGATTCGACAATGATGGAGGCTGTGCTCTACACGGTCATCATCGCCGTCATCGCGACGGTCGTCGCGACAGTCGTCGGCACGATCACGGCCATCGGCCTTTCTAAATCCCGCAAGGTTGTGCAGAAGATGGTCGAGCGCATCAACGACCTGCCCGTGATGAACCCCGATATCGTCACGGCCATCTCACTTCTGATGTTTTTCAGCGTCCTCACGGTCAAAAAAGGCTTCGGCACGCTGCTCATCGCGCATATCATGTTCTGTATCCCCTACGTGATGCTCTCCGTTACGCCGAAGCTCCGCTCGCTCGACCCTAACCTGATCGACGCAGCGATGGACCTTGGCGCAACGCCGTTCCAGGCGCTCGCGAAAGTCATTGTGCCGCAGATCAAGCCGGGTATCGTCTCCGGCGCACTCATTGCGTTCACGATGAGCTTTGACGACTTCGTCATCTCGTACTTCACAACGGGCAACGGCGTCAACAACATTTCGATTTTGGTCTACACGATGTCCAAGCGCGTGAACCCGTCCATCAACGCCCTTTCTACCATTGTGATTCTTCTCATTACGCTGGTGCTCGGCGTCGTGAACATCGTGCCGATCGTGCGCGAAAAGCGCGAAAAGGACGGCAAGTCCTCCCGCGCCGTGAGCCGCAAGGCCATGGCGGCTGTTGCCGCCGTGCTGGCGCTGGCCGTTGTCGGCGGCACCGTGGGCGCGAGACTTTCCCAGCAGCACAAGAGCGCCGCGGCTGTCGAGAAGTACGGCAGCAACGTTTTGAAGCTCTATCTCCCCGGCGAGTACCTCGGCGAGAACGTCATCTCCGACTTTGAAAAGCAGTACGGCGTGCGCGTCATCGTCGAGAACTTCGACTCCAACGAGATGATGTACACCAAGCTCATGGCCGGCGACCGCTACGATGTCATCATTCCGTCCGACTACATGATCGAACGCCTGATGAACGAGGACTTCCTCCAGCCGCTTGACAAGAGCATGATCCCCAACATGGAGAACATGTCTGATGCCGTGCTCGGTATGAGCTACGACCCGGACAACACGTACTCCATCCCCTACTTCTGGGGCAGCGTCGGTCTCGTCTACAACCACGAGAACGTCGACCCTGCCGTCATCGAGAGCGAGGGCTGGGAGGTCCTGCGCAACACCGACTACGCCGGTCACATCTACATCTACGATTCCGAGCGCGACTCGTTCATGATGGCGTTCAAGGCGCTGGGCTACTCGATGAACACCGAGGACCCCAACGAGATCAACGACGCCTATGAGTGGCTCCTGCAGATGAACAACACCATGTCCCCCGTCTACGTGACCGACGAGGTCATCGACGGCATGATGAACGGCTACAAGGACATCGCCGTTGTCTACTCCGGCGACGCGGCCGTGGTGCTTGATGAAAACGAAGACATGAGCTTCTATATGCCCTCCCAGGGCACGAACATCTGGTGCGATGCCATGGTCATTCCCCAAAATGCCGAAAATCCCAAACTCGCCCACGAGTTCATCAACTACATGCTCACCTATGAAGCCGCGTTTGACAACACCGAAACGGTAGGTTATACTTCTCCCAACGCGGAAGTGTTTGAAGAGATGACCTCGTCTGAGGATCTCTACGCGGACAATGCCGCCTACCTTCCCCGCAGCGGCTACGACAAGGACGAGATGTTCCACGACAACCAGGTGCTCATGCGCGAGCTGAGCAAGCTCTGGATCAAGGTCAAAGCTGCCAAATAATATCGTAAAGGAGTTTTTTAAGATGAAAATCGGAGATACTTTTACCGTCAAGAAAGTTGTTACGGAAGACATGACCGCTGCCGCGCTCGGCAGCGGCGGTCTGCCGGTGTTTGGCACGCCGTATCTCGTCGCGATGGTCGAAAACGCCGCCTTCACCTATCTCCAGCAGGAGCTGCCCGAGGGTAAGAGCACCGTCGGCACCAAGGTCGAGGTCTCCCATGTCTCCCCCTCGCCCGTTGGCATGGAGATCACCGTTACCGTCGAGGTCACGGATATTTCCGCAAACGGCAAGATGGTCGACTTCAAGGCCACCGCGACCGACACCGCCGGCCTCATCGGCGAGGGCACGCACCAGCGCGCCGTCATCACCGTGGATCGCTTCATGGACAAGTGCCAGGCCAAGCTCGGCTGATTTTGTAAGGAGGAACCCTGATGCATTATTCGGGAGCCGTTTACCGTCCCCCCAGCGAGGCGCGCAGCCTCATCGTGCAGTGCACGCTCGGGTGCAGCCACAACAAATGTGCGTTCTGCACGATGTACAAGGACAAAAAGTTCTCCATCAACCCCATTGAGCAGGTGCTCTCCGACCTCGACGAGGCACGCGCCTACGGGCGCTATATCGAGAAGATCTTTTTAGCCGACGGCGACGCGCTGATCCTGCCGATGGACTATCTTCTGACCGTTCTCGACTATATCCGCGACCACTTCCCTACCTGCAAGCGCGTTGCGGCTTACGCAACGACCAAGGCCATCATGCGCAAGACGGACGACGAGCTGCGTACGCTGCGCGAGCACGGCCTCGGCATCGTGTATATCGGCCTTGAGAGCGGCAACGAGGAGCTTCTCAAAAAGTTCTGCAAGGGCGTTACTGCTGAGGAGATCGTCTTAAACGCCATCCGCTGCAAGCAGGCGGGCATCGCCACCTCCGTCACGGCCATCAACGGCATGGCGGGCGCGAACGGCGACTGGCAGGCCCACGCCATCGACACGGCGAAGGCCGTCTCCCGCATGAAGCCGGACTATATCGCGTTTCTGACGCTTCGCGTCTACTCCGGAACGCCTCTGCACGACTGGATAGAGCGTGGCGAGTTCAAGATGATGGAGCCGCCCGAGCTGATGCGCGAGACGAAGCTCTTCCTCGAGCACATCGACTCCGAGGGCAGCGTGTTCCGCTCGAACCACGCGTCCAATTACCTCCCCCTCGGCGGCACGCTCAACCGCGACCGCGAGGCCCTCATCCACACGATCGACGAAGCGCTCGACGGCAAGGTCCGCCTGCGCCGCGCCGTGGAGCTGGGACTGTAACAAGTGAAAAAATAAGACCTGCCTTGCGGCAGGTCTTATTTTTTACCTTTTTATTCGACGCTTTCCCAGAAGCGTTCGTGCTCCGCCGTGCCGCCGTCGCCGCAGAAGGTGTTTCTCGCGCCCTCCATCGCACTGACGCCGGCCTCGCTGTAAATGCCGATCGCTTCGGTCCCCTCGAAAAAGCGGACATTTGTCGCGCTGTGACTGGGGGCCGCGTCGTAGGCAGCGGCCTGCGCCTTCGCAAGCTTCAGCTCATCCCGCGCGGCGCTCTTCTCGCCGCTGTCGTACAGCAGGCGCGCAAGTCCCGCGTGCGTCATCGCACCGGTCTTGTCGAACTCGCTGATCTGGCCATCCTTCCGCAGTCCTTCCATCACCGTGTTCTTCCAGCGCAGGATCTCAACGGCCGCGCGGCGGTCTCCGCGCGCTTCGTACACGTTGGCAAAGCCGTCGCACACGCGCAGAAGCGACGCGGCGGCGCGCAGCAGCGCCATCGAAAGATAGGGCACGCCCTCCTCGCGCCGCTCCGTCACGCCCGCGAGCAGACAGCCGATCATGTCGTCGAGCAGCCCGCAGGCGTTGTTCGCCTTGTAGAGCGCGAGCGCGCGCTCCCATTCGTCCATGTTGAGCAGCGTGTCCGCCATGTCGAGCCGGATCGACATCTCGCTGATCTCCGGGTCGCTGTTCTGCGACAGCAGCCGCAGCGAATGCGTCAGAAGGTCCAGCGCGCGGCGCAGAAGCTTTTTGTCCTTCCGCTCCGCCCCGGCCATGCTGAGGAGCTTCGCGCTCTCGTAGACGACCGTGAACGTGTTCGGAAACTTCTGCAGCGCCTTGTCCACCTCGACAATTCCCTCGTCATACTTGTCCGCGCGGCGTAAAAGCCGCAGCCGCTCGCTTACGCTCGCATGGTCGTTCGCGCGCAGCCGGTAGCCCAGAAGCGCATCGACCGAGAGGTCAAAAAAATCCGCCAGCTCCATCAGCATCGAGATCTCCGGCAAACTCTGTCCCTGCTCCCACTTGCTCACCGCCGCAACAGATACCCCCATCGCCTCCGCCAGCTGCTCCTGCGTCAGCCTCTTCTGCCTGCGGTAAAACCGGATCTGCTCCGCCACTCGATTTTCCATCGTCCTGCTCCTTTCACAGCCCCCCAAAGGGCTTTCTTTTTTCTCTGTACCCACAGTATACCGCCGAAAACGCAGAAGGACCAGCACTCAATAGTAGAATCAGTTGAACTATTTTTCAACCGCCAGTAGTAGAAGAACCCCTCGCAGCGGCGAGCGCAGCAAAGCCGCCAATCGCACTCCCCCAGCGCGGCGAGCGAAGCAATGCCGTGCCCCCCAACGGCGGCGAGCCGAAGGCAATGCCACCAACCGCACTCCCCCAGCGCGGCGAGCAGCGCGACGCCGCGCCCGCACGCACCCTATCCTGCAACCCAGCAGCGCACCCCTCGCCGTGCGGCGAGCCGAAGGCAATGCCGCACAGCCCCGCAGGCACCGGCGAACCAGCCGCCGTCACTCGCGCCCCACGGAGTAGGGCGCGGTTGATCCCGCCCACGAATCGCAGAAGGCCCGTGGCGAAGCCACGTACACCGCAGTGCATTCCGCAGGCAAAAAAGTTGTTCAAGCCCCAATCTGCCAATGTGCGGGGTCGAGGGGCAAGGCCCCTCGTCTTTCTCTCGGGGGATCAAAAGGGGGATACTCTCTTCGAAAAGAGAGTATCCCCCTTTCACTGCGCACCCCCGCCCTCGGGGGTATTAAAACAGCGTCAATTGACTTGTCTCCGGCAGCCCCGCGAACGCGCCCAGCGCCCGTAATTGGTCGATGTGCGACTGCGAGAGCTTGTTGCAGCACATGGAAAACTCCTCGATCGATGTAAAGGTTTTTCCCTTGCGCTTCTCGACTGTGTCAAGCGCGGCGGTCTCGCCGAGACCGCGCACGGACGTGAACGGCGGCAGCAGGCCGTTTTCCGTCACGACGAACTTCGTCGCGTCGCTGCGGTAAATGTCGATCGGCTCAAAGTGGAAGCCGCGCAGGCAGAACTCGTAGCAGACCTCGAGCGTGGTCATCAGGTCCTGCTCCACAGCGGTCGCGTCCTTGTTGTTTTCGATCTCGCGGATGCGCAGGCGCAGCGCGTCGGCGTCCTTGCAGCACTCGGCGGCGTCAAACGCCTTGGCGCGGATGGAGAAGAACGTCGCGTAGAACGCGAGCGGCTCGTGGACTTTGAACCACGCGATGCGGAACGCCATCATGACGTAGGCGACCGCGTGCGCCTTCG
>JAYABH010000018.1:0-65194 GCA_037343695.1 bacterium | reverse complement strand
GTAGCGCCAACACGAAAAAGAGACACTCATTCGAGTGCCTCTTTTTTTGCGTCTGCCGATGGATGTGCGCTATGCTGAAAAGCACAATGACACCGAGAATATGCTGATATCAAAGCTGCGAGCTGCGCAGCGATCAGAAAATGCAGATTTTATGAGAAATCTTCAAATTACAGTTGACAAATCACAGCTTCATATGGTAATATAATATTCGCGTTTGAGAGATAGGCGCGAACTCATGATCCGGAGAGATGGCCGAGCGGTTGAAGGCACCGGTCTTGAAAACCGGCGATGTGAAAGCATCCGTGGGTTCGAATCCCACTCTCTCCGCCAATTAAAAAGATACCATCGACCTGCGGAAGTACCCAAGAGGCCGAAGGGGCTCCCCTGCTAAGGGAGTAGGACGTGTAAAAAGCGTCGCGGAGGTTCAAATCCTCTCTTCCGCGCCAAGAAAAGACCTTGAAACCATACGGTTCCAAGGTCTTTTTGCGTTTTTGACTGGATTCGAGATGCTTTGCATTGAAAAGCCTTATGCCGTGGACTGCAATATTGCATTGTTTTTTCGTGAATCGCCTCCTGTGATAGGTATTGGCAGAAAGTCGGATGAATCTCTGCGGCAATGGAGTGTTTTGAGCGGCGCACGGTACAGCAGATCGCTTGATGGGATCAGTGAGCCCCGGCGCGGTTGACAGCAAGGGACGAATGTGCTACAATCATATAACATATCACCATACTATGTTTGTTGGTGAAAATGAGAATTTTGCTTTCGCACAGCTTGCGGGAATGCGCTGCCGCGGCTTAAACCGCGGCAGGATGGCTGTGTGAAAGCTTTTGATCGGGGAGTGCGTATGCTCAATCAGTTTTCAAGAACGCAGCTGCTTTTAGGCCAGGACGGTATGGAGCGGCTGTTTCATGCCCGCGTGGCCGTGTTCGGCATCGGCGGCGTGGGCGGCTACACGGTGGAGGCGCTGGTGCGCAGCGGCATCGGCACGCTGGACCTCATCGACGACGACCGGGTCTGCCTGACGAATCTGAACCGCCAGATCTTCGCCACGCGCAGGACCGTGGGCCAGTACAAGGTGGACGTGGCGGAGGAGCGCATCAAGGAGATCAACCCGAACGCCGTCGTTCATACCTACAAGACCTTTTACGCGCCGCAGACGGCGGAGCAGTTCGACTTTACACAGTACGATTACATCGTGGACGCCATCGATACCGTGACCGGCAAGCTTGAGCTCATCGAGCAGGCACAGAGGGCGGGCGTTCCCATCATCAGCAGCATGGGCGCGGGAAACAAGATGGACGCCGCGGCCTTTGAGGTGACGGACATCTACAAGACCTCGGTCTGCCCGCTGGCGAGGGTGATGCGCCGCGAGCTTAAAAAGCGCGGCATCAAAAAGCTGAAGGTCGTTTACTCCAAGGAGCCGCCCATCACACCGCTGGACGATATATCCATCAGCTGCCGGACGCACTGCATCTGCCCGCCGGGCACAGCGCGCAAGTGCACGCAGCGGCGGCAGGTCCCCGGCAGCAACGCCTTTGTGCCCGCCGCAGTAGGCCTGATCGTCGCGGGCGAGGTCGATCTTGTGGATATCCGGCGGGACGGCACCATCGACTTAGCGCACCTGCGCGAGCTTCTGCGAAAGGACACGGTGCTCGTCGCCGTCTGCGCGGTGGACAGCGAGTTGGGGACGGTGCAGCCCATCCGGGAGATCGCCAGTATTCTGAAAGACTACCCCAACTGCCGCCTGCACGTGGACGCGACGCAGGCCGTGGGGAAGACGAAACTGGTGCTCGATGGCGTAGACACGATGAACATCGCGCCGCACAAATTTTACGGCCTGAACGGCAGCGGGCTGCTTTTGAAGAGGAAGGACCTCGTCATCGAGCCGCAGATCCACGGCGGCGGCAGCACCACGCCTTACCGCAGCGGCACGCCCGCGCTGGGCATGGCCGTGTCGATCGAGACGGCGCTGCGGCTGGCGCTTGAAAATCAGGAGCAGCACATTGTGTATGTATGGGCGCTGAACCGCCGCCTGCGCGCGGAGCTTGCCAAATACCCGGCCGTTCGCTTCAACAGTCCGGAAAACGCCGTGCCGCACATCCTGAATTTGAGCGTCAGCGGCGTCAAGGGGACGGCGTTCCAGCAGGCGCTGGGCGAGAAAGGCGTCTGTGTGTCCGTGAAGTCAGCGTGCTCGGTGGAGGGAACGCCCTCCAAGGCGGTGTACGCCGTGAGCCGCGACCGGAAAAACGCGCTGTCCTCGTGGCGCATCAGCTTGAGCCACCTGACGACGGAAGAAGAGATCGCGGAGTTCCTGCAAATCTTTGACCGCTGCTATCGCGAGCTGGCGCAATGAGCCGCAGGGAGTGGGGGAGATATCCATCCGCCTGAGCGGCGGGCGCTTTCGCCGCCTTCGCGGCGGCGCGTGAAATCTATCAGATCAGAGGAAATCAGACGATGGCAAGAGTATTGGAACTCTATCAGATGATCGAGCGGAGCATCATCAAAAAATACCGCGACGAGCTGTGGAAGCCGTTCGTCTACGCGGTGAAAAAATACGAACTCATTCAGGCGGGCGACAAGATCGCCGTGTGCATCTCCGGCGGCAAGGACTCGATGCTGATGGCAAAGCTCATGCAGGAACTGCACCGCCACAGCGACGTGCCCTTTGAGCTGGTGTTTCTCGTGATGGACCCCGGCTACAACGCCGTCAACCGCCAGAGGATCGAGAGCAACGCGGCGTTGCTGCACATCCCCATCACGGTGTTTGAGACCAACATTTTCGAGGTGGCGAACAGCACGGACAAGTCGCCCTGCTACCTCTGCGCCCGCATGCGGCGCGGCCACCTCTACAGCAAGGCCAAGGAGCTGGGCTGCAACAAGATCGCGCTGGGGCATCACTTCAACGACGTGATCGAAACGACCGTCATGGGCATGTTCTACGGCTCGCAGCTGCAGGCCATGCTGCCGAAGCTCCACAGCGACAACTTTGAGGGTATGGAGCTCATCCGCCCGATGTACTGCATCCACGAGGAGGATATCATCGCCTGGCGGCAATACAACCAGCTTGAGTTCATCCAGTGCGCCTGCCGCTTTACGGAAAACTGCACCATCTGCGATAACGGCGGTGGCGGCTCGAAGCGCCAGGAGATCAAAACCCTGCTGCGAAGATTGAAGCGGGACAATCCCAACATCGAAAAGTCCATCTTCAACAGCATCCACACCGTCGCGCTCGACACCTTCCCCGGCTACAAGACGAAGGGCGAGTTGCACTCCTTTTTGGAAAACTACGAGGAGAAGTAGGCGGAAGCCGCGCTTCGCGGCTTTCAGTCCCGATAGAATGAAAAAGAGGTATTTACCGCCGCGCGGTAAATACCTCTTTTCTCTTTTTATGAAGGGTTCCGGGGCCTTATGGCTGGTCCTGCAGGGCTTCCTTCAGCGTGCGCCAGCCGAGCACCGCGCACTTGACGCGCGCGGGCATGTGGGCGATATCGCGGAGAGCAGAGGCCTCCTCAAGGCTGTCGATCTCGTCCTCCGACGCTTCGCCCTGGATCATTTTGAGAAAGAGCTCGCCCATTTTGAGCGCTTCGTTCTTCTTTTTCCCGATGATCATGCCGAGCATGATGTCGGCGGACGCCTGCGAGATGGCGCAGCCGTCGCCGACGAACGCGCCGTCGGCGATCGTGTCGCCCTCCAGCTTCAGCTTGAGGAAAATGTCGTCGCCGCAGCTGGGATTCACGCCCTCAAGCACGATGTCGGCGTCCGGCAGGTCGTGCTTGAACTCCGGGTGCAGGTTGTGCTCGGTGAGGATCTCATTGTAAAAGCTTCTATTTTCCATATCCCATTCGCTCCCTCAGAGTGGAAAGACTGCCAAGAAGGCGGTCGATCTCATCCTCCGTATTGTAAAATGCCAGGCTTGCCCGCGCGGTGGACGGGTGCTTCAGATAGGCGTGCAGCGGCTGGGCGCAGTGATGGCCCGCGCGGATGGCCACGCCGTCGCTCGCAAGGATCTCGCTGATATCGTGCGGGTGGACGCCGTCCACCGTGAAGGTGAGGATACCGCAGTGCTCCTCCGGATCGTCAGAGCCGAGCAGGTGCACGCAGGGGATGCTCCGGATGCCCTCCATGGCCCGGCGGGTCAGGGCGACCTCCTGACGGTGCATCTCCGCAAAGCCGACGCGGCCCACATAATCGATAGCCGCGTGCAGGCCCACCGCGTCGGCGGCGTTGACCGTACCGGCCTCGAACTTGTGGGGCAGCTCGGCGTAGACCGCGCTCTCACGGGTGACGGATTCGATCATCTCGCCGCCGGTGAGGAAGGGGGGCATGGCGTTCAGCAATTCTTCGCGGCCGTAGAGCACGCCGATCCCCATGGGACCGTAGACCTTGTGGCCGGAGAAGGCGAGAAAGTCCGCGTCCAGCGCCTGTACGTCCACGGGAAGGTGGGGCGTGCTCTGCGCGCCGTCCACGACCATCACCGCGCCGGCGCGGTGCGCCAGCGCCGCGATCTCGCGGATGGGGTTGACGCGGCCCAGGACGTTCGAAACGTGCGTGCAGGCCACGATCTTCGTTTTCGGCGTGATGAGGGCTTCGACCTTATTTAGATCCAGCGTGCCGTCCATCTCGCACTCCATGAATTTGAGCGCCGCGCCAGTCTGGCGGCAGACCATCTGCCACGGAAGCAGGTCGCTGTGGTGCTCCATGATGGAAACGAGCACCTCGTCCCCGGCCTTCACATGGGAAAGACCGTAGCTATAGGCCACGAGGTTCAAACTCTCGGTGGTGTTGCGGGTAAAGATGATCTCGCGGCTGCTCTTCGCGTTCACGAAGGCCCGGACGGCCTCGCGCGCGTCCTCATAGGCCTCCGTCGCGGCGACGCTCAGGGGGTAGAGCCCGCGCAGCGGGTTGGCGTTCTGCGACTCGTAGAACTTCGTTACGGCGTCCAGCACGCACTGCGGGCGCTGTGCCGTCGCGGCGTTGTCGAGATAGGCGACGTCCTGGCTTTTGAGCAGCGGGAAGTCGTCCCGGTATCCATGCGCCATCTTACAGCACCTCCTCAAGCTCGGCGAGGATCGTCTCCTGTGCCGTTTCGTCGCCGATCGTGCGGGCCAGCCGCTCGATGGCGGCGCGGGCCATGATGTTTTCCGCGTCCGCGGCGGAAATGCCGCGGCTCTCGAAGTAGAACAGCGTGTCTTCGTCCAGCTCGCCGATGGTCGCGCCGTGGTTGCCCACAACGTTTTCCTCGGCGCAGAGGATGAGCGGCACCGTCTTGTTCACCACGCCGTCGCCCAACATCAGGACCGTTTCCTGCTCGCTGCCGACGGAGCCCGCGGAGCCCTTCTTAAAGTCGATGGTCCCGCGGAAGATCTTCTGCGCGTCGTCCTTGAGCGCGCCGGAAGCATTGATCTCGCTGGTGGTCTTCTGACCCCAGTGGTTCACGACAAGGTTCATGTCCACGGTCTGCTGCTTCTGGCCGAGATACCCGATGCCAGCCGTGAAGCCCGCGCCATTGCCGTTCAGCTCGAAATGACCGTCGCTGTACACGTCGCCCCGGCCCAGAAAGACCTGAATGAGCTCCACCTGCGCGTTTTCAGCGCACTCGCCGCTCGTTTCCAGGCGGAGCAGGGAAGCGTCCGCCGTGTTCTGGATCTGCACGAGCCGCACCTTCGCGTCCTTTTCGACGTGGAGCGCCGTGCGCACGAGCAGGCGCTTTTCCGCCGTGACCGTTTCAAACACCGTGACGGCCTTGCCCGCGGGGGCGTGGATGTCCACGGTCTTTTCGCTGTAATCGCCGCTGCCCGCGATGGCAAGGCGCTCGGTCTGCCCGGCGGCGGTG
This sequence comes from bacterium, assembly GCA_037343695.1. GTDB lineage: Bacteria > Bacillota > Clostridia > Oscillospirales > Oscillospiraceae > Hominicoprocola. Next base: position 59,360 of record JAYABH010000018.1, on the reverse strand, counting down.
ATCTTTTCTATTCCTAAATCCTCGGCCTGACCCCAGGTCAGCGCCGTTTCGTTGACACCCAGCCGGTTCCAGGTGCGGGTCGGGAGCCGGTTGATCAAAATCGTTTCACTCATATCCAAACTCCTTTCAGCCAATGCTGCCCTTCATCTCAAGCCGGATGAGGTTGTTCATCTCCACGGCGTACTCCACCGGCAGCTCCTTGGAGACATTGTCGGCAAAGCCGCTGACGATCATCGCGCGCGCGTCTTCCTCGCTCATGCCGCGGCTCATCAGATAAAAGACGGCTTCGTTGCTGATCGCGCCGATCTTGGCCTCATGGCCGATGGCCGCGTCCTTCGTGCGGATGTCCATTGCGGGGATGGTGTCGGAACGGGACTCGGAGTCCAGCATCAGCGACTGGCACGACACGGCGGACTTGGCGCCCTTGGCGCCCTTTTCCACGACAACGCTTGAGCGGAATGTGCTGATGCCGCCGCTCTTGCTGATCGAGCGCGTGTTCATATAGGAGCTCGTATTTTTGCCCACATGGACGACCTTTGCGCCGGTATCGAGGTTCTGCCCCGCACCGGCGAACGTAACGCCGGTGAACTCCATGCGGGAGTTGTCGCCCTTCAAGATGCTCATGGGGTACAGGCAGCCCACATGGGAGCCGAAGGAGCCGGAGATCCACTCGATCGTGCCGCCCTCTTCCACCAGCGCACGCTTGGTATTCAGGTTGTACATGTTCTTCGACCAGTTTTCGATCGTCGAGTAGCGGAGTTTGGCCCCCTTTTTGACGTACAGCTCCACGCAGCCAGCGTGGAGGTTCGCCACGTTGTACTTCGGCGCGGAGCAGCCCTCAATGAAGTGCAGGCTCGCGCCCTCGTCCACGATGATGAGCGTGTGCTCAAACTGGCCGGCGCCCTTGGCATTCAGGCGGAAGTAGGACTGCAGGGGAATGGAGAGGTGTACGCCCTTGGGCACGTACACGAACGAGCCGCCGGACCACACCGCGCCGTGGAGCGCCGCGAACTTGTGGTCATGGGGCGTCACGAGCTTCATGAAGTACTTGCGCACCATGTCGGCGTACTCGCCCTTGAGGGCGCTTTCCATGTCGGTATAGACCACACCCTCGGCCGCCACAGAGTCCTTGACGTTGTGGTAGACGAGCTCGGAGTCATACTGCGCGCCCACGCCGGCGAGGGACTTTCGCTCCGCCTGCGGGATGCCCAGACGCTCGAAGGTCTCCTTGATGTCCTCGGGCACGTCCTTCCAGTCGTTGCGCATCTTCGTGTTGGGGCGGACGTAGGTCGCGATATGGTCCATATCCAGCCCCTCGATCGACGGGCCCCAGTCGGGGATTTTCATCTCGTTATAAATTTGGAGGGATTCGAGACGGAACTGCTGCATCCACACGGGGTCGTCCTTCTCCTTGGAGAGCTTTTCGACGATCTCCGGCGTCAGGCCGGACTCCATGCGGTAAGCGTCGTTTTCCGCGTCCCGGATGTCGTAGACGCTGCGGTCCACGTCCTCCACATAGGTTTTCTCTTTCAAATCTGCCATGTCAGGCGCCTCCCGCTTCAGTCTTCCTTCAGGCTGCCGAAGCCCTTTTCGTTGATCTCGTCCACCAGCTCGGCGCCGCCGTTGCGGACGATGACGCCCTCTTCCATCACGTGCGCCGCGTCCACGTGGAGCGCTTCCAGAATGCGGGTGGAGTGGGTGATGATGAGCAGCGAGCCGTGCGTGCGCTCGCGGAACAGGCGCACGCCCTCGCTGACGGTGCGCACCGCATCCACGTCAAGGCCGGAGTCGGTCTCGTCCAGAATGGCGAGCTTCGGCTCGAGCATCAGCATCTGTAAAATTTCGGCCTTTTTCTTCTCGCCGCCGGAGAAGCCGACGTTCAGGTCGCGCTCGGCGTAGCTCTCGTCCATGTTCAGAAGGGCCATGGTCTCCTTGAGCTTTTTCTTGAAGTCCCACAGGCGCAGACGGTTGCCGGTCTTCTGCTCCAGCGCGCTGCGGATGAACGCGCTGAGCGTCACGCCGGGGACCTCCAGCGGGTTCTGGAAGGACAGAAAGATGCCCTTTTTCGCCCGCTCGTTGACGGGAAGCTCCGTGATGTCCTCGCCGTCAAAGAGGATCGAGCCTGCCGTGACGCTGTAGGCGGGGTTGCCGGTGATGGCATAGCCGAGCGTGGATTTGCCGGTGCCGTTCGGCCCCATGAGCACATGGGTCTCGTCATGTCCGACAGTCAGATCCACACCGTGCAGAATTTCCTTTTCCTCTACCCGAACGTGCAGGCCGCGGATATCCAAAAGCGTTTTACTCATAATGAACCACCTTATCTTCTTTCCGCACCGCCGGGGCGGTCCGGGGATTTATGATTTGCGCGCATGAACTGCGCGAGCGTATGATTGTCAACATAGGAATTGATCTGGTCCTCCAGCCCCTGCCAGAAGGGACGCGCGCCGCAGTCGCAGGAGCGGCCGCAGCCCGACGTTTCGTCCGCCGGACACGAGATCGGCGAGAGACTTCCCTCCACGGCCCGCAGGATCTCGCCCACCGGGTATTCCTCCGGGGAGCGGGTCAGGCGGTAGCCGCCGGACTTGCCCACGGCGCTTTCGACCAGGTCCGCCCGGCTCAAAGCCGCCATGATGCCCTCCAGATATTTTTTGGAGAGCTGCTGGCGCTGCGCGACATCGCTGAGACGGAGCCATTCGCCGTCGTTATGCTCGGCCATATCCAGCATGACCTGCAGAGCGTATCTTCCTTTTGTTGAGATCATCATGCGGCATGCCTCCTTACGCACAATTGCCTACCTTGCAGATAGGAATTGTAACGCGTAATTCCTACTGTGTCAATAGGCGTTTAAAGAAAAATGCCCGATTCGGTATTTCGAAAGACATTTTGTGCCGGGAGAGAGGAAAAAGGCAACATATTGTATAAAAAAAGAAGCGTGACCGTTTCAAACGGTCACGCTTCCTTTTTGGTATCGTCGGGCAGGTCGAGAAAATGCAGCAGCAGGCTCAGCGCCAGAAGGTCCGCGCAGCCGCCGGGGCTTAAATTCCCGGCGATGTACTGCCGGTCGAGGTCGTCGAGCGCGTTGATCGACGCACCGGCGGCGGAAAGCGCGCGCGCTTCCTCGCGGTGCGCCCGGGCTGCTTCATAGCCGCCGCGGTGGATCATGTTGGTGTCCTCCACGCCGCCGATGAGCGCGAGCAGCGCAAGGGCGGCGGCATCGTTGATGGAGCGGCCGCCTGAAAGCGCGCGGCGCAGGGCAGGGAGCCCTATCTCCGTTACGGAGGGAAAGCCGCGCGCGGCTTCGCCGCGCACGCCGTCCGCGCCGTAGGCGCGGTAGCATCGCTCGCCATTTGTGGAGACGGGGAGGGATGGAAGCTCTGAGAGCGCGCAGGAACCCAGCGTGCGGCAGAGGGATAAAACGTCCGCGAGCGTGGGACCGTCTCCGCCGGAGAGGGCGGAGGCCCTGCTGTATGCGCCGCCGAGCACGGCGAGAGAGAAGATGATGCCCTTGTGCGTGTTTACGCCGCCCGTCGCGCGCAGCATGGCGTCCTCCGCCTGAAGGCCCACCAGCCGCAGCGCGTCAAACAGGCGCACAACATCCTCGTGCGCAAGGTCCCAGCCGGTGCGGAACATCTCGCGCAGCTGCGGTGTCAGCGCGGCGGCGCTGTCGAGAAACGAGAAAAAGTCCATGTCGGTGTGGGAGCCGGAATTATGGCGATCGACAAGGCCCGGCTTCGGCGTGACAGACACCTCATATAGAAGCGCGCGGCAGGCGCAGGAAGCGAACCGGTCGGCGGCGCGGTCGCGGAAATAGCCGTCCAGCAGCGATGCGATGCGGCTCTGGAGCACTTCGAGCGAGTGCGCGGCGGAACGCGCGCAGAGCTTTGCGTCCTGCCCGCAGACAAGACAGCGCCGCCGGGGCGCGGAAAACGCGGTGCGCGACAGCGGCGCGCCCTCCTGGTCCAGCACGTCCATATCAAAAAGCCGCCCGATCGGGTGCCTGTTTTCAAGCTGCACCAGCCGGGACTTGACCGTCTCGGGCGCGAGGTCCAGCGCGAGCAGCAGCTCGCTGCCGGTCACGGCGCGGGTCGTGTGTTTTTTCAGGATATACCCCGCGAAGAGGAGCGAGAGCTGCTCCTCACCCGCGTCGAAGGCCCTTTGCAGCGCAGGGGACTGCTTGACGGGGCCGGGGATGTTCAGTGTGAAGCTGACGAGCGCGGCACAGCGCGTTTCCCCGAGCATGGCGCGTTGCTCCCGCGCGCGCTCTTCGCGCCGCAGCAGCATCTGCTGCATCGAAACGGCGGGCGCGGAAAATACCTCAGCGCGGTCCATGCTGCCCCTCCTGCGCGCTGATCGCGCGGCGCGTCGGCTCGGGAACGAGCGCTTCGGCCTCTTCGTACCGCCCCTCCTGTATCAGCGCACGCACGCGCGAAGCGCTGATGGGCGCTTCGCCCAGCGCAAGGCGGGGGATGGTGACAAATTCGATGCCATAGCGCGGCAGGATGCGTGCCATGGCGCTGTTATAGATGTTCGTGACGGGATCGAGCGGCTCCTCGCCCGCGAAGCGCCGCGTGATGTGCAGCACGGGGGCGATGGTAGACGCGAAGAGCGTGATGTCCATCTCGCTTTGCAGCGCGGCGGCGCTCTCACCGTCCTTGAGGAAATAGGTGGGGAAGGTGGCGGAGGAGATCATATAGGGCCCGCTCAGATGCACGCGCACGTTGGCAAGATCCGCCGTGCCTTCCTCTACAAGGCGGAAACGTGTGCCGGTCGGAAAGAGCGAGCGATCTTCCTCCACCACGAAAAGATGCAGCACATCGCAGTGCGCGGCGGCGTATTCCACCAGCGCACGGTGGCCCAGGGTGAAGGGATTGGCGTTCATCACGATCGCGCCGACGGTCTTATCCTCGTCGCCGCGCGCGAAAAACGGCTGGGCGAAGCGGCGCGGACCGTCGGGACGGTTCTCGAGCAGCACGAGCGCGTCCGTGCGCACCACGGGATAGAACCCGCAGGCGGCAAAAAGAGGCTCGTTGTGCGCGCGCGTGATGACGCGCAGATCATAATAGCCTTTGGCGAAGCGGTCCTGCACAAGGCGCGAGACGAGCGCGCCCAGGGCGTTCTGCCCGCGCAGCGCTTCGTCCACGGCAAAGCATTTGAGAAGGCTCTTCGCCGCGCAGCCGCAGCCGCGCAGCACCTCGTCCTCGTCAAAGACGCCGAAGGCGGCGTCGATATCCGCTTCGAAGCCGAGGGCGTGGCGTGCCAAAAAGGCACGCAGCATCGCGGCGTCCTCCGTTACCCCAACGGAGAGCGCGCGGACAGTGATGGTATCGTTCATTTTTGGCACACCCCCTCAAGCGTATGAAAAAGGAAGAAAGCAAAGAAAATAGGTGCTCAGAAGCCGTAGAGCTCGGCGGGATTTTCGGAAAGCGCGAGCGCGCGGGCCTTTTCCGTCGGCAGCCAGCGGGCGATGCGCTCGGTGAGCTCCCACTCGTCGGGCTTGACCTTCTCGGTCACGTGCGGGAAGTCCGTGCCCCACACGACGCGCTCGGGCGCGAAGGCGGCGATGGCCTCGGCGGTCTTATCGGCGTCCTCCCAGGGATAGCCCGAAGCCGTGTTGAGATACGGGCCGGAGAGCTTGATCCACGTATTGCCGCGGTCGATCATCTCCTGCAAAAATTTCCACGCCGGGTCGTTGACGCCGAGCGCGGGGTCCAGGCGGCCCATGTGGTCGATGACGATCTTGCAGTCGAGCACGCGGATGACGTCCGCGTGCTGCGCGATCTGCTTGGCGCCCATGTGCAGCTGCATGTTCCAGCCGAGGTGCTTGACGCGCTCGCTCAGCGGCGCGCAGTCGTCGAAGGAGACGACGGCGTTGTTCGGGTTCCACACGCTGAAGCGCAGGCCGCGCACGCCGCCGTTGTGCAGCCTTTCAAGTTCTTCGTCGCTCACGGTGTTGTTCACCACGGCGATGCCGCGGCAGTTCTCGCGGCCGAACTTTTCAATCGCGTCGAGAAGGCACGTGTTGTCCCGTGCGAAGGGCTTGGCCTGCACGAAGACCGCGCGCGGGAGCGAGAGCTCGTCGGCGAGCGCGCGATAGGTCTCCACCGTGCCGATCTGGGCGGCGGCCTTGCCGTCGTTGGGGAAGGCGGGGTCGATGATATGCAGATGCGCGTTGCAGGCGTTCGCGGGCATCTTGAAAGAAAGCTTATGTTCCATAACTGAAATTGCCTCCGTTTGTTTTTCTCAAATCTACCATAGAATGCGGCGGCAGAAAAGCAAAAAGAAAGCGGGGCAATGCAACAAGCCGTTGCAGCCGCTCAAAAATGGTGTGCTTTCCATCTGCGCCCGCGCTCTATAAAATGAGGACAATGATATGGAAGGAGCTGTGATGATGGGAAAAACAGCAATCATGAAGATCATGGAACGCGCCTGCGGCCATGAAGTCAAGGTCGGCGACCGCGTCTGGTGCCATGTCGATCTTGCGTCCGCGCGCGATTTCGGCGGCGCCAACTGCGTGCTGCAATTTGAAAAGGAGATGGGCAAGGACGCGAAGGTCTGGGATCCGGATAAGATCGCCTATACCTTCGACCTCCAGGCACCGTCTCACTCCGAGAAAGTCTCGAACAACCAGAAGATCATCCGCGAGTTCGCAAAGCGTCAGGGGATCAAACACCTCTTTGACATCAACCACGGCATCGGCCAGCACGTCATGCTCGAGGCGGGCCTCATCAAGCCCGGCGACGTTGTGCTCGGCACCGACAGCCACATGAACCTGCTCGGCGCGGTCGGCGCGTTTGCGACGGGCGTCGGCAACTCCGACGTGGCCGCGGCCTACATCGGCGGCCTGAGCTGGTTCCGCGTGCCCGAGACGATGAAGATCGAGGTCACGGGCAAGTTCCAGAAGGGCGTGTGCATGCGCGACCTGCTGACTTACATCGTCGGCGATCTCGGCGCGGGCGGCATGGACTACCTCGCCGTGGAATTCACCGGCGAGACCATCGACAATGCGAACCTCGCCGAGCGTATCACACTCTGCTCCATGGTCACGGAGATGAGCGGCAAGGTGCCCCTCATCATGCCGAGCGGCGAGGTGCTTGACTGGATGGTCGGGCGCGCCGGGGAAGAGGTCAAAGAGCGCATCCGCACCCTCTCCGCCGACCCGGACGCGCAGTACTGCAGGGTCCTGCACTACGACGTGAGCAATTTAACACCGATGGTGTCCTGCCCGGACGCGCCGGACAATGTCAAGCCCGTGACCGAGGTCGCGGGCACGCACGTCGATCAGGTGCACATCGGCTCGTGCTCCAACGGCCGCTTTGAGGATATCGAAGCTGCCTACAAGGTCCTGATGGCGGGCGGCGGCAAGGTCGATCCCGCGACGCGCGTTATCATCACGCCGAGCACCACCGAGGTCCAGCTCGCCTGCGCCAAGGCTGGCATGATCGAAAAGTTCCTCGAAGCGGGCATCGTCTTTACGAACCCGACCTGCGCGCTCTGCACGGCGGAGCACTACGGCGCGCTGCCGAACGGCGATGTCGGCTGCGCCACGAACAACCGCAACTTCATCGGCAAGGTCGGCAAGGGCAGCCACACCTACCTGATGAGCCCGATGACCGCCATGGCCACCGCCATCCGCGGCTGCATCACCGACCCGAGAGACATTCTCGGCTGAGAGGAGGAGAAGAGAATATGAGCACTATCCATGCGCGCGCGTGGGTCTTCGGCGACGATGTCGATACCGACCTCATCTACCACAACAAGTATCTCGCCGAGACCGACCCGAAGAATATGCCGCAGTACGCCTTCGAATATTACCCCGGCAAGGAGAACTTTGCCAAAGAGGTCAAGCCCGGCGATATCGTGGTCGCGGGCAAGAACTTCGGCTGCGGCTCGAGCCGCGAGCACGCGGTCTACTGTTTACAGTACGCGGGCGTGCCCTGCGTGCTGGCCGAGACCTGCTCGCGCATCTACTACCGCAACGCCATCAACAACGGCTATCCCGTGCTCTTCGTCAAGGGCATTTCCCAGGCCATCAAGGACGGCGATATCAAGGACGGCGACGTGCTGGACGTCGATATGGACTCCGGTATGATCGTCAACACCGCGAACGGCAAGACCTTCCACGGCGACGCCGTGAGCGACTTGGAGCACGACATTATGGAAGCCGGCGGGCTGTTCCAGTACATGAAGAAAAACGCAAAGGTATAAAAAGGAGGCAGCTATGGAACTGAAAAAACCGGCCGTTGCCGGTACCATGGAATCCAGCGACATTATGGTGACGCTCCGCCCCAACGAGGGCAGGGGCATTGAGATCGACATCCAGAGCGACGTGAAGGCGACGTTCGGCGACGCGATCGAAGCGACCATCCGCGAGGTGCTCGCGGACTTCGGCGTGACCGACGCCGTCGTCGCAGTCGTGGATAAGGGCGCGCTCGACTTTGTCATCCGCGCAAGAATGCAGTGCGCCGTCTGCCGCGCGGCAGAGGTGTCCTACGACTGGGGAAAGGAGGACCCGAATGCCTAAATCCGAACTGATGCGTACCTCCATGTACGCCGGCGGGACGAGCCCCGTCAAGATGATCCAGGCGGGCTTCTACAACGAGGACTGCCTTGTTTACGACCTCGAGGACTCCGTCTCCGCGGGCGAAAAGGACGCGGCGCGCTTCCTCGTTTATAACGCGGTGAAGTATCAGCGCCCCAAGGATAAGTACATTCTCATCCGCGTCAACGGCATTTACTCCAAGGAGCTCGACGAGGACCTCGAGGCCGCCGTGCGCGCCCAGCCCGACGCCATCCGCATCCCGAAGGTCGAATACGCCGAGGAGGTGCAGCGCATCGATGCGAAGATGACCGCCATCGAGAAGAAGGCGGGCCTGCCCGTCGGCGGCATCAAGCTCTGGTGCAACATCGAGTCCTACCTCGGCGTCATCAACGCGCAGGCGATCGCCACGGCGAGCCCCCGCGTAGCCGCGATGGCGCTCGGCGCGGAGGATTTTACCGCCAGCATGTCCGCCCAGCGCACCAAGCCCGGCTGGGAGATCTTCTACGCGCGCAACGCCATCCTCATGGCCTGCCGCGCGGCGGGCATCTCCGCGCAGGACGCGGTCTTTTCCGACATCAACGATGCCGAGGGCCTGCATCGCGACCTTGAAATGACCCGCACGCTGGGCTTCGACGGCAAGACCTGCGTCCACCCGCGCCAGATCGACACGGTGAACGCCTGCTTTACCCCGTCGGAAAAGGAGATCCGCAACGCCAAGCGCGTGCTCGAAGCGCTGGAGGAGGCCGCGCGCAACCACACGGGCGTGTGCGTGCTCGACGGCGGCATGGTCGATAAGCCGATGGAGCTGCGTGCCCGCACGACGCTTGCCAAGGCGGCAGCCGCCGGCATCAAGGTTGGAGGTGTCAAGGAATGATCAAGAACAGTCTGGGCCGCGAATTGCCCGAGAAGATCGGCGATTACGTCGTTCGCCCCTATCAGGGCGCTTATGCAACGCCCGCGCCGCAGGAAACGGTCGTGACCAAGCGCGTCATGGGCCACCGCATCCCCGGCGATACGAAGCTCCTGCCCGATCTGAAGGCCGCCATCAAGGCCTCGGGCCTTCGCGACGGCATGACCATCTCGTTCCACCACTCGTTCCGCGAGGGTGATATGGTCATCGGCCAGGTACTCACGGCCATCCGTGAGCTCGGCATCAAGCATCTGCGCTTTGCGCCGAGCGCCGTCGTCAACATCAAGAATCCCTCCATCGTCGATTTTGTCCGCGACGGCACGATCGACCGCATTGAAGCAAGCGGCATCCGCGGCCAGCTCGGCGACGCCGTGCTTGCCGGTGAGATGGAGAACCCCGTCATCCTGCGCACGCACGGCGCGCGTCCCCGCGCCATCGAAGCGGGCGAGCTGCAGATCGACGTTGCCTTCATCGGCGCGTCCGCGTCCGACGACTACGGCAACTGCACGGGCCAGATCGGCCCCAACGCCTGCGGCTCCCTCGGCTATGCCTTTGTGGACGCGCACAATGCCGGCTGCGTCGTGGTCGTGACGGATAACCTTGTGGAATATCCCTGCCTGCCCGCGTCCATTTCCCAGCAGTATGTGGACTACGTCGTCAAGGTCGATCAGATCGGCGACCCGGAGAAGATCGGCAAGGGCGCGGCCCGCCTGACGAAGAACCCGCGCGATCTGATGATCGCCGAGCGCACGGCGGATGTGATCGCGGCGTCCCGTCTCTTTAAGGACGGCTTCTCCTTCCAGACCGGCGCGGGCGCCATCGCCATCGCCACCACCAAATACCTCGCCGACCGCATGCGCGAGCGCGGCGTGAAGGAGAGCTTTGCCCTCGGCGGCATCCCCGCAGCGATCATCGACATGTACGACGAGGGCCTTGTGCGCGTGGTCGAGTGCAGCCAGAGCTTCGACGCGGTCGCGGCGTCCGCCATTTCGACCCGTCCCGGCGTCGTGGAGATCGACAACGCCGACTATGCCAACGCCTATTCCAAGGGTGGCTTCCTCAACCGCGAGGACTTCGGCGTGCTCGGCGCGCTCGAGGTCGATACCGACTTCAACGTCAACATCCTTACCGGCTCCTCCGGCGAGATGATGGGCGGTCTCGGCGGCGGCCCGGACGTCGCGGGCGGCGCAGCCATCTCCATTGTCACCATTCCCATCATCCGCGGGCGCACGCCGTCCATCGTGAAGAAGGTCTTTACCCTCTGCACGCCGGGCGAGACGGTCGCCGCCGTTGTGACGGAAGCGGGCATCGCGCTCAACCCCAGGCACAAGAGCTACAACGAGCTCAAGGAGGACCTTGAAAAGACCAGCCTGAAGCTTGTGACCATCGAGGAGCTGCAGCAGCTTGCCGAATCCCTCACCGGCGTGCCCAAGCCCATTGAGACGAGCGACCGCGTGGCCTGCATCGTGGAGTACCGCGACGGCACGGTCATCGACGTGATCCGGGAGGTCAAGCGCTGATGTGCCTCACGCAGAAATTTGCCGCGTTCATCGCCGGGACAAAATATGACGACCTGCCGGAGCAGGTCGTCATGCTGGCGAAAGAGCGCATTATGGATACCCTGGGCGCGGCCATTGCCGGCAGCGTGAACTGGGAGTACGCTTCGCAGCTGCGCGAAGCGTGCAGAAACCTCGGCAGCGGCAGCTGCGGCGTCATCGGCGGGGAGCAGTGCTATCCCGCCGCGCATGCGGCCATGATCAACGCCACCTACGCCCACTCGGTCGAACTGGACGACGGACACAAAAACGCCGGCTGTCACGCCGGCGCTGTGGTGGTCCCGGCCGCGCTCACGATGGCGCAGGCGCTGGGAAAAAGCGGAAAAGAGCTCATCACCGCCGTCGCCATCGGCTACGAGGTGACGTACCGCATCGCTTCGCACGTGAACCCCGCGCAGATCAACAAGGGCTTCCATCCCTCGAGCAACTGCGGCGCCTACGGCGCGGCGGCGGTCGCGGGCAAGCTCATGGGGCTGAACGAGGAGCAGCTTGCGAATGCGCTCGGTCAGGCCGGTATGCTCGCGAGCGGCACGATGGAGGCGACCAAGTCCGGCCAGCGCGCCAAGTGCGTGCAGGTGGGCAACGCCGCTTATAACGGCATCCTTGCGGCCTATCTTGCCGAAACCGGCATGGAGGGCTGTCTCACGGCGCTGGAAGGCCCGAACGGCCTTTTTGCCACGCAGTCGGAAAACGTCGATGTCGAGGACGTCTGCCGCGATCTCGGCAGGGTCTACACCATCGGCGATACGTATAACAAGATGTACCCCTCCTGCCGCCATGCCCAGCCGGGCATTGAAGCGGCGCTGGACCTCGGCGTGGAGCACGGGATCGACCCGGACGACGTCGCCGCCATCCATATCGGCACGCATAAGGTCGCCTATGAGCTGACCGGCATCATCAAGGAGCCGAAAAACTCCGGCGAGGCGAAGTTCAGCCTGGCCTACGGCAGCGCCGTCGCGCTGCGCGAGCACGGCTTCGGCGTGGCGAACCTGATGGAAAAAAGCTACACCGATCCCGAAACGCTCCAGCTCGCCGACAAGGTCACCTGTGAGATCGACCCGAGCGTGCAGGCCGTCTTCCCGAAAAAGCGCGGCGCGAAGGTCCGCATCGAATTGAAGGACGGCACGGCGTATGAAAAGGAGCTGTACGACCTCAAGGGCTCGCCGAGCAATCCCGTCAGCACCGCGGAGCTCGAGCGCAAGTTCATGAGCAACGCCAGAGCCGCCATGGAGGAGACGCGGGCGCAGGAGCTTTTGGCCCTGCTGCGGCGCGTGGAAACGCTTCCCTCCGTGGATGAGATCACCGCGCTCGCTTACTGATCCGTCAGGCAGGGGAGGGTATAGTCGTCCCGGCACATCTGGCGCACGAGCCGGATGAGCGACTTGGTGTACTGCGGGAAATACTTTCCCTTCTGCGAGATGAGAAAGATCGAATTCTTTGCCGTCAGGTCCTTGATGGGGAAGACGTTGAGCTTGTTGTCCGGCGGACACATCTGGTTGAGCTTTTTGATGTTGGGTAAGTACATCGAAAGGCAGAACGAGCAGGCGTAGTCGTTCGAGGTCAGGATATGCAGCAGGTCCGGCTGGTTCGCTTCATACACGATGTTGAGCGAGATGCCGTTGGCCTGCAGAAAATCGTCGAGGATCGTGCGGGAATTGAAGCCCGCGTGCGCCGCCGTGAAGGGCAGCCCCTGAAAAAGGTGCAGGTCCGCGCCCTGGGTGAACGTCTCCTTGCAGGCGGGATAGTCGGCGGCGAAGTGCGTGCGCAGCAGGTTGTCCGACACGACGAGGTACAGATCCTCGTCCATCACGCGCTTGAATTCGAGCGTCGGCGCGGAGCGGCGCGTCAGTCCGCCGAGCACGAGATCGAGCTTGTTTTCAAGCAGCATGTCGAGCATTTCACTCGTCGGCGCGCTCACGGCCTTGAGCGTCACGTTCGGGAACTGCTCCTGATAGCGCTTCAAAAGGTCGGGGAAGAAGATGCGCAGCCGCCCCTCGGTGATGCCGAAATGGATCTCGCCGCTGTTGCCGGTGCGCAGCTCCTCGAGCGACTGCTCGGCGTTTTTCTCGATGCGCTCGATCTCGCGGAAGGCCTCAAGCAGCGTCTGCCCGGCGTAGGTCAGCGCGAAGGTCGGCTTGCGCTCAAAGAGCGTCAGCCCGCACTCGTGCTCCAGCGTTTTGAGATAGCGGCTGAGACACTGGTGCGAGATATAGAGCTTCTGCGCGGCGTGGGAGATGTTGAGCGTCTCGGCCAGCGTGATGAAGTATTGGTAATTTTGCAGCATACAGGCAATGGCTCCTTCCTTGCAACATTTAATTGCATTATAGCACGAAGTTTGTAAATGAAAAGTGAAAAATAAAAAAGAGGTAAGAAATATGTCGAATTACAAGCCCAACCGCAAGATCCCCTGCGTCTACATGCGCGGCGGCACGAGCAAGGCGGTCTTCTTCCGCGACGAGGACCTGCCGCAGGACGCCAAGGAGCGCGACAAGGTCATCCTCAGCGCCTTCGGCTCTCCTGACCGCCGCCAGATCGACGGCATGGGCGGCGCGAACACCTCCACCAGCAAGGTCGCCATCATCAAAAAGAGCGATCGTCCCGGCATCGACGTCGATTACGACTTCGGCCAGGTGGACGTGATGGCCCCCATCGTCGGCAAGACCATGAACTGCGGCAACATCTCCTCCGCCGTCGGCCCCTACGCCATCGACGAGGGTCTTGTGAAGGCCGTCGAGCCGATGACCGAGGTCCACATCTTCAACACCAACACGCAGAAGGAGATCATCGCGCAGGTCCCGGTCGAAAACGGCCGCTTCCAGAGCGAGGGCGACTTCGCCATCGACGGCGTGCCCGGCACGGCGTCCAAGGTGACGCTCAAATTCGTCGAGCCGCAGGGCGCGGCCTCCGGCAAACTCCTGCCCACCGGCCACGTGAAGGACACCATCGAGATCGACGGCAAGGTCTACGAGTATTCCTTCGTCGACGCGGCGAACCCCGTCATCTTCGTCCATCCTGAGGACTTCGGCGTCAAGGGCACGGAGATCCCCTCCGAGTTCAACGCCCTGCCGGACTGCAAGGAGATCTGCCGCAAGCTCGAGATCATCCGCGGCACGGGCGCGGTGCTGCTCGGCTATGCCAAGGACTTAGAGGACGCGCGCATCAACAGCCAGACGCTGCCGAAGATCGCCTTTGCGACCAGGCCCGTTGACTATACCGCCGGCAGCGGCAAGGAGATCAAGGCGGGGGATATCGACATCGTCGGCCGTCTGTTCTCGGTCAACATGAAGATGATCGACGCCTACATGGGTACCGGCGCCATCTGCACCATCACCGCGGCCAACACCCCCGGCACCATCGTCAACGAGATCGCGAGCGCGTCGCTCGGCACGCAGAACATCACGAAGCTGCGCATCGGCCACCCCTGGGGCGTGATGGTCGCGCGCGCCGACCTGCGCGAGGACGGCGGCGAGGGCATCAAGTACGGCTATCTGGAGCGCACGGCCCGCCGCATCATGGAGGGCAGCATTTACGTGCGCGACTAAGCGCAATGCCCGCTGTGCAAAGACTGTACCAAAACGGTCGCGAGATTTTACAACTTTTTGTTGCAGTCGTGCAATCAATTGTTGTCTGACAAAGCGCAATACAGCATTGACAGACTAACACTGTTAGTTTAAAATATCACTATCGACAATAGAGAGGATGTGCGCGGCGGCTCTGCCGCCGCAAAGCTCTGCGCGATAGAATTTGAAAGGAGACTGGATATGGCAAAGCAGTATACAGGCGAAGATTGGGATAATCTGAGCGACAAGGAATGGGAAGAAAAGCTCGAAGAGCGCATTGAGGAATTCAACGCCGGGCGCGGCGAGATCTGCAAGCCGCCCGCATCCACCGCGATCATGGACGAGGAGTACAACCGCGGCGTCAACAACCGCGAGGTCACCGAGGACCTGATCCGCCACTTTGCCGACGCCTGCGGCGACCCCAACCCCATCTGGCGCGACCCGACCTACGCCGCCGGTACCCGCTGGGGCGGCGTTTACGCACCCCCGCTGTATGAGACGTGCATCGCCTTCGGCTCCTCCTTCGGTGGCCGTCTGCGCGTGCCCGGCATCCAGCGTCTCGCCGGCGGCAGCAAGCACATCTACAACCCCAAGGTGCTCATGCGCCCGCACGATACCTTCACCGTTTACGACCAGTACGACGGCTTTGTTGAAAAGAAGGTCACCGGCAAGAACTACCGCATGTTCATCGAGAGCGCGCCGCGCTATTACATCAACCAGCGCAACGAGTGCGCCGCCATCGAGGTCCACCGCAACATCTACATGGCGACCCCTCCCGGACTGCGCGGTAAGAAGAAAGAAAACAAGATGTATCAGGACAAGACCCGTCATCACTGCACGCAGGAGGAGCTCGACCTGATCCATCAGAGCTATGAGGACACCCTCGCGGGCAAGTACCGCCGCGGCGCCGAGACCCGTTACTGGGAGGACGTGACCGAGGGCGAGGAGCTGCCCGTTGTCATGCGCGGCCCCGTGGACGTCGCTGACGCCTGCGCCCGCACGACCGTCAGCTGCTATTCTTACGCCTACGCGATCAAGTGGGCCTGCATGCGCGGCCACCTGTCCACCCACCCCATCGACCCCGAGACCGGTGAGTACTTCCTGCGCCGCGACTGGCACTACACCGACCATGCCGCGCAGGTGCTCGGCTACCCGATGGCCAACAGCGCCGGCGCGCAGAACGAGATGATGCTCACGCAGGCCGTGACCGACTGGATGGGCGACGACGCCTTCGTCATGAGCGTTGACTCGCAGGACCGCAAGATGGTCTTCTTCGGCGACATCACCTACGTCAAGGGCAAGGTCACCAAGAAGTACATCGACGAAGAGGGCCGCCACCTCGTTGAGATCGAGGTCAACGGCGAGAATCAGGACCATGTGGTCCACACGCGCTCCGTTTACGTTGTCAAGCTCGTCTGCAAGGCGGAGTTCGGCAAGGCGCTGTAAGGAGGATCGGAAATGTACACTGACCACGACGTTATCATTCTCGGTTCGGGCTGCGCGGGTCTGACGGCCGCGATCTACACCGGCCGCGCGGGTCTCGACACCCTGGTTCTGGAATCCAAGATGATGGGCGGCGAAATGGTGAACCGCCAGATGATCGAAAACTATCCCGGCTTTGGTCACGGCGTGATCGGCACGGAGCTGTCCCAGCAGATGCTCGAGCAGGCGGAGACCTTCGGCGCGGCGTTTGAAAACGGCGAAGCCGTCGAGATCCGCGACAAGGGCAAGTTCAAGATCGTCAAGACCGAGGATGAGAGCATGACCTGCAAGGCCATCATCATCGCCACCGGCTGCCATCCGCGCCTGCTGGAGGTCCCCGGCGAAAAGGAGCTTGCGGGCAAGGGCGTTTTCTACTGCGCCACCTGCGACGGCGCGCAGTGTGCGGGCAAACCCGTCGTCGTTTCCGGCGGCGGCTCCAGCTCGCTGACCGAGGCGCTTTACCTCGCCCAGCTCGGCTGCAAGGTCACGATCGTCTGCCGCTCCCAGCCGAGAGCGGAGCAGATCCTGCAGGACCGCGTGGAGGAGAACGAGAACATCGAGCTTCTCTGCAACACCGACATCACCGAGATCCTCGGCTCCGACTGGGTCAGCGGCGTTAAGATCCGCGACAAGGAGAGCGGGGAAGAGAAGACGCTCGACGTTCAGGGCATCTTCATCCGCATCGGCCTGATCGCGAACACCGGCTTCCTGGAGGATACGATCGATCTGACCCCCGCCGGTCAGGTCCCCGTCAACGCTCACATGGAGACCGAGCTCCCCGGCATCTACGCGGCCGGCGATATCCGCGTGGATTCGCCCAAGCAGATGGCGACCGCTGTCGGCGACGGCGCGACCGCCGCGATGGCCTGCTGCGAGTATATCAACACCCTTTAATTTCTTTTGGCTTTTCTCAATCGCCAGCCGGACGGACCATACCCGCCCGGCCAGCGGATCGAAATAAGCAGCTTCTTCACCTCACTGATTTGATTCGGGTATTCCACGCGCCGTGTTTCCGTGCGGCGCTGGAATATGGGAGTGGACTCGGCCTGGTGGCCGGCACGGACTTCAAATCCGCTGTCAGGCGGCGATCCCGCCTCTGGTGCGTTCGATTCGCACCCATTTCCGCCAATGATACAGAATACCCTCAAAAAGAGACAACGAAGAAACGCAGCGCCTTCTGCGGGAGGACACATGGATCGACACATCGTGATCGGAACGGCGGGGCACGTTGATCACGGCAAAACGCTGCTGACCGCGGCGCTGACCGGCATCGACACCGACCGCCTTCCGGAGGAAAAACGCCGCGGCATGACGATCGTTCCGGGCTATGTGGCGCTGGAGCTTCCAAGCGGGCTCAAGCTCGGGCTCGTGGATGTGCCGGGACATGAAAAATTCATCAAGAACATGCTCGCCGGCGTCGGCGGCATCGACATGGCGCTGCTGGTCGTTGCGGCGGACGAGGGCGTGATGCCCCAGACGGTCGAGCATCTCAACATCCTGCATCTGCTCGGCGTGCGCCGCGGCGTGGTCGCGATCACAAAGTGCGACATGGTCGAGGATGACGAGGAATGGCTCGAAATGGTGCACGAGCAGGTGCGAAAGCAGCTCTCGCGCACGCTGCTGCGCGACGCGCCCATCGTGGACGTGTCCGCCGCCACGGGCTATCACATAGAGCAGCTCAGGGAAACGCTCGCCGCGGTCGCCGAGACCGTGAAGGAGCGCCCGCCGGTCGGCTTTTCAAGGCTGCCGGTCGACCGCTGCTTTACGAAAAAGGGCTTCGGCACGATCGTGACCGGAACGCTCTGGGCAGGCGCGATCAGCGTCGGCCAGCGGCTCGAGGTGCTGCCGCAGGGAACGGAGCTGCGCGTGCGCGGCATTCAGGTCCACGGACAGGCGGTCGAGCGCGCGCTCGCCGGTCAGCGCACGGCGCTGAACCTTGTGGGCGATGGGGCGGAGGACTTATCTCCCGGCTGCTGGCTCGCGGAAAAGAGCCTGCTGCGCCCCAGCCTCCGCATGGACGTGAAGCTCGACCTTCTGCCGGACGCGGGGGAGCTTTCCCAGCGGGCGAGGGTGCATCTCTTCCACGGCACGGCGCAGGTCTCCGCGCGCGTGCGCTTTCTGGACCGCGAAACGCTGCGGCCCGGGACGAGCTGCCTTTGCCAGCTGGAGCTTGAAAAGGCGCTGCCGCCGCTGCGCGGCGACCGGCTGATCCTGCGCTCCTGGTCGCCGGAGGTGACCGTCGCGGGCGCGACGGTGCTCGACGCCGACGCGCCGCGCTACAAGCTGAGCGACCCCAACACCATGCGCCGCATCGCCGCCAAGGACGGCCGCGATGACAGCCTGACCGTTTTGGACCTTCTCGACCGCGAGGCAAAGCCGATCGGCCTTGCGGGCTTAAAAAACCTTGCGCAGATGACGGAAGAGGACACCTCTTCCGCGCTCGCGCAGCTCATGGAGCAAAAACGCGCCGTGCGTCTTGAAGCGGACCCGCCGCTTTATCTTTCCGCCGAGCTTTACGAGCGCTGGTCGATGCTCCTGTGCGACACGCTGCGCGCGTATCACGAAAAATATCCGCTGCGCAGGGGCTGTCCCATCGCGGAGCTGCGGACCGAGGTGTTCGGCCGCATCCAGACAAAGCACCTGAGCCTGCTGCTCTTTTCCTATCAGGCGCGCGGCGATATCCGCGTGGACGGCGCCGTGGCGGCGCTGCCGGACTTTGCCCCCTGTCCCGACGAACGGCAGCAGCAGGAGCTCACGCGCATCGCCGCGACCTACCGCAAGAAGATGTTCGTCCCGCCGGTCTGGCAGGAGCTGATGGCTTCCTTCCATATTGCCGACGCGGACGCGAGGGAGTATCTCCCGTATCTTCTGGACCGGAACGAGCTCGAGCGCATTGAAAACGATTATTTCTGCATCGACGCCGTTTCCGAGGCGGCGCGGCTGCTCAGGGAGCGGTACGATGCATTTACCGTCTCGCAGGCGCGCGACGTGCTTGGCACGACGCGCAAATACGCGCTTCCGCTCCTCGGCGAAATGGACCGCCGGGGCATCACCGTGCGGGAGGGCGAGGGGCGGCGCTTCCGCGGCGCGGTCTCCTGCGGCGAGTGCGGATAGCTTACCACTGTGAAAAAGACAAGCGTTTTGCCCGTGCTGTCCGGGCGGGACGCAAGGCTTTTGATAAAAAGAATCCAATGAGAAAGGAAGTTGAGGTATGGGTAAGAACGACGCTTTCGAGTACGACGTAGTCTGGCCGCGCGGTAAAACCACGTCGGGCGGACAGAAGCTCGCCAAGCGTCTCGACACGCTCAACGGCAAGGTCGTCGCCGAACTTTGGGACTGGGTCTTTAAGGGCGACATCATGTGCGAAGCGTTCGAGAAGCGACTGAAGGAACTGTATCCTGACGTCACGTTCATCAGCTGGAAGGAATTCGGCGAGATCCACGGCGCGAACGAGCGCGAAGTGCTCGCAGACCTTCCGAACAAGTTCAAAAAATTCGGGGTAGACGCCGTTATATGCGGCGTGGGCTGTTGAGGCTCGTGTATCGCCGCCGTGACGCGGTGCAGCATCCTGGTTGAGAAACTGGGAATCCCCACAGTTACCCTTTGCTGCGACGGCTTCTATACGCCGGGCAAATTCACCGCTGCCGGTGAAGGCTTCCCGAACCTGCCGTTCGCACAGCATCCGGGCCACGTTAACGTGACGCCGAATGAAAAGGTGTTTGAAAACGCCTACAACATCATGGCCGATCAGGTCGTCAAGGGCTTGACAGTGCAGCCCAAGGACGGCAAGGCCGTGCGCGAGCCCGATATGCGCGATATCATCTATTCGGGTTCGTTTGAAGAGATCAACGAATACTTCCTCGACAACGAGTGGAGCGAGGGTATGCCCATCGTTCCGCCCACGATCGAAAAGGTCGAGGAATTCCTCAAGTTCACGCCCCGCAAGCCCGACGAGGTGCTCGGCATCCTCAAGCCCGAGAACCGTCAGGCGACCGTGTGGAACGTTGCGGTCAACGGCGTTATGTGCGGCTGCCGTCCGGAGTATATGCCGGTGCTGGTCGCGCTGACGGAGGCCATGTGCGATCCTTACTTCGGTCAGGAGCACCTGGGCCATACGCCGGGCACCGAGGTCATGATTATCCTCAGCGGTAAGATCATCAAGGAGCTGAACTTCAACTGCACGCAGGGCGCGCTGCGTCCCGGCTTCCAGGCAAACACCTCGGTGGGCCGCTTCTGGCGTATGTATCTGCGCAACGTTGCGGGTCTTCTGCCGCACAAGTCCGATAAGGGCTGCTTCGGCGATAACTTCCGCATCGTGCTGGCCGAAAACGAGGAATACCTTGAAAAGATCGGCTGGCAGCCGTATAGTGTTGACCGTGGCTTCAACGCGGGCGATAATGTGATCACCATCATGACCTGCACGGAGCGCACGCAGGGCATCGAGGTCGGCTATCCGACCGCCGAGGGCATCCTGCGCAGCATCGAGCACCGCATGGCGGACAACCACATGTTCATCCAGTTCTTCTTCCGCGGCCAGCATGTCCGCCCCCTGATCGTCCTGACCCCGACCATCATCGACTCGCTGATCCGCGAGGGCATGACCAAGGAAGACGTCAAGGAGCACATGTTCAAAAATGCCAGGTTCCGTCTCAGCAACCTCGGCGGCCGCTTGACCGAGCGCTTTGCCAAGGGCATTGAGGACGGCAACTGGCCGGAGTTCCTCGGCACCAAGGAGCAGTACGGTAAGTTCGAGGTCACGCCCATCGGTTCTCTTGCCTTCTACGATGAGAACGGCAACTACACCGACGACGGCGACCAGAGATTTGTCCGCATGCTCGCCGAGCCCGACGATATCCAGCTCGTTGTCAGCGGCGACCCGGGCCGCGATCACATGATCATCGGCGCGGAGAACGGCTTTATGGGCTGGCCGACGAGCAAGAAGATCGAGCTCCCGGAGAACTGGAACGAACTTTTAAAGAAAAAGCGCAGATAACAAAACCGTGCGGTCCCCGTGTCCGCACGGGGCCCGCAGAATCATTTGGGAGGGAATATGAGTCCTGATACTATTTTGCTGCTCTGCCTGGTTTCGGTCGTGATCGCGATCGCACTGAGCTTCTGGAAAGACGTCAACCTCGGTCTGACGGCTATGACCTGCGCATTCCTGATCGGCACGCTCTGCATGGGCAAGTCGGTCGCAGACGTTTACAACTACTGGCCGAACAACTGGGTGTTCTTCCTCATCGCGGGCGCCGTGTTCTACGGCTTCGCGCGTGAGAACAAGACCCTGGACCTCATGGGCGCAAAGATGCTTTACGCCTTCAAGGACAAGGTCACGCTGGTGCCCATCGTCTTCATGGTCATCGCCATGGTGCTGGGCTACCTCGGCGCCGGCCCGGGTACCATTGTTCTGCTCGCTCCTATCGGCTATTCCATCTGCAAGCAGATCGGCATGGATCCGCTGCTGATGGTCTTCGCCATCGACTGCGGCTACAACTGCGGCACGATGAACCCCTTCACCGGTACCGGCGTTGTGCTCTACGGCCTTGTTGAAAGCTCCACCGGCGAAGCGGCCGACCTCGCTTTCTCCACCTATTTCCACACCTACATCCTCTTCGTCGTCTGCAAGCTCATCCAGGTCGCGCTGATCTACCTGTACTTCCACTGGAAAAAGCGCGACGGCAGCGAGCTCGGCAAGGGCGCTCAGATCGAGGCCCTGCAGACCAAGCCCGAGCCCTTCAACGACATCCAGAAGAAGACCCTGGTCCTTATCTTCGTCTCCTTCATCCTCATGGTCGTTCCCAACGTCATCAACACCCTCTGGCCCCTGCCGAAGGATTCCTTCGCCAAGAGCTTCGTCAAGCTCTGCAAGCCCCACGCGGTGCTGATCATCTTCTCCTTCCTCGCGTCTCTTCTGAAGCTCGCCCCGGCCAAGAACGTGCTCAAGCGCATCCCGATGAACACGGTCATGATCGTCTCCGGCGTTGCCTTCCTGATGGAGCTTGCCAAGGAGAGCGGCCTGAACGACGTGGTCGTTTCCGTGTTCGACGGCTCTTCCTTCCCGAAGTTCCTGCTCGCGCCGATCTTCCTGCTCATCAGCGCGTTCCTGAGCGTCTTCTCCAGCGGTACGGGCGTTGTTCTGCCGCTGATGTTCCCGATGGTCCCGGCACTTGCCGCCGCCACGGGTCTCAATCCCGTCACGCTCTACGCCGCCGCGCAGATCGGTGCGCTGGCGACCCCGATCTCCCCGTTCTCCACGGCCGGTTCTCAGTTCATCGGTCTTGCCCCGGAGGAGTACAACGGCTACCTCGTCAAGGGTCAGCTGATCCTTGCGTTCGCCATGGCGGGCATCGCTGCGGTGATGGCGCTGATCGGCTTCTGCGGACTCTGGCCTGTGTAACGGGAAAAACGCTGTATGCAGACGACAGAAAAAGTTGCAAAGCTGGTTTGCCGTTTCAACTATGATCAGATCCCCGCACGCGGAGTTGAACAGGCAAAGGCTGCGCTGATCGATGCGGTCGGAGTATCGCTGCTCGGCGCCGAGGAGAGCGCTGAGAAGGCGCTGATGAAATACGCAGTCAGCGGCGTGCCTGAGGCGCGTATCTGGGCAACGGGCGAGAAAACCACACTGCGGAATGCTGTGCTCGTTAACAGTGCATGTGTTCACGCCATTGATTATGATAATGGCGGATCGCTGGGCCATCCGAGCTGTCTGCTTGCACCTGCTGTGCTTGGCCTTGCCGAAACACGGCGGCTGACGGGTAAGCAGATCATCGAGGCTTATACGGTGGGTGTGGAACTCGGCGGCAGATTGCGCGAGAGTCTGGGGAATATCCAGATGGGCGCAGGCTGGCACGCCACATCGCTGCTGGGACCTATGGCTGTTGCGGCGGCGTGTTCCAAACTGCTGGAACTGGATGAGTGGAAGACCCGCATGGCAATTGCGCTGGCGGCGCCGCTCGGCGGGGGCATGCTCCAAAGCTTCGGTACCAATGCAAAGGCATTTCAGGTCGCTCGCGCCTCGGAAAGTGGTGTGCTGGCGGCGTTGCTTGCAGCGGAAGGCTGCGAGGGGGATCCTTATATTCTTGAAGAGCGCAAAGGCTTCTACTATGTCTATGGACAGGAACAGGGATGCTCGATTAAGCAGCTTACTGCCAACTTCGGCGAACCTGTCATTCTCGCAAAGGAGCGCGGGCACTTTAAGCAGTGGCCCTGCTGCGGCGGCAACTATGAGGTGCTCAGTGCGCTGACGGATCTGCTTGCAGAGCGTGCAGTTCCGATAGATGAGATCGTGCATATTACGGTAGCAATGTCGATGCAGCCGCCCGGACCGGTTCTCAGAGTCCATCCGCGCAATGCGGACGAAGGCCGCTTCAGCATTGCCTACAATGTGGCAAGCTGCCTTGTTGACGGCGATGTGGGATTGAATACTTTTACCGAGAAGCAGTTCAACCGTCCTGTAATTCATGAGCTGATGGATAAGGTGGAGCTTGCCTGGGCAGAAGAATGTGCTGGAAAGCCTGCACGGCTTCAGGGAGAGTCTCGTTTTATCGACCTTACGATTCGATTCAGGGACGGCAGCGTGATCACACGCCGTCAGAATGCGGCAAATCGCAAACAGCTCGAAGCAAGCCAGGTGTATGATAAATACGCTGGGATTGCCCGTCGTTTCGGCAGAGACGAGGAAAAAATCAACGCAGCAATCGCACTGATGCAGAATTTTGAACAGTGCGACGATGCAAAAGAATTTCTGAATCTGGCAGTTTAAGATGAAAGAGAGACCCGGAGGCACAGACAGAATGCTTCCGGGTCTCATCTGCAAAGAGAAAGGAAACCAAAATGGACGCTATTGCGAATATGCTCGCGCGCCGCAGCGTGCGCGTTTACACCGCCGAGCAGATCAGCGACGAAGCGCTGCGCACGATCCTTGAGTGCGGCCTGTATGCGCCGAATGGCGGCAATCTTCAGATGCCGCGCTTTCTCGTCGTGCAGGACCCTGAAAAGATGGAGACGCTCAACGCCGTCATCCAGCGCGAGCTCGCTTCGCGCGAGCTGGTGGACGGGCAGATGATGAACCGCGGCATCCTGCGCGCCCGCAAGGAGGGCTATCACTTCATCCACCACGCGCCGACGCTCATTTCCGCTGTCGCGCCGCGCACCTACGGCAACGCCATGGCCGACTGCGCCTGCGCGCTGGAGAACATGCAGCTCGCCGCCGCGGCGCTGGGGCTCGGCGCGTGCTGGAGCAACCAGCCGCATTGGCTGACGGACGTGCCCGCGCTGCGCGCGTGCTTTGAAGCGCTCGGCCTGCGCGAGGACGAGGACATCTTCGGCAGCGTGTCAATCGGCCACATCGGCTACGAGGCCGCCAAGGCCTCGCCGCGCAAGCCGGACCGCGTGCGGCTGGATATCCCGCGCGAGCTGAGTAAATAACCGGAAGAAAAAATGGCTGTGAAAACCGAACTGGTTTTCACAGCCATTTTTGTCAGTCATAGCAAGGCTTTCAGCGGATCTTGTCGATGGAAGAAAAAACATCCTGCAACAAAAGGTTGCAGCAGCTTAAGACCTCTTCGATGCCCTCGCGGGGGAGATCGTCGTAATGGATGCCGCAGACGACGACCGCGCTCGTTTGGTACCGGTCACAGAGAGCGCGCGCCCACTGCGCGCTGACGACGCCCTCGCGGTGGCCCGTGAACTGCGTGGTCTGCACGTCTCCGCCCGGCTCGGCGGCGCTGACCGCGCCGACATGCGGCCTGCAGCCGCCCGTCAGCAGCACGGCAAGGCCGTCGGCGGGGATGTCCACGCGCGCGCAGATGGGGAAGCCCCGGCATTCTTTTTCGATCACGAGCTGCTTCATGCCATGCCCTCCCAGCGCGCGAGCGCATCGGGAGCGCAGCCGAACTGGTCGAGCACGCGGCTCGCGACCTGGGCGGTCATCTCCTCGAGCGTTTTCGCCCCGCAGTAGTAGTTGAGCATCGGCGGCAGGATGACCGCGCCCAGCTGCGAGAGCTCGTAGAGGTTTCGCAGGTGGATGGTGCCGAGCGGTGCTTCGCGCGCCACGAGCACGAGCTTGCGGCGCTCCTTGAGCGTCACGTCCGCCGCGCGCAGAAGGAGGTTTTCACTGTAGCCGCTGTGGATGCCCGCGGCGGTCTTCATGCTGCACGGCACGACGATCATGCCCGCGGTGCGGAAGCTCCCGCTCGCGGGCGCCGCGCCGATATCCGCGTTGTCATACACCGCGTCGGCGAGCGCTTTGAATTCCTCCACGCGCATGCCGGTCTCGGCGGGGATGGTCATCTCCGCGCCGCGCGTGAGGATGAGGTGGCTTTCATACGGCGTGGCCTTCAAAAGCCGCAGCACCTCGGCGGCGAGCGGCGCGCCGCTCGCGCCGCTGACGCCGACGATCAATCGCTCCCGCTTCATCGCTCAGACCTCCGGGACCCAGTGCGTCGGGTCAAGCTCGAGGAACGGTGCGCGCACGAAGCGGTCCTTCTGCGCGAACGGCACCGTGCAGTCGAAGATCGTCTTGCAGGCGTTGCCGCGGTTGTGCAGGTTGGGGGAGTAGCGCGGGTCGTTGCTCGGGTCGAGCGGGTGGCAGCGCACGTCGGGGATGGTGATGATGTCGCGGTCGCCCTGAAAGCGCGTGTTCATCGCCCAGAGCACGTCCTTGAGGTCGAAGGGATCGACGTCCTCATCGACGATGAAGATATGTTTGAGCTCCATGAACGCGCTGAACGCGAGCAGCGCGGCCTGACGCTGCTTGCCCTCGTCTGTGGGGACGGATTTTTTGAACTGGAGCACCGCCATGTACTTGCCGCCGCCAGGGGAGGCGCAGTAGACGTTCAGGAGCTTGCCGGGCATGGCCTTTTCAATCATGCCGAGGATGCTTGCCTCAGTCGGGATGCCGGCCATGGAGACGTGCTCCTCGCTGGGGCCGATGCAGGTCTGCATGATCGGCTCGCGGCGGTGCGTCACGGCCTTGACCTTGATGCGCCAGCATTCGCTGCTGGCGGGGCCGTTGTAGCCGGGGAACTCCGGCATGGCAAAGCCCGTGTGGCTGTTCTTGTCCTCCTGCACGCGCTCGCCGGTGATGATCTCGCCCTCAATGACGTACTCGGCGTGGGCGATGGCCTGCTCGCGGATGGTGATGCAGTCGGTCATCTCGACGGGCCGGCCGCGCACCGCGCCCGCGATGGACAGCTCGTTGAAGCCCAGCGGCGTCGTGGGCGGCTCGAAACAGCTCGAGACCTCGATGGCGGGATCGACGCCGATGCTGATGGAGATGGGCAGGTTCTGCCCCAGCTCCTCGGCACGCTCGGCCATCGCGCCGATGTGGCGCGAGCCGGGCTGCAAAAAGACGGACAGCTCATCGGGCCCCTGAATGCACAGGCGGTGGATGGTCACGTCGGACACGCCGGAGTCGGGATGGCTCGCATAGCACATGCCGAGCGTGATGTAGGGACCGGCGTCAACGGGGGTGTTCGTCGGCGCGGGGATGAGACGGTTTAAGTCAAAGCCCGGCTCCGTCGCGAGGTGCACGACCTCCTGGCACGGTGCGGGACCGCGCAGCGTGACGGGCTGGATGGGATTTTCCGCCGCATGGCAGAGCAGGCGGCCGAGCTCCCTGGGGTCGCAGCCGAGCAGCCTGCCGACGCGCTCGCGGCTTGCAAGAAGGCCGATGGCCACGCGCGCGTCGGGATGACCGGCGATGTTGTGGAAGAGCATGGCGGGGCCTTCCTTCGTCGGGCGCTTGACCGTGCCGCCCGCGCCGACATAGCGGTAAACGCCGGAGAGCTCGGCTTCGGGCCTGACCTCCACGTCGGTCTCGACCAGCTGGCCGGGGATGGAGCGCAGCAGCGCGAGCGCGCTGCGCAGATCATGTACAGAATTCGACATGGGCATTCCTCTTTTCTGTGATACTGATTGTATTAAAGCACGCGCCCGCAGCAAAAGAAAAGCAATAAAAAGTTGTGCCGCTGCAACAAAGATGCTATCGTTTTTTTGCAAAAACCGCCGACTTTCGATTGACAGCGGGCGAAAATTTGCCTAAAATAAAGCTAACAGTGTTAGCTTAGAAGGGGGACATCATGCGAGGAAAAGGACTGTCGGCAGAAGCCATCACGGATGCGGCGTTTGAGCTGCTGGTGGAGAAGGGCTACGGGAACTATACCGTCCGCGACCTTGCGGTGCGCCTGAACGTGCGGGCCGCATCGCTCTATAACCACATCGGCGGCGTGGAGAGCATCAATCAGGAGGTCGGCAAGCGCGCGGCCAAAATGCTCAGCAAAACGCTGTCGGACGCCATCGACGGCAAGGAGAAGGAGGCGGCGATCGAAGCGCTCGCCTATGCCTACCGCCGCTTTGCCCAGGAAAATCCGGAGCTCTACCAGGCGATCCTCGGCCTGCCGGGTCTCGGCGAGAACGAGGAGCTGCGAAAGGTCGGGCGCGAGAGCTTTCATGCCTTCCGCCAGATCACGAACCGCTACCAGATCTCGCGGGAAACGGGCGTTCACTTTTCGCGCTGCTACCGCAGCGCGCTGCACGGCTTCGTCTCGCTGATGCAGTCGGGCTATTATGCCAACAAGAGCGTCGATTCGGAAAAGAGCTTCCGCTTTCTGATCCGCGGCTATGCCGACTGGATCGCGGCGCTGGAACGAGAGAGCATCCGGCGGCGGGAGGAAGAAAAGCCCGCCGATGCACAATAGAATTTTTAGAAAGAAACGGAGAGATCAACCATGGCACACGGACCCTTAGACGGCGTGAAGGTGCTCGAATACTGCAGCTTCATTGCCGGACCCCATTGCGCGAAGATGCTTGCCGATCTTGGCGCGGAGGTCATCAAGATCGAAAAGCCCGAGGGCGATATCGCGCGTAAGCATGGCCCTTATCTGCACGATGAGGTGAACCCGGAAACGTCCGGCATTTTCCTCTATGAAAACACCAACAAGAAGGGCATCACCCTGAACCTTGAGACCGAGACCGGCCGCGAGATCTTTAAAAAGCTCGCCGCCGAGACCGACATCCTGCTCGAGGACACGAAGGCCGGCACGATGGAGCGCCTGGGCCTTAATTATGACGAGCTCAAAAAGCTTAACCCCGGCCTCATCATGGCCTCCATCACGAACTTCGGCCAGTACGGCCCGTATCGCGACTACAAGGCCTATAACCTCAATAACTATCACGCGAGCGGCGCGGGCTACGTGCTGCCCGCCGCGTCCCCGAACGCTGACCGTGAGCCCATCAAGGGCGGCGGCTACGTCGGCGAGACCGACATCGGCGCGTGTGCGTCCGTCGCCATTATGGGCGCGCTCTATTACCGCGAAAACGGCGGCACGGGCCAGTATATCGACATTTCCCGTCAGGAAGCCGAGATGGCGCTCGAGCGCATGAACATCGTGCGCTACTACATGCTCGGCACCAACCCCTCCCGCGTCGGCATCAACCGCGTGCGCGACACGCTGCTTGAGTGCAAGGACGGCGGCTACGTCATGGTCGTCCTCTACCCGCAGAAGCAGTGGGACGGTCTTGTGCGCGCGCTCGGTACGCCCGCGTGGACGCAGGAGGAGCGCTTCCTTGAGCAGAAGGTGCGCGATAAGCACTTCTACGAGATGCGCGACCTGCTGCGCGAAGAGGCCAAGAAGTACACGAGCCTTGAGCTCTTCTCGATGATCCAGGCCGAGGGCACCGCCTGCGCGCCCGTCTGCTCTGCCGAGCAGACCTTCAACTCGCCCCAGACCAAGGCGCGCGAGTTCTTCGAGGAGATCGATCATCCCGTGGCCGGCAAGCTGATGTATCCGGGCATCCCCTATAAGATGTCCGCCACCGCGCCCACGGACAACGTCGGCGCGCCGACGCTGGGACAGAACAACGAAGAGATCCTGGGCAAGCTCGGCTACAGCAAGCAGGACATCGTCTCGCTCGCGCAGTCCGGCGTGATCTGAGAAAGGGAGGCAGCAGACAATGAGTAAAATGGCATTGGAAGGCATCCGCGTTGCGGACTTCAGCTGGGTCTGGGCCGGCCCGTACTGCACCTCGCTGCTCGGTTATCTGGGCGCGGAGGTCATCAAGATCGAGAGCATGAAGCGCGTGGACCAGACGCGTCAGGGCTCCATCATGAACGGCGACGTGTTCGAGGGCGTGAACTCCTCGCCCACGTTCAATAACGCAAACCTCAACAAGAAGGGTGTTTCCATCGACATCACCACCGAGAAGGGGCAGGAGATCGCCCGCCAGCTCGTCGCCCAGTGTGACATCGTGGTGGCGAATATGCGCCCCGGCAAGATGGACAAGCTCCACCTCGGCTACGAGGATCTCAAAAAGGTCAAGCCCGACATCATCATGCTCGAGTCCACGGGCTTTGGCTGCACGGGTCCGTACCGCGGCTTCGCGGGCTTTGCGCCGATCTTCGCCTCCATGGGCGGTCTTGCCAACCTCACGGGCTACACCGACGGCGCGCCGAACCCGATGAGCGGCGTGCAGGATCTGCGCGCGGCCACGCAGGCGGCCTACGCCATCCTCGCGGCCCTCTACCACCGCAAAAAGACCGGCGAGGGCCAGTATATCGACTGCTCGTCCTCTGAGTGCATCACGACGCTCGTCGGCAACGAGATGATGGAATACACCATGAACGGCCGTTCCCTCGGCCGCACAGGCAACACCGACCCCGTCATGGCCCCGCACAACGTTTACCGCTGCAAGGGCGAGGACAAGTGGATCAGCATCGCCGTCGGCACGGAGGAGGAATGGCAGAATCTTGTTCACGCCATGGGCGATCCTGACTGGGCGAAGGACGAAAAGTTTGCCGACATGTACTCCCGCCACAAAAACAGCGCGGAGATCGATGCGCACATGGCCGAGTGGACCATCCAGTACGGCCATATCGAGCTGATGCACCTGCTGCAGGATGCTGGCGTCGCGGCGATGCCGTCGTTCTGCGCGACGGAGATCCTCGAGGACCCGCACGTCAAGGCGCGCGGCCTGCTCACCACCGTGGAGCACCCGCTGCTCAAGACGCAGCACGTCTTCAACCCGCCCTGGAAGCTCTCGGAGACGCCCGCGACCATCCGCAAGCCCGGTCCCTGCCTCGGCGAGGATAACGTGGAGGTCTTTACCACGCTTCTCGGCATGAGCGAGGAAGAGGTCAAACAACTCGAAGAAGAAAAGACGCTTTACTAAGCGTTTACAGCGGCAAGAGGATGCGCCGTCCGGAACAGGGCGGCGCATTTTCCTTGCGGCGGAAGGAATGTGATCTTATGGAAACGAAAAAGGCTTTGGAGGGCATCCGCGTGGCGGACTTCGGCTGGGTCTGGGCCGCGCCCTACTGCACGTCGCTGCTCGGCTTTCTCGGCGCGGAGGTCATCAAGATCGAGAGCCGCAAGCGCGTGGACCAGACGCGCCAGGGCTCGATCCTCGAGGCGGAGAACTACGCCGGTTACGACGGCGCGCCCCCCTTCAACAACGCGAACCTCAACAAAAAGGGCGTGACCATCGATTTAAGCGTTCCCGAGGGCGCGGCGCTCGCGCGCGAGCTCGTCGCGCACTGCGATATCGCGGTGGCGAACATGCGTCCCGGCAAGATGGACAAGCTCCACCTCGGCTACGAGGACCTCAAAAAGGTCAGGCCCGACATCATCATGCTCGAATCCACGGGCTTCGGCTCGACGGGCCCGTACCGGCACTATTCGGGCTTTGCGCCCATTTTCGCCTCGTTCGGAGGCCTTGCCAACCTCACGGGCTACACCGACGGCGCGCCCAACCCCATGAGCGGCGTACAGGACCTGCGCGCGGCCACGCAGGCGGCATTCTCGCTGCTCGCGGCGCTCTACCACCGCAAGAAAACAGGGGAGGGGCAGTATATCGACTGCTCGTCGTCCGAGTGCATCACGGCGCTCGTCGGCAGCGAGATGATGGAATATACGATGAACGGCCGCTCGCTTGGCCGCACAGGCAACACCGACCCCGTCATGGCCCCGCACAACGTTTACCGCTGCAAGGGCGACGATAAATGGGTCAGCATCGCCGTCGGCACGGAGGAGGAATGGCACGCTCTCGTGCACGCCATGGGCGACCCCGACTGGGCGAAGGACGAAAAGTTTGCCGACATGTATTCCCGCCACAAGAACAGTGCGGCGCTTGACCGCTATATCGCCGCGTGGACCATCCAGTTCACGCACATGGAGGTCATGGAGACGCTGCAATCGGCGGGCGTCGCGGCGATGCCGTCGTTCTGCGCGTCGGAGATCCTGGAAAACCCGCATGTGCTGGCGCGCAATGTCGTCACCTCCGTGCAGCATCCGGTGCTGGGTAAGCAGTATGTGCTCAACCCGCCCTGGAAGCTCTCGGAAACGCCCGCGACCGTCCGCAAGTCCGCCCCCTGCATGGGCGAGAACAACGAGGACGTCTTCATGGGCCTGATGGGCATGTCCCCCGAGCACTATCAGGACCTTGTGGACCGCAAAATCATTTATTAAAGAAAAAGAGAGGAGAGCTGCCATGAGCGAAAAAAGCATGATCGTGGACTTCACGCAGGGCAGCGCGCCAAAGCAGCTCGTCGTGTTTGCCGTGCCGCTGCTGCTGTCGAACCTTTTGCAGATCGTCTACAACATGGTCGATATGGTCATCGTCGGGCAGGTGCTGGGGAAGGTGGGGCTTTCCGCCGTCTCCGTCGGCGGCGACATGACGACGTTTTTAACGTATCTGGCCATCGGCTTTTCCAACGCCGGACAGGTCATCATCGCGCAGTACATCGGCGCGGGGGAGAGAAAACGCATCGGCCGCTTCGTCGGCACGATGTTCACCTTCCTTTTGAGCTTTGCCCTTGTGCTGAGCGTTATCTGTCTGGTGCTGCGCCGCCAGATCCTCAGCTGGATGAACACGCCCGATGAGGCGCTGAGCGAGGCGGGCGCGTATGCGACGGTGTGCATCGTGGGATTGTTTTTTATCTACGGCTACAACGCCATCAGCGCGGTCCTGCGCGGCATGGGCGACTCCAAGCGCCCCTTTTTCTTCATCAGCATCGCGGCGGTCACGAACATCGTGCTCGACCTTCTTTTCGTGCTGGTGCTGAATATGGGCAGCATGGGCGCGGCGCTCGCAACAGTCATGAGCCAGGGGCTTTCCTTCGTGCTCTGCGCGCTGTTCATCTACCGCCACCGCGCGCAGTATGAGTTCACGGTGGAAAACGGCCGCTTTTTCGGCATCGACGGAGAGATGCTCGGCTCTCTCATCAAGCTCGGCTTCCCGATGGCGCTCAAGAGCGCGTCGGTCAACTTCTCCAAGCTCTTCGTCAACTCCTGGCTCAACTCCTACGGCGTGGCGGTCTCGGCCTTTGCCGGCATCGCCAGCAAGATCAACAGCATCTCGAACCTCGTGTCCAACGCCTTCAGCACGGCGGGCTCGTCGATGATCGGGCAGAACATCAGCGCGGGCAAGTATGAGCGCGTGAAGAAGGTCATGGGCTCGGTGTTCTTCATGACGACGATCTCGGCGCTGCTCTTCTCGGCGGCGTTCCTGCTCTTCCCGCAGCAGATCTACAGCATCTTCATCAGCGGCGAGGATGCGGAGGTCATGGCCATCGGCATGCGCTTCCTGCCCATCGCTATTTTGATCTTCTTCGGCAGCACGGCGCGCTCGGGCATGAACGCGCTCATCAACGGCAGCGGCAACCACGTGGTGAACTTCATTGCCGCGATTTTGGACGGCATCGTGCTGCGCATCGGCCTTTCGGTGCTGTTCGGCCTGGGCTTCGGCATGAAGGAGATGGGCTTCTGGCTCGGCGACGCGCTCGCAGGATTCACGCCGTTCTGGATCGGCCTTGCGCTCTACATGAGCGGCAAGTGGAAAAAGAAAGCGGTGCGGTAGCGGAAACGCGCCCCTGCCGCATGAGAAAGGAGAACCGCATTCCCGGCAGGGGAGTGCGGTCCTTTCGCTTTGCTTTTTTAAAATGTACGCGCAGCGTGGAATATTCCCCTTTACAGCGGGGAGTTAGATGACTATAATTGATGCGGAGTACCATCTGCGGATATGCAGAACAGAAAAAATGAAACGGAGACTGAAAGATATGCCCTGTACGACTGTGCTGGCCGGTAAGCTGGCGACCAACGACCGCTCGACGATGATCGCGCGAACGGACGACGGACACTTCGACGAAAAGCGTTTGATCGTTGTGGAACCGGACCAGCAGGTGAAATTATATAAGAGCGTGGAATCCCACGTGGAGATCGAGCTGCCGGAGAATCCCATGCGCTACACGGCCTGCCCGAGCGTGGACCCCAAGCACGGCATCTGGGCCGCGACCGGCATCAACGCCGCGAACGTCGGCATGACCGCGACGGAGACCACGACCTCGAACCCGCGCGTGCTTTCGGCCGACCCGATGGTCGAGCTGCAAAAGGCGGAGGACGGCAAGGAGGAGCGCTGCGGCGGCATCGGCGAGGAGGACCTCGTCGTGCTCGTGCTGCCCTACATCCATTCCGCGCGCGAGGGCGTGCTGCGCCTTGCCTCGCTTCTGGAGCAGTACGGCACGTATGAATCCAACGGCATTGCCTTTAACGATGAGAATGAGGTCTGGTGGATGGAGACCATCGGCGGCCACCACTGGATCGCGCGCAAGATCCCGGAGGACCGCGTCGTCATCAACCCCAACCAGTTCGGCATGGATTCGTTCGACCTGGCGGACGCCTTCGGTGCGCAGGAGTCGCACCTCTGCTCGGCGGACCTCAGAGAGTTTATCGAGAAGTATCATCTGGACCTGAACCAGGACGGCCTGTTCGACCCCAGAGACATTTTCGGCTCGCACCGCGACATGGACCACATCTACAACACCCCGCGCGCGTGGTTCATGGGCCGCTGCCTTGCGCCGCACTCGTACTGCTGGGAGGGCGAGAACGCGGAGTTCACGCCCGAGAGCGACAACATCCCCTGGTCCTTCGTGCCGGACCGCAGGGTCGCGGCGGAGGATATCCAGTATCTGCTCTCGTCCCACTATCAGGGCACGCCCTATGATCCCTACGCGAGCCGCAACACGGAAAAGGGCGGCATTTACCGTCCCATCGGCATCAACCGCACGGGCGTGACGACCATCTGCCAGATCAGAAGCGACGTGCCCGACGCTATCCGCGGCATCGAGTGGGTGTGCTTCGGCTCCACGACGTTCTCCGCGTGGCTTCCGGTGTACACGAATGTCTCCCAGATGCCGGACTATTTGAGCAAGGTCACGCTCGACGCCGAGACCGACAACCTCTACTGGGTCAGCCGCTTTGTCGGCGCACTGGCCGACAAATGCTACGGCTCGTGCATCCAGAATGTCTGGGGCTATCAGGAGAATGTGAACATCAAGGGCCGCCGGATCGTCCTCGAGTACGATCAGCGCATGCGCGAGAGCGGCGACTTCACGCTCGCCGCGCAGGCCAACGACGAGCTCTGCGCGATGGTGAAAAAGGAGAGCACGCAGATCCTCAACAAGGTCCTGCGCACCGCCAGCGAGCAGATGAAAAACGGCTTCAGCTTCGCCGATACCTGCGTCAATAAGTGATGGAAGAGCAAAGGAAACGCCGTCCCGTATGGGACGGCGTTTCCTTTTGTCAAAGCCAGAGCGCCGCGGGACCTTAATCTTTTCTGCGGGGGATGTTAGGAATTAGTTAAGGATTTCCGTCGGGGAATCACAAGGTTCGCATGCTATAACTATCTCACAGTCAAAAAAGACCTGCCGGCACGCCGGCTGAGAGGAGATCAGGCTATGCGTACTGTAGAAACCATCAACGCCGTTATCATGGCGCTCTTTTTCATCTGCTATTCGTATCAGTTTTATTATGTGGCGGTGGCGCTGCTGCGGCGGAAGAAATTCGAGGGCCGCAACGAATACCACCGCATCGCGGTGCTCATCGCCGCGCGCAACGAGGAAAACGTGATCGGCCAGCTGCTCGACAGCGTCCGCGCGCAGACCTACCCGGCGGACCGCGTGGATATCTTCGTCGGCGCGGACAACTGCACGGACGACACGGCGGGCGTCGCCCGCGCGCACGGCGCGCACGTGTTCGAGCGCTTCAATACCGAGCAGGTCGGCAAGGGCTATGTGCTCAACGAGCTTTTAACGCGCATCAAGCGCCCCGGCCACAAGCACTACGACGCCTATCTCGTGCTGGACGCGGACAACATCCTCGACCCGAACTTCATCTCCGAGATCGAGAAGGTCTACTCCAGCGGCTACGAGATCGTGACCTGCTACCGGAACTCCAAAAACTATGGCGACAACTGGATCTCGGCGGGCTACGCGCTGTGGTTCCTGCGCGAGGCGCAGTACCTCAACAACGCGCGCATGCGCCTTGGCAGCAGCTGCGCCGTGTCCGGCACGGGCTTCCTTTTCTCCGACGAGGTGCTGCGCGAGTGCGGCGGCTGGAACTTCTTCCTGCTGACGGAGGACATCGAGTTCACCATCGACAACGTCGTGCGCGGCCACAAGGTCGGCTACGCGGCGGGCGCGGTGCTCTACGACGAGCAGCCCACGAGCTTCATGCAGTCCTGGCGGCAGAGGATGCGCTGGTCCAAGGGCTATTTACAGGTGTTCCGCAAGTACGCCGCCCGGCTCTTCTCCGGCATTGCGCACGGCAGCTTCTCCTGCTACGACATGACGATGAACATCATGCCCGCGGCGGTGCTGACGGGGACGAGCATCGTCGTGAACGTCGGCGCGGCGATCACGAACGTGACGAACGGCGGCTCGATGGCGGCGCTGGGCATCTCGGTTTTGCAGACGGTGCTGAGCCTTTATATGACGCTTTTCATCCTCGGCGTGATCACGACCGTGACGGAGTGGAAAAATATCCGCTGCACGAATGCGAAAAAGGTGCTCTACGCCTTTACGTTCCCGGTGTTTATGCTGACCTATGTGCCCATCTGCATCGTTTCGATCTTTGCCAAGGTTGAGTGGAAGCCCATCGTGCACGACAAGGTCATGACGCTCGAGCAGATCGAAAGCAGCGGCCTTCGCGCATCGTAACAATCAAAAAGGGGAGAGGGCGAAAGTCCTCTCCTCCTTTTTATGTCTACCGCTTGTCACCGGGCTTGAAGAGGAGGACCATCAGCACCGCGAACACGACCGCCGCCGCGATGCCGCCCGCCGTGGCGCTCAGGCCGCCGGTCATCACGCCGAGCCAGCCCTGCTCATGAACGGCCTTTTCCACGCCCTTTGCGAGCGAATAGCCAAAGCCCAGCAGCGGCACGGTCGCGCCCGCGCCGCCCCACTTCACGATGGGCTCGTAAACGCCGGCAGCCGTCAGCAAAACGCCGCAGACGACATAGCCCGTCAGAATGCGCGCGGGCGTGAGCGGCGTTTTGTCGATCAGGATCTGTCCGACGGCGCAGAGGATGCCGCCGCAGAGAAAGGCGTTGAAATATTCCATCCTTATCACTCCTTCTTGTTTGAGAGCACGACCGCATGGCAGATGCCGGGGATGCTCTCGCCCTGAAATGTCGAGGTGGGGGAGAGCAGCGCGCCCGTCGGCGCGAAGACGATGCGGTTCCACTTGCCCTCGCGCATCCCGCGCAGAAGGTACCCGCAAAGAACGCTCGCTGAGCACCCGCAGCCGCTGCCGCCGCAGTGCATGTCCTGCGCTTCAAGATCGTAGAGCAGCAGCCCGCAGTCGGTATAGCGCTCGCCGAGAGAAACGCCGTCGCGCGCGAAAAAGTCGGAGACGATCTGGTGCCCCAGCCTGCCGAGATCGCCTGTCACGATGAGGTCGTAGTCCTCGGGCCGTGTCCTCGTGTCACGAAAGAGCGCGCGGAGCGTATCATAGGCCGCGGGGGCCATCGCCGCGCCCATGTTGTTCGCGTCCGTCACGCCCTTGTCCACGATCTTCCCGGTCGTGACGGAGGTGAGATATGGCCCCGCGCCTTCGCGCGCGAGGATGCAGCAGCCGCTGCCCGTCGCGGTCCACTGCGCTGTGGGCGTGCGCTGCGAGCCGTAGGGCACGGGCATGCGGTACTGCCGCTCGGCGGTGCAGAAGTGGGAGGAGGTGAGCGCGGCGGCGCGCTCGGCGTAGCCGCCGTCGATCATCAGCGCGGCGAGCGACAGGCTTTCGCCCATCGTCGAGCACGCGCCGTAGAGCCCGTAGTAGGGAACGCCGCTTTCCCGCAGGGCGAACGACGAGCCGGTGCACTGGTTCAAAAGGTCTCCCGCGAAGATGAGGTCAAGGTCCCGCTCGCGGAGCGAGACCTTCTCGAGCGCCCGGGCGAGGGCGTGGCGCTGCATCGTGCTCTCGCCCTTTTCCCAGGTCTTTTCGCCGAAGAAGTGGTCCTCGCTCAGCTCGTCGAAATAGCCGCGCAGCGGCCCCTCGCCCTCGAAGCGCCCGCCCACGGCGGCAAACGAGAGGACGGAGGGCGCGTTGCGCAGACGGCGCGTCTGCGCGCCGGTCATATGAGTTCCCATCTGGGTGCTTCCTTTCCGGTTTGTTAGAGGTTTCATAAAAGCAGAAGTAGTTTCTGCCGCTTTTCCGGAAATATGAGCACTTGACGCGATATGCA
Source organism: bacterium (assembly GCA_037343695.1). Taxonomy (GTDB): domain Bacteria; phylum Bacillota; class Clostridia; order Oscillospirales; family Oscillospiraceae; genus Hominicoprocola. Next base: position 21,797 of record JAYABH010000018.1, on the reverse strand, counting down.
CAAAATGTTATGATAAATATACATTAAAGGAGGAGGATATTCCTGTGAAACATGTGATCGCTACCACGTCCGCGCCCGGTGCCGTCGGGCCCTATTCCCAGGCCATCGAGGCGAACGGTTTTGTCTTTGTTTCCGGCCAGCTCCCGCTCGACCCGGCGAGCGGCGCGTTTGTCTCCGACGATACGGCGGAGCAGGCCGAGCAGTGCATCAAGAACCTGCTGGCCGTGCTCGAAGCCGCCGGCTGCAAGGCTGAGGACGTCGTCAAGACGACCGTCTTCATGATCGACATCGGCGATTTCTCCGTTGTCAACGAGGTCTACGCCAAGTATTTTAACGGCGAGTGCCCCGCGCGCTGCGCCATGCAGGTCTGCGCGCTGCCCAAGGGCGCGCTGGTCGAGATCGAGGCCGTCGCGGTCAAGCCGTAAGCGGCAGACGAAAATGCAAAAGAAAAGGGAGAAACGGCGGTTTCTCCCTTTCTTTTTTTGCGCGCATGCGGTATAATACCATGATTACGATGTAAAATACGACCCTTCCGGGAGGAAAACGGGATGAAAGAAGAAATGCGTACCATCGGCTATCTCTGCCCCGCGTGCCACAAGCGTGTCATCCAGCAGAGGAGCGTGTTCGCCCTCAGCGCCTCGGGCGCGGTGGTGAGCTGCGAGTGCGGCCAGTCGAGCCTTGAGATCGAAGCGGAGGAGAACAAGTTCCGCCTGCGCGTGCCCTGCGGCGTGTGCGGCGGGGAGCATACGGCGGAGTGCGGCGCGGAAAAGCTGCTGCACGGGCGCGGCATCGGCCTTGCCTGCCCGGAGACGAAGATGCTCTGCTGCTTCATCGGCGAGGACTACGCCGTGGAGCACGAGATGGAGCAGCTCTCCGTCGCGGCGGCGAAGGAGCGCGAGCAGGGCGACGACCCCGCCGCTTTTGCCGACAGCGTCATCATGTACGAGGTGCTCTCCGAGCTCAAGGAGATCGCCGCGCGCCCGAACGGCATCACCTGCTCCTGCGGCAGCAGCGACTACGGCATGGAGATCCGCAGCACCTATGTGGACCTTGTGTGCAGAAAGTGCGGCGCGCGGCTGCGCATCCCCGCGGCGACGGACGAGGACCTCGACCGTCTCTGCTGCCGCATGAAGCTGCAGATCAAGAGCGAGTGAGGGAAGGGGCATGATCAGACTTCTCGCAAAGCACATGATCCGCGACTATCAGAATGTAGGCGCGCCGGAGGTGCGCCGCGCCTACGGCGTGCTCTGCGGCGCGGTGGGCATCGCCATCAATCTCCTGCTCTTCACGCTAAAGCTCCTTGCCGGCACGCTCGCCGCTTCCGTCGCCATCACGGCGGACGCGTTCAATAACCTCTCCGACGCGGGCGCGTCCATCGTGACGCTGCTGGGCTTCCGCCTGGCCGGGCAGAAGCCCGACCCCGAGCACCCCTTCGGACACGGGCGGCTCGAGTATATTTCGGGTCTGATCGTCTCGATGGTGATTCTGCTGATGGGCTTTGAGCTGCTGCGCGACGCGGTCTCGGCCATCCTGCACCCGGAGAGCGTGGAATGCAGCGCGCTGACGGTCGCGATCCTGCTCGTCTCCATCTGCGCCAAGTGCTATATGTACTGCTATAACCGCGCCGTGGGGAAGAAGATCAACGCCGCTGCCATGCAGGCGACCGCGGCGGACAGCCTGTCCGACTGCGCGGCCACCGCCGCAGTGCTGCTCGCGACGCTTGCGGGGTATTTCTTCGGCTGGAAGATTGACGGCTGGTGCGGCCTTGCCGTGTCGCTGCTCATCCTGTGGGCGGGCGTGCAGGCGGCAAGGGATACGCTCTCGCCGCTGCTGGGCCAGCCGCCCTCGCCGGAGTTTGTGCAGGAGATCCGCGATATCGTGATGGAAAGCGACGTCGTCTGCGGCATCCACGACCTTATCGTGCACGACTACGGCCCAGGCCGCGTGATGATCTCGCTGCATGCCGAGGTCCCCGCCCACGGCGATATTCTCGCCCTGCACGACGCGATCGACAACGTGGAGCGGGCGCTGCACGACCGGCTCGGCTGCGAGGCCGTCATCCACATGGACCCCATTGTGACAGACGACGCGGCGGTGAACGCTGCGCACGAGAAGATCGCTGCGCTGGTGCGCGGCATCGACGAAAGCATTTCCATCCACGACTTCCGCATGGTCACGGGACCGACGCACACGAACGTCATCTTCGACGCGGTCGTGCCGTACCGCTGCGATCTGAGCGACCGGGAAGCGGAGGAGAAGATCAAAAAGGCCGTGCACGAGCTGGACCCGCGCTATTTTGCCGTGGTGCAGATCGACAAGAGCTATGTGATGTGAGCGCACGCGCGCCAAAGGAGAAAAAATGACGGAAGAAGTCAAAAAGCTCAGGGAACTGATCGACGGAACGGACAATATCGTGTTTTTCGGCGGGGCGGGCGTCTCGACCGAGAGCGGCATCCCGGATTTCCGCAGCGTGGACGGCCTGTACCACCAGCAGTGGGACGATCCGCCGGAGACGATTTTGAGTCACACGTACTATGAGCGGTATCCCGAGAAGTTTTTTGCCTTCTACCGCGCAAAGCTCCTCTGCGAGGGGGCGAAGCCCAACGCCGCGCATCTGAAGCTTGCCGAATGGGAGCGGAAGGGAAAGCTCAAGGCCATCGTCACGCAGAATATCGACGGGCTGCATCAGGCGGCGGGCAGCAAAAATGTGCTCGAGCTGCACGGCAGCACGCTGCGCAACTACTGCGAGCGCTGCGGCAGATTTTATGACGCGGCCTATATCAAGCATTCCCAGGGTGTGCCGCGCTGCGAATGCGGCGGGCGCGTCAAGCCCGACGTGGTGCTCTACGAGGAGGGCCTTGACGAAAAGACGCTTTATCGCGCGGTGGCGTACATCCAGCAGGCCGACGTGCTCATCATCGCGGGCACGTCGCTCGCGGTGTATCCCGCGGCGGGGCTCGTGCGCTACTACCGCGGGCACAAGCTCGTGGTCATCAACAAAACGCCGCTCGAGCGCGGGCTGAACGCCGACCTCGTCATCACCGGCGCGGTGGGGGAGACGCTCGCCCAGCTCTAAGGGATGGAAAAAGTTGCAAAAGCTCATGAATTTTCGGAGAATATGACGCGGCAGAAAAAATACGAAAAAATCTCGACTTTTTTCGAAAAAGGTGTTGACAATCCGGCCTTTTTGGGCTTATAATAGCCAAGCGGTCGTTGAGAGACCGGTTGAAAATGATGAACATGCGGGTGTGCTGGAATTGGCAGACAGGCTAGCTTGAGGTGCTAGTGTTCGTATGGACGTGCGGGTTCAAGTCCCGCCATCCGCACCATCTTTTCAAAAAACTTCATAGACGCGCGAGTGGTGGAATTGGCAGACTCGCTAGATTCAGGTTCTAGTGCTCATTACGGGCGTGCGGGTTCAAGTCCCGCCTCGCGCACCATGATTGATCCTTGAAAGCATTGTGCTTTCAAGGATTTTTTCATTTTGCAATTCTTTGCCCTCTTGTCGCTGCACGGTGTTCAAAATCTTCCCACGCGGTGTTTCCATCATCGCCGCGGGCGGACGGAAATGCCGCGCCGGGAAGCGTCCGTTTGCCGGGAAGCGACCCATGCAGAGGGGTGGGGCGGTCAGACGCTCTCCTGCGCGATGCGGATGAACTCCTCGATGACGCTCCACTGATACGAGCGCTTGAGGTAGCCGAAGCGGATAGGGTACGATGCGCCGCTGTCGAAGCGCAGAAGATGCAGCCGCTTGATTTGCGTGTTGGAGAGCGCCGTGCGGACGAGGTTTTCCGGGCTGAAGCACGCGCCGACGCCCTGCTCGCACAGGGCGAGCAGCGTTTCGATGTTGGCCGAGGTCGCCTTGACGACCGGCTTCACGCCGGAGTGCCGCAGCATCTCGCGGCCCATGCGCCCGCCGATATCTTCGACCGGGCCGAGGACGAACGGGCAGTCCCGCAGGCTGCTCAGATCGCCCGCGCGCAGCGCCGTTTCATGCGCGGCAAGGTCGATGTCGCAGCGGGCAAGCAGCGCACCGGAAAGGCAGAGGACGATTGTCTCCTCGTAAAAGTCGCGCAGTTCGACCTCCTGCGGCGCTTTGGAAAATTCGGCGATGGCAAGGTCGATATCGCCGTCTGTGAGCAGCTTTTGCAGCGCGGCGTTGGAGTCCTCGATGAGCGTCACACCGACGTTCGGGTATTCCTTTTGAAAGGCGGGGATCAGCTGCGGCATGACGGCGCGCCCGCGCGTGAACGCGATGCCGACGCGCAGCTCGCCCTTCTGATTTTCGGAGATATCGCAGAACTCCTGCTGCATGGCGTGCTGCGTGCGGCGAAGCTCGTCGGCATAGCGCAGGAAGATCTGCCCCGCGAACGTCAGCTCCAGCGGGATGCGCCGCACGACGAGCTGGCAGTTCAGCTCCTTTTCAAGCCCCGCGATATGCGACGAGAGCGACTGCTGCGTGATGTGCAGGATCTCCGAAGCGCGGGTGAAGCTGCGCTCGCGCGCAAGGACGGAAAAATACTCCAGAGAATCAAAGTTCATCGCTTGACCTCCTCATACAGCTTTTGCCTGTATCTTATATCAATTCTAACGGTTTTACAAGTGTGGCTTACGCAATCTCATCCTGTTCAATGCTCCGGCTGAAAGTCCCACCCGCGCCCCGGTATCGGAGTGCGGGTGGGATGGTTTTCTGCGATCAGTCTTCCCGCAGATCGAGACAGGCCGGGACCTTCCCGGCGAGAAACGCGCGGAAGCCGCCAAAGTCGCCGCCGTCGAGGTCCTTTTTCTGCAAAAGCGTTGCGCAGCCGCGATAGATGAGAAGAAAGAGGTCGCGGGTCTCCACGACGCAGGTGAAGTCGCCGTAGGGGATGGGTTCCGCGCTGTCCGCGAGCGCTATGCCGTCTGACGTGAAGGAGACGGTCAGACCCTCGGGGAGCGCGTCCTTGCCGGCGAGCAGGCGCTCCGCGGGCTTGTCGAAGGGATTTTTCTTCTTCCTGTGCCGGAGCCACAGATCGAGCGCGCCGACGAGCACGGCAAGCACGCCGGTGAGCAGCGGCACGAGCAGCTCCTGCGGCGCCATCAGGCCGGGAATGAGAAGAAACAGCCCGCACGCAAGGCAGATGAGATCAAGGAGCGTTCGCACGAGCCGGTGCGCTTTCGACGCTTTTTTCGTGCCCTGCGCGGCGCGATCGCGCGCCCTTTCGCGCAGGCGGTCCGTCTGCTTCCACATGCCGGGATACTGCGCACGGGAGGTGTGCTCGGTCTGCGCTTCGAGCGCGCGGCTCACCTGGGGCAGGAGTGCGGAAGCGTCGTAGGGACTGAGATGAAAAACATAGCGGGTCTCTTCCATGGGAGAGGTCCTCCTTTTGCGTTGTGGATAGAGCTTACCACAGCCGCCGCGCTTCGTCCAATGAAAAAAAGGAAAGCAGAAAAGGAGCGCCGCTCATGCGTGAGCGGCGCTCCTTTTTGAAGGCTTTATTCGGCGGCACGGCGGAGGATCTCCGCGACGAGCGCTTCGTCGAGCTGGGGGAAGGGGACAAACGGCACGGGGGTCTCCGGATGCTCGCCGAGCAGCTTTTCCGCCCAGGACATGTTGTACCAGCGGCCGAACTTGTAGCCGCTGCGCGTGAACACGCCGATGCGGCGGAAGCCCATGTGCTCATGGAAGCGGATGCTGTTGTCCGTTAAATATTCGTCGTCCGCGCCCTGCGGCTCGCCGATGCAGGCATAGAGATTGTAGATGTTCTGAGCGAGCGACAGCTCCTCAATCGCGCGGTAGAAGCGCTTGCCGAGACCGTGCTTGCGCGCGTCGAGGGCGAGATAGATCGTCGACTCTGCACAGTGGTCGTAGGCCTTACGCGCGATGAACGTGTGCGTATAGGCGTAGCCGAGGAGCTGGCCATTTTCATCCTCCGCGACGAGATAAGGGTATTTGCGCGAGATATCCGCGATGCGGCGGCGGAATTCGTCGAGCGACGGTACGTCGTATTCAAACGAGATGGCCGTCTTTTCGACGTACGGCGCGTAGATGCTCAGAAGCGCGGGAGCGTCGTCAAGCGTGGCGAGGCGGAAGCGGAACGCAGGAGAAGACATAGAGTCACCTTTCAAATCCGTGCACCCAGTCAGAGCGCAGGTAATAAATGAGATAGATGGTGGAGCTGATCGCCCAGGTGAGGGGATACGCCCAGTAGATGTAGCCGATCTCGCCGATGAAGTGGACGACGAGCATGATGTAGATGATGCGGATGACGCACCAGACGGAGAGCATGATCATCATCGGCACGACCGCGCGGCCCGCGCCGCGGCAGACCGCCGCGATGGAATGCGAGAAGGCCAGCAGGCAGTAGAAAAGGGCCACCGTGTGCGCCTGCTGCACGCCGAGGGCGATGACGCCGGGGGTCTTGTCGAACACGCCAATGAGCTGCGGCGCGAAGAGATAGTAGCAAAGACCGATCAGCTCCGCCATGACGACGGCGATGAGGATGCAGAAGCGCGCGCCGCTCTTGGCGCGGTCGTACTGCTTGGCGCCGAGGTTCTGCCCGACGAAGGTGGTGCAGGCCATCGTGAAGCTCGTGATGGGCAGGAAGGCAAAGCCCTCGACCTTGGTGTGCGCGCCGTAGGCGGCCATGGCGAGCATGCCGAAGGAGTTGATCTGCGACTGGACGATGACGTTGGCAAGGCCGATGACGCAGTTCTGGATGCCGGAGGGGAGACCGTAGCGCACGATCTCGCGCAGCATGTCGCCGTGCAGGCGGATGTTGCGCGGCGTGACGGTGTAGACCTCGCCCTTGCGCAGCAGGTGATGCAGGCACAGCACGAAGCTGACCGTCTGGGAGATGACGGTGGCCACGGCGGCGGCCCACACGCCCCAGTGAAACGCGCCGATGAACAGCAGGTCAAGGGCGATGTTCGTCAGCGAGGAGATGATGAGGTAGTGCAGGGGGCGGCGGCTGTCGCCGAGCGCGTTGAGCGCGCTGGCGCACATGTTGTAGAGCACCGTCGCGAGAACGCCGAGGAAGTAGTAGCGGAAATACTCCACCGCCTCGGGCATGACCTGCGCGTCCGTGTTCATCCAGACGAGGAATGTCGGCGTCAGCAGCACGCCGACGAGCGTGAGCCCCAGGCCGGAGACCACGCCGAAGGCAAGGTTCGTGTGGATGGCGCGCGAGACGCTTTCATAGTCGCCCGCGCCGAAGTACTTTGAAATGGCGACGCCCGCGCCCATGGACGTGCCGATGAAAAGGCTCGTGAGCAGCATGATGAGCGTGCCGGACGAGCTGACGGCGGCGAAGGCGTTCGTGCCGAGAAATTTGCCGACGATGTACACGTCGGCCGTGCTGTAGAGCTGCTGGAAAACCTGACTGATGAAGATCGGCAGCGCAAAGCGCAGGATCAGGGAGACGGGACTCCCCTCGGTCATGTTCTGGACGCTTGTTTTACCGGCGACGGCGGGTTGTGCCATGTGATCCTCTCTTTCTCTGTCCCGCGGCGGGACAACTCTCCTGTGGTCTGCACTGCTGAAAAAGGAAAAGCGCCGCGAGAGCGGTGCTTTTCCTCAATCCTTGAAGAAACAGCAGACAAAAATCTACAAAATCTTTACAGGTTCATTATATCGGTGTATTGCGCGAAAGTCAACCGTCTGCGCTCACATCGCGAGCGAGAGCAGCACGGGCGTCACATAGGTCTCGACGAGCGCGGCGATGGCCAGCAGCGGCACGGCCAGCAGCAAAAACGCGCGCAGGCAGTCCTGCAGCCGCGGCCAGAGGGGCATGGCTTCCTTTTTGCGAAGGATGCGGTCCGTCCCGGTGCGGTTGATGAGAAGCCCCAGCGTGCAGGCGAGGATGAGAGCCGAAAGCTCGAAAACGCCGTGCGGCAGGATGCCGACGAGGTAGACGCCGAGCCCCGGCCCCTGCATCTGATAGAGCGCGGCAAACGCGCCGAGCATCAGCGCGTTGGTGCCGAGCGCGAGCGCGCTGAGCGGCACGAAGGGGATGAGCCCGTAGAGCATGGAAAGGCAGGAAGCGACAAGGTTATTGAAAAAGAGCGTCGCCATCAGCTGCGACTGCGGCACATCGGACGTAAGGCCGAGCTGCTCGATCTGTGCGGTGAAGCGCGCGAGAATTCCCTGCGCAAGCTCGGGCTTTGCGAGCGAGACGGCAAAGCCCAGCAGCGTCAGCACGCCGAACGCGGCGGCGGTGCTGAGAAATTCGTGCCGGAGCGTGCCGCGGGAAAGTGTGGGGCAGAAGCGGTCGATCATGAAAGCTTGGCGATACCGGCCTTGACGCGCGCGACGGTCTCCTCGCGGCCGAGAATATGGCAGATCTCCACCGCGCCGCCGGGCGTGACGAGCTTGCCCGCGACGGCGATGCGCAGCGGCCACATGAGCGTCGCGTTCTTCACGCCGAGCTCCTCAGCGAACGAGACGAGCATGTCGTGGATCGCGTCGTTCGTCCACTCGGGCAGGCTCTCGAGCTTGGGCAGGACCTTGCAGAGCATGTCGAGCGAGACCTCGCTGTTGGTCTTGGACTTCTTGTTCGTGTAGAACTCAACGCCGTACTCGGGAAGAGCATCGAAGAAGTCGACCTTTTCGGGAATATCGGTGAGCTTTTCGCAGCGGGCCTGTAAGAGTGCTGCGATCTCACCGACGGAGTACGCTTCGTTCTTGACGGCCTGACGGATGTAAGGCTCGGCAACTTTACAGAATTCCTCGGGCGGGAGATTGCGCAGATAATTCGCGTTGAAATACGTCAGCTTTTCAATGTCGAAAATGGCAGGGGACTTGGAGATGCCGCCGATGTCGAACGCCCCCACCAGCTCGTCGAGCGTGAAGAACTCCTGCTCGCTCTGCTCGCCGCGCGGCGACCAGCCGAGCAGCGCCACATAGTTGAGGATGGCGGGCGTCAGGTAGCCCTGCGCCTTGAGGTCTTCATAGCTCGGGTCGCCGTTGCGTTTACTCATCTTATGCTGCGCGTCGCGCATGACGGGGGAGCAGTGCACGTAGGTCGGCACCTCCCAGCCGAAGCCCTCGTAGAGGAGGTTGTACTTCGGGGCGGAGGAGAGATATTCGCTGCCGCGCACGACATGGGTGATGCCCATGAGGTGGTCGTCGATGACGTTGGCAAAGTTGTAGGTCGGCAGACCGTCGCGCTTCAAGAGTACCTGATCGTCGAGCGTCTTATTCTCCACCGTGATGTCGCCAAAGCTCGCATCGTGGAAGGTCGTGGTGCCGTCCTTCGGGATACGCTGGCGAATGACGTAGGGCTCGCCCGCGGCGACGCGCGCCTTGGCCTCTTCGAGCGGCAGGTCGCGGCAGGGATCGTCCGCGCGGTCAAATTCGCCGCTGTCCTCCTCGCTCTCGGCCTTTTCGCAGAAGCAGTAGTAGGCGTGGCCGCGCTCGACTAAAAGCTCGGCGTACCTGCCGTAGGTGTCGCGGCGCTCACTCTGGATATACGGGGCGACGGGGCCGCCGACGTCGGGGCCTTCGTCGTGGGAAAGGCCGCATTCCGCCATCGTGCGGTAGATGACGTCCGTTGCGCCCTCGACGAGACGCCCCTGGTCGGTATCCTCGATGCGGAGAATGAACGTGCCGTTTGCGTGGCGGGCGATCAGATAGGTGTAGAGCGCGGTGCGCAGGTTGCCCACGTGCATATAGCCCGTGGGGGAGGGAGCGAAGCGCGTGCGCACCTTACCGTGCGGGATCTTCGCTTCCATTTCCTCAAAATACTTCATGTCGATGGACATAGATGACCTCCTGAAGTGGAATCAAAATAAAGATAATTTATTACACCATATTTTGACCGAAAAGTCAACGAACGCACGACGCTCTTTTTCACCGGAATATGCTTGTATTTTGAAAAGGGGTATGGTAACATAACAAATTGGGTCGATAGCTGCGCCAAAACGGCGCAATTCGAGATAAAATGAGAAAAACAAACAGATCGGAGAAAAAACGATGGAAAACATGGAAAACGCGGCGCGCAAGAAAGTGATGCTGTCCGGCATTCAGCCCAGCGGCGATCTGACCCTCGGGTCCTACCTCGGCGCGATCAAGAACTGGGCGGAGCGCGACGAGGAATTTGACAACTACTACTTCATGGCCGATATGCACTCGATCACCGTGCGTCAGGACCCTGCGGCGCTGCGCCGCCGCACGCTCGAGCAGCTGGCGCAGTACATCGCCTGCGGCTTGGACCCCGAGAAGAACACGCTGTTCATCCAGTCCCACGTGCCGCAGCACGCCGAGCTCGGCTGGGTCCTGAACTGCTACACGATGTTCGGCGAGCTCTCGCGCATGACGCAGTTTAAGGACAAGTCCGCCAAGAACAGCGAGAACATCAACGGCGGTCTCTTCACCTATCCTGCGCTGATGGCGGCGGATATCCTGCTCTATCAGCCCGACTATGTCCCTGTGGGCGAGGATCAGAAGCAGCATGTCGAGCTCTGCCGCAACATCGTCCAGCGCTTCAACGGCATCTATGGCGACGTCTTCAAGATGCCCGAGCCGTACATTCCCAAGGTCGGTGCGCGCGTGATGAGCCTGAGCGACCCGGGAGCCAAGATGTCGAAGTCCGATAAGGACCCCAACGGCTCCATTTACCTGATGGAAAAGCCCGAGGATATCCTGCGCAAGTTCAAGCGCGCCGTGACCGACAGCGACACGGAAAACTGCGTGCGCTATGATCCCACGAACAAGCCCGGCGTTGCGAACCTGATGACCATCTACTCCGCCGTGACGGGCAAGAGCTTTGACGAGATCGAGCAGGAGTTCGCCGGTAAGGGCTACGGCGCGTTCAAGCCCGCCGTGGGCGAGGCCGTCGTTGAAACCCTGCGCCCCATCCGCGAGGAGGCCACGCGCATTTTGGGCGACAAGGCGTATCTCGAGTCCGTGTATCGCGCGGGCGCACAGAAGGCGTCTTACGTGGCAGAAAAAACGCTGCGCAAGGTCTACAAGAAGGTCGGCTTTGTCGCGCGCTGATTAAAGGGTGGAGAACATGAACGGAATTCCGAAAGAGTTATTGCTGAGCGTCGGCGGCGCGCTGCTGTGCGCGTTTGCCGTCAGCTTTCTGATGTGCCCGCTCGTCAAGTCGTTTGCCTATAAGATCGGCGCGATCGACGTGCCGAAGGACAACCGCCGCATGCACAAAAAGCCCGTACCGCGCCTCGGCGGCCTTGCAATCTTCCTCGGCTTTATCGTGAGCATGCTGCTGTTTGTCAAGGTCGACCATCAGTTACAGGGCATTTTGCTGGGCGCGTCCATCATCGTCGTTTTAGGCGTAGTGGACGATATGTCCCCGCTGCGCGCGTATTTTAAGTTCTGCGTGCAGATCTTCGCGGCGCTCGTCGCCGTGTTCCACGGCGTCGTGATCCAGACGCTCTCCAACCCGAACGTCTTTGCTGAAAGCCCGTATTGGGACCTCGGCTGGCTGTCCATCCCCATCACAGTCTTGTGGATCGTCGGTATCACGAACGCCGTCAACCTCATCGACGGCCTCGACGGCCTTGCCTGCGGCGTTTCGACCATCAGCGCCATTTCGATGCTCGTCATCGCGCTGCTCGTCTCTGAAAGCGATGTGGCGCTCGTGATGGCCGCGCTTGTGGGTGCGTGCCTCGGTTTCATGCCGTACAACAAGAATCCGGCCAAGATGTTTATGGGCGACACGGGCTCGACGTTCCTTGGCTACATCCTTGCGACGATCTCGATCCAGGGCCTTTTCAAGTATTACGCCATCGTGTCTTTCGCGGTGCCGTTCCTGATCCTGGGTCTGCCGATGTTCGACACGCTCTTTGCCATCATCCGCCGCCTTGCCCACGGGCAGAACCCGATGTCGCCGGACCGCGGACACATCCATCACCGCCTCATCGACATGGGCCTGAATCAGAAGCAGGCCGTCGCGGCGCTGTATGTCATCAGCAGCATTCTGGGCCTTTCCGCCGTGGTGCTCACGTCGAGCGGTGCGATCAAGGCGATGCTCTTCCTGATGGCGCTGGCCGTCGCGGCGTTCCTTGCCTCGCGCGTGATCTTCCGCCGCGATATCGACAAGGCGATGCAGGCGGAAAAGGCCGCGGCAGAGGAGAAGACCGCCCAAACAGCGGAGAGCGCGGATGCGGCGGACAAAAAGACAGAAGAAACCAACGAAGAGAAAAAAGAGGACGCCTGATATGGAAAAACTGCGTATTATGAGCGTGTTCGGCACGCGGCCCGAGGCCATCAAGATGGCCCCGCTCGTCAAGGAGCTTGCCTCGCGTGAGGAGATCGAGAGCCTTTGCTGCGTGACCGCGCAGCACCGCGAGATGCTCGACAGCGTCATGCAGGTCTTTGACCTCAAGGCCGACTGCGACCTTGACATCATGACCCCGCGGCAGACGCTGTCCACCATCACGAGCAAGTGTCTGCTCGGCATGGACGACGCCATCGAGCAGCTCAAGCCCGATATGATCCTGGTCCACGGCGACACGAGCACGACCTTTGCCGGCGCGCTCTCGGCCTTTTACCATAAGGTGCCGGTCGGCCACGTGGAAGCGGGCCTTCGCACCTACGATAAATACTCGCCCTTCCCGGAGGAGATGAACCGCAAGCTCGTCACGGCGATCGCAGACCTCTATTTCTGCCCGACGAAGAATAACCGCGAGAACCTTCTCAAAGAGGGCGTGACAGACGGCCTTTTCATCACGGGCAATACGGTCATCGACGCGCTGAAAACGACGGTGCGCAAGGATTATCACTTTACAACGGAAACGCTCAACGAGCTGGACTATTCCAAGAAGGTCGTGCTCGTCACCTGCCACCGCCGCGAGAATTACGGTCAGCCCATGGAGAACATCATGACCGCGCTGCGCGACATCGCCCTCCAGAATGAGGACTGCGAGCTCGTCTACCCCGTGCACCTTAGCCCCGTCGTGCGCGAGAACGCGCAGAAGTTCCTCGCCGGTACGCCGCGCGTGCACCTGATCGACCCGCTGAGCGCGGATGAGATGCACAACCTCATGGCGCGCTGCTACATGGTCATGACCGACAGCGGCGGGCTTCAGGAGGAGGCCCCCGCGCTCGGCAAGCCCGTGCTCGTCATGAGAAAAGAGACCGAGCGCCCCGAGGCGGTCGCCGCCGGAACGGTGAAGCTCTGCGGCGTGGAGTACGAGGACGTGCTGCACATGGGCAATGAGCTGCTGCGCAGCAAGGAAGCCTACGACGCCATGGCCCACGCTGTGAACCCCTATGGCGACGGCCACGCCTGCGCGCGCATTGCCGACGCGATCTTGTGGCACTTCGGCCGCAGGGCCGAGCGCCCCGCCGACTTCAACGCCTGAGAGGAAAGGACGTGACGCAGCATGAACAAGCGGAGAGTGTCGCCCATCGGCGCTGCTTTTGTCGCGCTCGTGCTGCTGGTCCTTTTGTTCGTGGTGCGCGGTGCGCTGCACCGGCCCGCGCGCATCGTCCTCCCGCAGGAGACGGACAGCAGCGACAGCAGCGATTCCTCGCTCGATGACGCGAGCGCCGGGCGCGTGGCCGTCCGGCCCGACACGGTGCAGAGCGCCATCGGCACGCTGACGCGCCCCGCGCGCTACACCCGCTCGATCACGATCGAGCGCTACTACACGGGCGGCAGCGGCGTGGACCGCAGCACCGTCTCGGTGGACGGCGCGTGGATGCGCGCGGACACCGAAAAGGCGAGCGGCGAGCAGAGCCACACCATCACGAACGGGGAGACGACCTGGCTCTGGTACGGCAGCGGGGAGGTCTTTGAGACTGCCGCGTCCTTCACGGCCGACGAGGAGCAGGGCATCCCGACGTATGAGGATATCCTGCGGCTCGACAAATCGCGCATCGCGCTCGCCGACTATCGCCTGCTCGACACGGTGGACTGCATCTATGTGGAGACCGCCGCCGACGAGAGCGGCTATGTCGAGCGTTACTGGGTCAGCGTGAGCGACGGCCTTCTCTGCGCGGCGGAAAAGCTCAACGGGGAGGACGTCATCTACCGCATGGCGGGCATGACGGTCGATACCGGCACGCTTGCGGAGGACGCGTTCGTCCTGCCGGACGGGAGCGCGCTCCATGCGGTCGAAAATAAGACGATCGAACGATAAGAAAAAAGCCGCTCGGAGCGCGCATCAGCGCTCCGGGCGGCAGCTGAAAACGGCGTGACCACTTTGGCCGCGCCGTTTTGATTTTACCTACAGAATGAGAAGAAGGCCCAGCGCGACTAAAAGCTCGTCGTCGGCCTTTTCCTCAAAGAGAAAGAAAAGGATCAGGAGTAGCAGAAGGTCCGCCTTGTCCACGCCCTTGAGCGGCAGCTTGTCGAGAAGACGCGAGAAAAACTGCGACGGGTCCTCCTTCGGTGCGCCGTCCCGCGGCGGTTCGGGCGGCGGGGGAGGCGGCGCGCTGCCGCGCGGGGGCGGTTCGCGGCGCGCTTCCTGACGCGGCGCGTCCTGCATGGGCACGCGGGTGTAAACGCCGTCGTCGTTTCGAAGATACCGGTTATACATCCCTCAGCCCTCCTGCGACAGCAAAAATGTTTTGGCAAGATGGATGAGCCGCGCGAGCTGCGCGGCGCGCTCGACCTTGTCGCGCCGCTCGGGCTTTAGAAACGGGCGCAGCGCGCGGAGAAGAGCGGCGGTCTCGCCGCTTTCCGGGCGGTTCATCTGGCTGAGCACGGGCAGGAGCTTCTGGATTATCGCGGGATCGACGCTGCCGAGCAGCGCCGAAAGGTCCCCCGGCGGAGCGCTCTGCGGCGGCGGTGACGGTGACGGCGGTGCGGCGGGCGCGGCGGGCGCGGGACCGGGCGGCGGCATGCCCACGCCGTCCGGCGGAGGAGCGCCCTCCGGCGCGCCCATCTGCTTCGACAGGCTCTGCGCCATCTGCATGACCTGTGCCATGGCGCCGGGGTCTGACAAAAGCGTATTCAGTTTGTCCTCCCACTCGCTCATGCGCCACGCCCCCTCTCGCCGCAATCCTGTCCGTTACTTCTGCGCCGCGTCGTTTAGCCGCCGCATCAGCTCCGCGCCCTGCGGGCTGCGCATCAGGCCCGAGAGCATGGCGGCAAGGTCCTTCGTGTCGCCGTGGGCGGCGTTTTGCGCGGCCTGCTCGAGCGCCGCGCCGCCGTCGCGCGCGGTGAGCAGCTGCATGAGCTGCTGGCCGTCGCCGGACTGGAGCACGGCCTGCGCCATGGCGGGATTCTTCCGGAATTTTTCGATGATGGTCTGCGTTTTGTGGTCCATATGATCGCCCTCCGCATCGGTTTGACTTATGGCAGTATATGAGCGCGGCGGCGGGGGCGTGCCTGCGCGGCGGAAAAATTTTTGCGAAAATGGGAAAAGCGTGAAAGAAATCGACCCGCTTGCGCACAGTTAGGGTGTAAGGCCTTGAAGGAGAGAAACATATATGTTTTCAAACGAAGCATTTGCCCAGGCTGCGGAGCGGTACATGGACACCGTGTACCGCGTGGCCTATGGCTGGCTGAAAAACCCGGACGACGCAAACGATGTGACGCAGGACGTGTTGATAGAGCTGTACAAAACGGACAAGGCGTTCGAATCCGACGCCCACCTCAAAAACTGGCTGATCCGCGTGACCGTCAATCGCTGCAAGATGCTCTTCCGCTCGCCGTGGCGGAGGGCAGAGGACATCGACGACTACGCCGAGACCCTGACTTTTGAGCAGCAGAGCGATCAGGAGCTTTTCAAGGCCGTGATGGCGCTCGACAAAAAGTACCGCGTGCCGCTGCTGCTCTTTTATTACGAGGGGTACTCGACCGCGGAGGTCGCCTCGATGCTCGCCATTCCGGAAAAGACCGTCAGCACAAGGTTATTTCGCGCAAGGGCGAAGCTCAGAACGATGTTGGAGGAGTAAGCATGACAGAAAAAGAGAGATTCCAACGCGCGTTCGCGCCGCTGCATGCCTCCCCGGACACCCTGACGGAGGTAATGAAGATGACGGAACAGAAAACGAAAAAGAGCGCGCTTCGCCGCGCCGTGACCCTCGGCCTTGCGGCCGCGCTCGTGCTGGCGCTCGGCAGCGTCGCGTACGCTTCGGACCTCGGCGGCATCCAGCGCACGGTGCAGCTGTGGTTCAAGGGCGACCAGACCGACGCGGTCATCACGGTCGATCCCGGGCACTATACGCTGCTCTACACGGATAAGAACGGCGTCGAGCACGAGACGGGCGGCGGTGGCGTTGCCTTCGAGCCTGACGGCACGGAGCGTCCGCTGACGGAGGAGGAGCTCCTCGACCAGCTCAACTGGCCCGAGGTCGAGGAAAAGGAGAACGGCACGGTCACGGTCTACTACCTTGACCAGTCGCTCGATGTGACGGATAAGTTCGACGAGGACGGCGTGTGCTATGTCCAGCTCGAGGGCGGCGAAAAGACGATCTACATGACCATCAAGCGCGGCAACGGCTACGCAACGAGCACGACGAAGTACATCTCGCCCAACGAATTCAACAACTGAAAGAAAAACAAGCCCCGCGTGCCGTGTGCCACGCGGGGCTTGTTTACTTTTTTGACTGCTTTTTGGAAAATGCAGCAGGCGAGTACCCTGTAAAAACAGAAAAGCACTATTTGCTATAAATATCGGAACATTTTGTGATTTTTCGCGTCTATACAGATACAAGGCGAGCGAAAATTGGAAAAGAGAGGATGACCGCATGAAAAAGAAAGTGATGATAGGCATTTGCGTTTTGCTGGCGATCGTTCTTCTGATCCCGATTCCCATGTATCTGAAGGACGGCGGCACCGTTGTATATAGTGCGATCCTGTATCAGGTAGAGGATGTGCACAGGCTGGGCACAGGAGATACAGATGGGGAGGAATACCTTGAAGGGGTGATCGTAAAAATTTTTGGAATGGAAGTCTATAACAGCGTTGAATAAGCATTTTCTTTGGTGAACGAAAAGGAGCAAGGCGAAAAAATACCTTACTCCTTTTTATTTTTCAGCGGTGGAGTCTCCTTTACTTATTTCTGCGTTTTGCCGTAGTCGCAGTCCTTTTTGAGCGGGCAGGCGGCGCAGTTTGCCTTGCGGGCGGTGCAGGTGTCACGCCCGAAGAGCACCATGCGGTGACAGAAATCGCTCGATTCCTCGGGCGGGAGGACCTGGCGCAGCTGCTTTTCCACGCTCAGCGGGTCCTTGCTGCCGTCCGTCAGGCCGAGACGGCCCGTGATGCGGATGCAGTGCGTGTCGCACACGTAGGCGGGCTCGTGGTAAATATCGCCGAGGATGAGGTTCGCGGTCTTGCGGCCGATGCCGGGGAGCGCGGTAAGCTCCTCCATCGTGCCGGGGACTTTGCCGCCGTGCTTTTCAAGCAGGATCTTCGCGCACTCGACGAGGTCCTTCGATTTGGTGTTGTAGAACCCGCAGGAGCGGATCGCCTCGCCGACCTCCTCGTAGCTCGCGCTGGCGAAGGCCTCGAGCGTCGGAAATTTGGCGAAGAGCGAGGGGGTGACCATGTTCACGCGCGCGTCGGTGCACTGGGCGGAGAGCCGCACGGCGAAAAGCAGCTCATAGTCCTTCTGATATTCGAGCGAGCAGCGCGCGTCGGGGTAGAGGACCTTCAGCTCCTCAATGATGCGGCGGACGGCGGCTTTGGATTTCATGGCGGGACCTCCTGCGGTTTATTGATACTGCCGACAGTATAGCACACGCGCGCGGAAAAATCGACACAAAAAGTCTGTGCAGCAAAGAAAAAACGTGCTATAATCATTCTATCTGTGAAAAAGGAGGCGGATGGAATGCGCCTTTTATTCAAGCAGCGCTTTTTCTCGTGGTTCGACAGCTACGATATCTATCATGAGGACGGCAGCATTGCCTTTACGGTCGAGGGAAAGCTCGCCTGGGGTCACTGCCTGCACATCCTGAATCCGGCGGGCGAGCACATCGGGACCGTGCAGCAGCGCGTGTTCACGTTCCTGCCCAAATTTGAGTTTTACATCGGCGAGCAGTATTACGGCTGCATCTGCAAGGAGGTTTCCTTCTTCGTCCCGCATTTCACGCTCGAGTGCAACGACTGGGAAGTGAACGGCAGCTTCATGGAGTGGGACTACACGATCGACAGCGCGTCCCGCGGCTGCATCGCGACGATTTCGAAGGAGCTGTTTCACTGGACGGATACCTATGTTATCGACGTGAACGATCCGCGCGACGCGCTGGGCGCGCTGATGGTCGTGCTGGCCATCGACGCGGAAAAATGCAGCAGGAACAACTGATATGAGTGAAAAGAGACCTTTGGCGGATGAGATCCGCCCGCTGACGCTCGACGAGGTCGTGGGGCAGAAGCATCTGCTCGGCAAGGGCGCGCTGCTGCGCCGGCTCATCGAATCCGGCTCGAACGCGAACATGATCTTCTACGGCCCCTCCGGCACGGGAAAGACCACCATTGCCAACATCATCGCGAACCGCACGAACAAGACCCTGTATCGCCTGAACGCGACGACAGCAAGCTTGCAGGACGTCAAAAGCATCATCTCCGACGTGGGCACGATGATGGCGCCGGGCGGGATTCTGCTCTACCTCGACGAAATTCAGTACTTCAACAAAAAGCAGCAGCAGAGCCTGCTCGAGTTCATGGAAAACGGCTCCATCACGCTGATCGCGTCCACGACGGAGAACCCGTATTTCTACGTCTACGGCGCGCTGCTCTCGCGCTCGACGGTGTTCGAGTTCAAAAACGTCAGCGCAGAGGAGACGGTCCCGGCGGTCGAGCGCGCGCTGGGCATCCTCAAGGGGCGCAGCGAGCTGCCGCTTTCCTGGGAAGAGGACGTGCCGCGCGTGATCGCGCAGCAGTGCGGCGGCGACGTGCGCAAGGCCGTGAGCGCGTGCGAGCTTCTCTACGAGGCGGCGGACGTCGACCACGGGGAGCTTTTGCTGAAAAGCGAAGATGCTTTACAGGTCGCGCAGCGCAGCGCCATGCGCTACGATAAGGGCGGCGACGCGATGTACGACTGCGCGAGCGCGCTGATGAAGTCGCTGCGCGGCAGCGACCCGGACGCGGCGCTGCACTACCTTGCAAGATTTTTGGAAGCGGGGGACCTTGTGACCCCGTGCAGGCGGCTTTTGTGCTCGGCGAGCGAGGATGTGGGCATGGCCTATCCGCAGGCCGTCGCCATCGTCAAGGCCTGCGTGGATACCGCCATGCAGCTGGGTCTTCCCGAAGCGCAGCTGCCGCTGGCGCAGGCGGCGGTGCTGCTCGCCACCGCGCCCAAGTCCAACAGCGTGGTCGAGGGCATCGGGGCCGCGTGGGCGGACGTGAAGGCGGGCAAAAGCGGCAACTTCCCGCGCTGTCTTCAGAATGTGCACGCCGATTCGACCGGCGGCGCACAGGGGCAGCACTACAAGTACCCGCACGCCTACCCGAACCACTGGGTCAGGCAGCAGTACCTGCCCGACGAACTCAAAAACGTGCAGTACTACCGCTACGGCGACAATAAGGTCGAGCGCGCCGCCGCGCAGTACTGGGAAGCGATCAAGGGGTGAGCACATGGACCTCCGGTTAAACGACAAGGTCGAAATGAAGAAGCCGCATCCCTGCGGCGAAAAGATATGGCTCGTGACGCGCGTGGGCATGGACATCAAGCTCAAATGCACACGCTGCGGCCGCGAGGTGATGCTGCCGCGCGCCAAGGCGGAGAAGGGCATCCGGAAAATTCTGGAAAGGGAGGAACCCAATGAATAAGAGAACGCGCGCCGTCGCGGTGCTGCTGGTCGTGGTGATGATTTTGTCGCTCGTGGCGTCGATGATCATTCCGTACCTGTAAGCGCAAACAGAAAACGACAGAAAAGGACGTCCCCTTACCTCGGGGGGGGGCGTCTTTCTTTTTATCACCGCGGGCGGTTTTCGCCCTTTTCCCGGCGCGGCCGCCGCTATAATGGGGGACGTGTCAGGGAGGTGCGCGATGGTCGTTTACGTGGAGAGCGTGTTTGCGTTCAATTTTCTGGTGGATTATCTGCTGCTGTTCGGCGCGGCGCGGCTCGCGGGGCGGGCGGTCGCGCGGGCGCGGCTTTTCTGCGGCGCGGCGGTGGGCGCGGGCTATGCCGCGGTGCAGCCGGCGCTGCCGCACGGGCTTATTCTGCTGCTGCCGGTGCTCGCGCTGATGGGCGCGGCGGCGTATCGCGGCAGCGGGCGGGCGGTCAAGCTGACGCTGCTGTTTTTTCTCTCCGCGTGCGGTCTTGCGGGCATTGTGATGCTGCTGGGAAGAAGCTTCGGCTCGGTGGAGCGGCTTGCGCGCGGCGTGGTGACGGCAAAACTGCCGTGGGGCGTTTTCCTGCTGGCGGCGGGAACGGCGTATGCGCTGCTTTCCGTCGTGTTCCGCTATGGCGCGGCGCGCACGGGACCGGAGACGGCGGACGTGACGCTTACATACCGCGGCAGGACCGTCCGCGTGCGGCTGCTGCGCGACACGGGCAACAGCCTCACGGACCCGGCGACGGGACTTGGCGTGCCGGTCATCGACCGGCATGCGCTGGGGGAGCTTATCGGCGAAGAGGAGATCGCGGCGCTGCCGCGCATCACGTATTGCAGCGTCGGCATGGCGGACGGAACACTGCCGCTGCTGCGCTGTGAAGGAATAACGGTTGACGGAAAAACACTCGGTCCGCGCGCCATTGCGCTCGCGGAGCACCCCCTCGGCGACGGCGGGGCCTACGCGGGACTGTGGTGCGAGGGCAGCGAAAGGAGGGAGAGCAATGCTCAAACGGCTGTGGCGTAGGCTGCGCTTCTGGCTCATCGACCATGGGCTGATCGCGCGGCGGGGCATCTTCTATATCGGCGGCAGCGACACGCTCCCACCGCCGCTCGAGCGGGAGGAGGAAGCGGCGCTCATCGCGCGCATGGACGCGGGCGACGAGAGCGTGCGCCGCACGCTCATCGAGCGCAACCTGCGGCTCGTAGCCTATATCGCGCGCCGGTTTGAAAATACCGGCATCAACATCGAGGACCTCATTTCCATCGGTACGATCGGGCTCATCAAGGCGGTGAACACCTACCGCAGCGACAAGAATATCAAGCTTGCGACCTACGCCTCGCGCTGCATCGAAAATGAAATTCTCATGCACCTGCGCAAGACCGCGCCGCAGAAGTCCGAGGTGAGCTTCGACGAGCCGCTCAACACCGACTGGGACGGCAACGAGCTGCTGCTCTCCGACATTCTGGGCACCGACGAGGATATGGTCATGAAGCCCATCGAGGACGACGTGGACCGCCAGCTCCTGCTCGACGCGGTCAACACGCTCAGCGCGCGGGAGAAGGAGATCATCACACTGCGCTTCGGCCTTGGCGGGCGGGAGGAAAAGACGCAGAAGGAGGTCGCCGACCGCATGGGTATCTCGCAGAGCTATATTTCGCGGCTCGAGAAGCGCATCATCGCGCGGCTGAAGAAGGAAATCCTCAAAATGAGTTGACAAGCGGCGCAAAAAACGGTATGATGCAGTGCAGTAAGCGAAGAAGAGGAGCAGTATCTGCATCTGAAAGCGAAGAGAAGGGGCGGTCGGTGCAAGCCCCTGTGAAGGATGCGGGGAAGTCGCCTCGGAGCCGCCGCGCTGAAAGAACAGTAAGCCGGCCGGGAGCTCCCGTTACAGAGCCGCGAGCGTCCGCAGACTGCGGAAATTCAGGTGGTACCACGGTCCATGATCGCCCTGAGCAGAAATACTGCTCGGGGCGTTTTTTATATCAAATAAGAGCAATACTGTTCAAAAGATAGGAGAAAGCCAATGAAAGAATTACCGAAAGTGTATGAGCCCCAGCAGGTCGAGGGGCGCATCTATCAGATGTGGATGGACCACGACTGCTTCAAGGCCGAGCCCGACCCGG
>JAYABH010000017.1:0-66483 GCA_037343695.1 bacterium | reverse complement strand
ACGACGCGCTTGCCCTTGAGCTC
The DNA here is from genome assembly GCA_037343695.1 of bacterium. GTDB lineage: Bacteria > Bacillota > Clostridia > Oscillospirales > Oscillospiraceae > Hominicoprocola. The sequence goes on along the minus strand of JAYABH010000017.1, from coordinate 66,460 downwards.
GGGATAAAGTGCGCGGGATTCGAAATGGTAATCCTGTTTCAACATGATCCTGTTCTCCTTTTCTTCATAGTGCGTATTTTTTATATTATTCCGTCGCGATGCGGCACATCTGCTCCTCCTGATAATCCACGATCACGCGGATGTATCCGCAGAGCATTTTGTCCACCGCTTCGCTGCCGGTGTCCACCAGTAGGGCGCGACCCCGGAGGTGGAATAATTTCTCCTTTGTGGCGAGAACGTGAAGGTTCTCCTTCCCAATGCGGCGGATGACCTCCGCACTGAGCTGCTGGTTGCCGCGGCCGAGCAGGTAGCCCTGTCCGCCGGTCGGCGTTAAGATCAAATGTGTCGGCTTCTCATCGAGCCGCTTTAAAATGTCCGCTTCACTGAGGTCGGACTGCACGAGCTTTTTGTCGCAGATGAGGTCCACGCCGATGAGCGTGTCGGGAAGGCCCAGCTCATCCATCAGCGTGCGCGTCGTGGAGCCGGGACCGACAAGATAGTAGGTATCGGGCTTCAAGCGGTCGATCATCTCGTCGGCGATGGCGCACTGCTGGGCGTGCTCGCTCACGGGCGAGGGGGCCTTGCCGTGCTGCATGTAATCGCGCTCGTCGGGCACGGTGAGGTAGCCGTAAAGGCTCGTGCTCACGCGCCCGTCGCGGTAGGCCGCTTCGTCGATATCGACGACCTCGGCCTCGTAGGTATGGCGGCAGCGGCCCTCAAGGTATTTGAGCGCGAGCCTGCCCGCCGCTTCGGGGCGGATGGCATACACGGGGGAATGGATCTTCACGCCCGCGGGAATGCCGATGGCGACCGCCTTGTCCCCCAGGGCCGCATAAACGTCGCGCGCAGTGCCGTCGCCGCCGGCGAAGAGCAGCAGATCCGCGCCCTTCATCGCCTGCGCGGCGCGCTTCGTATCGTCCGCGGTCGTTTCCGCTCCGGTCTCATAGACGCGCTCTACGTTGGGGAAGCCTAAGCTTTTGACGAGCGATTCGCCCATCTCCCCGCCCGCGCACAGGACCGTCAGCTCGTCCTTGAGCGGCAGAAGCTCCCGGAGCGCGATCTCCGCGCGCTCCCCGGAATGCCGGACGGCGCCGAGGCGGGCGGCTTCCGCCGCCACGCCATCGGTGCCCTTGAGTCCTACGCTGCCGCCCATCCCTGCAATGGGATTTACGATCAGCCCTAAAGTTTTCACTGGAACTTGCGCAGATAGCAGCGCCAGGTCACGGCCCACTGCTCGGGATCGTCCATATTGGACTCGTCGAGCTGGTGGCACACGCTCTGATACGGCGCGTTCTTGACCTTTTCAGGATCGGTGTACGCTTCGTTGAAGACGTACTTGAGCGTCTCGATGTACTCGTCGATGTCCTCCTTGGACGGGGTCTCGGTCGGCTCGAGGGTCATCGGCTCGGGAACGTAATAGGGGTGGTGGCTCTGCCAATAGTGCATGCCGAAGTCCATCATGCGGCGCTGAACGTCCGCCGTGCCGACGCCGGTCTCCTTGGCGAGGGTCTCGAGCGTGTAGCGGCACTGCTCGATGCGCTGCTTGCCGGGGATGTAGGGCGCGTCCACGCAGTGCAGCTCCATGAGCTTTTTGAACATGTAGTTGTTGTTCAGCACCGCGGTCTTCGCGACCTGATAGAGGCCCTCGGGGCCGAGGGAGCGGATCCAGGCATAGGCCTTGAGCACGACCGGCGCAACGCCGTTGAACTCGCGGATCTTGCCGATAGCGGAGGGGTTATTGGTGGTCTCGTAGTCGTAGAAGTACTTCTCCCCGTCAAAGCCGATCAGCGGCGCGGGCAGGAACTTCTCGAGCTCCTTCGAGCAGCCGACGGCGCCGCAGGCGGGGCCGCCGCAGCCATGCGGGGTGGAGAAGGTCTTGTGCAGGTTGAAGAAGCACATATCAAAGCCGGCGTCGCGCGCGCGGGTCACGCCGAGAAGACCGTTGGCGTTCGCCTGGTCGTAAGCGCACAGGCCGCCGTGCTCGTGCACGAGCTTCGTGAACTTCAGAACGTTCTTGTTGTAAACGCCGGTATCCTCGGGGTTCGCGACGAAGAAGGCCGCGGTGTGCTCGTTGACAGCCGCCTTGAATGCCTCGTAGTCGGGATAGCCGTTCTCGTCCGGGTGCAGGTAGATGATCTTGAAGCCCTTGACGTGGGGGGCGGCTGCATCCGAGGGGTGGGAGTAGATCGTGGTGATGATCTCGTTGCGCTCCTTTTCCTCGCCGCGGGACTTATAGTAGGCGTACACGAGGGACGCCATGCCCAGGATGCCCTGGGAGCCGCCGCTGGGCTGGAAGGAGAAGCGGTCCATGCCGGAGATCTCGCACATATACTTGCCGGTATTGTACATGATCTCCATGATGCCCTGGCAGGTGCTCTCGTCCTGCAGGGGGTGCATCTCGCGCATCTGCGGGAGGTTCGCGAGCTGGTCGTTGACCTTGGGGCTGTACTTGACGGTGCAGGTGCCCTGGCCGATCTCGATGTTCACGTCGGCGCCGAGGGTCTCCTGCGCAAGGCGGGAGTAGTGGCGCAGCACGCGGGGCTGGGAAATTTCAGGAAGAGCGGGAGCCTCCTTGCGCTTGAGGAACTCGGGCAGCGCGTTCACGCCCTCCACCGCCTCGGCGACCTTCGGGTCGGCCTTGTTGACCAGGATGCCGCGCTCGCCGCGCTGGCTCAGCTCGAAAATAACAGGCTCGTCCCACTTGGCCTGATGGAATCCGGTACGGACCTTGGAACTTCTATCGATCTTTTTCATGTTCTTTCCTCTCCTTTCAGCCCAGGATCTCGCTCAGCGCGGAAACGAGCGTGTCGATATCCTCCTTGGTGTGGACCTCCGTCACGCAGTACATGGCGCACTGGCCGAGCGCGGGGAAGTCGCGGGAGAGATCCTTGCCGCCGAAGATGTGCTTTTCAAGCAGCGCCTTGTTGATCTCCTTGACCGTCTTGCCGGTCTTATTGAAGTCCAGAACGAACTCCTTGAAGAACGGCGCCGAGAAGCGCAGGGAGACATTGGGCAGGGCCGCGAGCTTCTGGGCGGCGTACTGGGCGTTCTGCATGATGGTCTCGCCGACCTCCTGCATGCCCTTGGGGCCCATGGTGGCAAGGTACACGCCGGCGGTGATGCCCCAGAGGGCGGTCTGCGTGCCGACGTACTCCTTGGCCTTGTCGCGCAGGTGGCCGAAGGAAGTACGGTCATACGCAACGTCGGCGAAGGCGTACTCGCCCTCGGTGTTGGTGCGGCAGATACCGAACAGGCGGGACGGGAACTCGAGAACGTAGGTCGGATCGTCCATCGTGGCCATGAAGCCGGACTGACCGCCGCCGTAGTTCATGTGGATGCCGAGCGGCTGCAGGTCGCCGCAGACGATGTCCGCGCCGTAGCTGTGCGGGACAGCGACAACGCCGAGGGAGATGGGGTCGACGCCAACGACGCACTGAGCACCCGCGTCGTGCGCGGCGTTCGCGATCTCGCGGGCGCTGATCTCCAGGCCGCCGAAGTAGTTGGGGTTCTCGAAGTAAACAACGCCGATGGAGTCGTTCAGCTTGGCCTTGAGGTCGGCAAGATCGACGCAGCCGGTCTTGTCGTCGCACTTGACCTCTTCGATCTGGAGGTCGGGCGTGCAGTAGTTCTTGATGACGGCGAGCTTCTCGCGGTCCATGGAGGCGGGCACGAGCACGCCGGTGCGCTTGGCAACGCGGGAGCCCATGCGGATGGCGGTCGCCGCGGCCTGGGCGTAGTCCATCGTCGGGACGTTGACCACTTCCATGTCGAGCAGCTCTGCCATCAGGCTCTCATACTCGAAAAGGCTCTGGAAACGGCCGAAGTCGTTGTAGCTCTCGCCGCCGTAAGCGGTGAGGAACTCGCCCTTGCCGTTGATCTCGTCGCAGATGGCGGGGACATAGTGCTGATAGCAGCCCGCGCCGAGGAAGTTGAGGTTATCCGCGCAGGAGCTGTTCTTCTTGAGGAGCTTTTCCACGTGGCGGCGCAGCTCGTACTCCGAGCCGAACGCCTCGGGCAGGTTCATGTTGTCTTTCAGAATGATCTCGTCGGGCACTTCTTCGTGCAGCTCTTCGAGAGAGGTGAGGCCGATCTCACGCAGCATCTCCTGCTCCACCTCGGGAACGGAGTTGGGGATGTAAGGATGGCTCTTGAAGCCTTTCACACTCATTACAGTCGTCCTTTCTGTCTATTTCAAAAAATCAGATTCGTTTATCAGGCAATGCCGCCGCCGTCCACGACGAGCGCCGCGCCCGTGACCCAGGAAGCAAGGTCGGAGCAGAGGAACAGAACGCCCTTGGCGATGTCCTCGGGCTGGCCGATGCGGGCGAGCGGACGGCCGCTGCCGCAGGACTTGAGGAACGCTTCGATATCGGCATCGCTCTTGATCTCGCCGGTCTGGCGGCCTTCGCTGATCATCATCGCGGTGACGGTGTCGCCGGGGTTGATGGAGTTGACGCGGATGTTGTCCTTGCCGTGGTCGATGGCCATGGCGCGCGTCACGTTGACGATACCGCCCTTGACGGCGCAGTACGCGGCAGCCTGATCACCGCCCTTGAGACCCCAGCCGGAGCCGGTGTTGACGATGGAGCCGCCGCCGACCTTGCGCATCTCGGGGATGACGTGCTTGCTCATGAGGAACAGGCCCTTGAGACCCACGTCAAGAACGAAGTCCCACTCCTTCTCCTCAAGCTGGTCGATGGACTTACGGACGGTCACGCCCGCGTTGTTGTGCAGGATGTCGATGCGGCCGAACTTATCGACGATGGCCTTGACCGTGTCGATGACGCTCTGCTCGTTGGTCACGTCGCACTGGAAGAAGGCGGCATCGCGGCCGACGTCGCGCAGCTCCTGCGCGGCAGCCTCGGACTTGGGGCTCACATCCACGATGGCGACGCTCGCGCCGTAGGCGGAGAGCATCTGGGCAACGCCCAGGCCGATGCCGGAGCCGGCACCCGTAATAACAGCAACCTTACCCGTGAGGTTCAGCGGATCTCCCTTTTGAATCATGATAGAATCTCCTTTCATCGATGGCCGCTCCCCATGAAGGGGAGGGTCTTGTTCACTATTCTCTATGTGGTGCTCTTTCATAAGCAAACGCCGTTCCACTTTTCGCATCCGGCGCGAAAAAAAGAAACTTTAGTCGGATAGACTAAAATTTCCCCGCCGCGCCGGACCCTCCCGCGCGCAAATTCCGTCATTTTGCCGCTTTTGCCATTTTGCCGCGTTTGGCACGATTTGTCAATGTGACAACCCTTGTCAGTCATGGCAAAATAAAGTTGTCAGAATTGGCGCATAAATTCTCATTTGACACAAAAGGCAGAAAAAGGCGTCCCCCCGTGGGAGACGCCTTTCTTTTTTAATATGTGCCGATCGCTTTCCCCGATCAAAGCATCATCGTTACGCCGTTTTCCTCAATGCCGATCTCAACGAGCGGCGCGCCGGGATCGTATTCGCCGTCGAGCGTCCAGGGGATGTCCTCGGCCGTCTCGGCCGTGACATGGCGGACATGGCGGAAGATAAGTCCCTCGGAATTGCAGTAGTCCTTGTTGATGAGCGCGAGGATGAGCGCCTGCATCGCGGCGGGCGTGCGCGGCACGGGCACGAGCAGCAGCTCAAAGCGCCCGTCGTCGAACGAAACCTCGTCGGGCGAGAGCTTCATCAGCCCCGCGATCGACGTCGAATTGCTGATCGCGCCGAAGAGATATTCCCCGTCGAACACCTCCCCGTCCGCCGTGATCTTCATGCGGTAGGGGCAGAGCGTGTCGAGGTTTTTCACGCCGTCGAGCATGTAGGCAAAGTGGCCGAACACATTTTTGATGTCCTGCGGGACGGTGTAGGTCGTTTTCGTGAACGCGCCGAACGACGCGACATAGACGAAGTTGCGCTCGCCGAATCTGCCGACGTCCAGCTCGCGCGGCCGTAGGCGCATGGCCGAGCGCGCCGCCTCGGCGGGGTCTGAGGAAATATTCAGGCTTGCGGCAAAGTCGTTCGTGCTGCCGCCGGGCAGATAGCTCACCGCGGGGCGCTTTTCTCGCGGGATGCGCATCACGCCGTTCACCGTTTCGTTGAGCGTGCCGTCGCCGCCGTGGCACACGACAAGGTCATAGTCCGCGCCCAGCTCCTCGGCAAGCTCCGTCGCCTCGCCCCGGTACGAGGTCATGCGCACGGAGACGAGATAGCCTGCTTCGGAATAGATCGACACCGCGTCGAACAGCGGCGCGCGGGACTTGGTCTTTCCCGCGCGGGGATTGACGATAAAGAGCAGCTTTTTGTCCATAGGTCCTCCTCATTTTTGCTCTTCATAACATCTGACCGGCAGAGCGAAAAACGCCATACCGGCCAGCGGGATCCTGTTAAAAAAGATACGACGGTCTTTATTAACAGATGGTAAAGAATATCATAACACAGGTGATGAGCGGTTGCAATTCCCGGCAAAAAATAGTAAGCTTAATTTAGCAGTCATTTAACGCTCTTTGCCCAAAGGGGGATGCCCATGAAAAATCACAAGACCTACCTGCACCTCGGCGTCACGCTCGTCGCCTCAGCCTGTCTGGTGCTCGTCTTTTACGACACGTTTTTCCAGAGCCGCGTGCTGCTGGATTTTGCCGACAAGCTCATGAGCGTCCTCTCGCCGGTCATCTACGGGCTGGTGTTCGCCTACCTTCTTGCGCCGATCGTGGACTATTTCGGCAATCTTATCGAAAAGGCGCTGCCGAAGGTGAAGTCCTCGCTCACGCGAGGGCTGAGCATCCTTGTCACGTGGATCGTCGTGCTCGCGCTCATTTATCTCATGTTCAGCATCCTCATCCCCGAGCTGGTGGAGAGCACAAAGACCCTCGCCGCCAACTTTGAAAGCTACTACAAGACCGTTTACAACTGGGTCAACGCGCTCGTGCAGAACGATACGCTCTTTTCAAACGACGTGTTCTCCGATCAGGTCCTTTCCGCGCTCAACGGCTACTACGATAAGCTCGTCAAGTGGATCACCGACACCGTCATCCCGCAGGCGCAGGTCGCGATCGTGGCCGTGACGGGCGGCATCTGGAGCGTGGTCATCTTCCTTAAAAACCTGCTCATCGGCATGATGATCTCGGTCTATCTTCTTGCGCGCAAGGAGGGCTTCGCCCGCCAGTCGAAAAAGATTCTCTACGCGATCCTGCCCGAAACGCCCTACCGCCGCACGCTGCGCGCCGTGTCCGAGGCCGACCGCATCTTCAGCGGCTTCGTGCGCGGAAAGCTGCTCGATTCGCTCATCATCGGCATTCTCTGCTTCATCTGCTGCTCGATCTTCAAGTTCCCCTATACGCCGATCATCTCGGTGTTCGTCGGCGTGACGAACATCATCCCCATCTTCGGCCCCTTCCTCGGCGCGGTGCCGAGCGCGTTCCTCATCCTGCTCGTCAGCCCCAAGCAGTGCCTTTACTTCATCATTTTCATCATCGCCCTCCAGCAGTTCGACGGCAACATTCTGGGGCCCAAGATCCTCGGCAAATCCACCGGCATTTCGAGCTTCTGGGTCATCGTGGCCATCGTGGTGGGCGGCGGCTTCGGCGGGGTGCTCGGCATGTTCCTGGGCGTGCCCATCTTTGCCTGCGTCAGCTCGCTCGTGAACTGGTTCACGAACCGCAGCCTTGAGAAAAAGGGCGCGACGGAGGAGCTGTTCGATCCCCTGCCCGCCCCCGGAGAGAAAAAGGACTGATCCCGCATGAAAGCGCTGAAAGCATTTTATCAGCAAAACAAAGGACTGCACCGCTGGCTCCTTGCCTGCGGCGCAGTCCTTGCGCTGTTTTACGCGCTGTGCGCGCACCGTCCGGCGGCAAACGTCTGGGTCTACGATGTAACGCTGCCGCTCGAGCAGCGGATGGGCCGCGCGTGCGCGGCGCTGCCGTTCTCGGTCGCGGAGCTTTTATACGTGCTCGCGGCGGTCACGGTGGTCGTGCTGCTCTTCCTGATGGTGCGCTATCTTGTGAAATCGCGCAAAAAATGGCGCGCAGCCTATCGCTGCGCGCTCTTTGCCGCGGACCTTGCGCTCACGGTCTACGCCGCCTTTTCGCTCCTCTGGGGCGTGAACTATTACGCGGACGACTTCTGCGACATGACCGACCTCACGCCCGAGCCCGTCGCGTATGAGGACCTTCTGCGCGTCACGCGCTACTTCGCAAACGCCCTGACGCTCGCGTCGCAGCAGGTCACGCGCGACGCGGACGGCGTTTTCACCGCCGACCGGCAGGACATCCTCGACTATGCCGATCAGGTCTACGACTGCCTCTACGATGAGTTTCCCCTGCTCAACATGCCCGACCAGAAGCCAAAAGGCGTTTACTTCTCCAGGATCATGAGCGCGATGAACTTCACGGGCTTCTACGCCCCCTTCACGGGCGAGTCGAACGTGAACATGGACTCCCCCGCGATGCTGCTCGCCTCGACCTGCGCGCATGAGCTTGCGCACCAGCGCGGCATCACGTCCGAGCAGCAGTGCAACTTCCTCGCGGTCCTTGCCTGTACGCGCTGCGATAACGCGGACTACAACTACGCGGGCTGGCTGCTCGGCTACATCCACCTCTCGAACGCCCTGTACCGCGCCGACCGCGAGGCCTGGCAGGCCGTGCGTGATTCGCTGCCCGCGGAGGTCCTTTCAGACCTTCGCGCCAACAGCGCCTACTGGGCGCAGTTCAAGGGCCTGACCGCGACGGTCACGCAGTCGCTCAACGACAAAATGATCAGATCCTACGGCGACAGTCTCGGCACACAGAGCTACGGCGCGGTGGTGGACCTTCTTGTGAAGTACTATTCCTGTTTCTGAGCGCCGTCCGTCTCGCGGTACGAGCGCAGAAATTCCCTCGTGCGCTGCTGCTGCGGGTTCCCGAAGACCTGCTCGGGGCTGCCCTGCTCCACGATGACGCCGCCGTCGAGGAACACGACGCGGTCGCTCACGGCGCGGGCAAAGGGCATCTCGTGCGTCACGATGACCATCGTCATGTGCTCGTCGGCAAGAGAGCGGATGACGCGCAGCACCTCGCCGGTCAAAAGCGGATCGAGCGCGGAGGTCGGCTCGTCGAAAAAGAGGATTTCCGGCTTCATCGCGAGCGCGCGGGCAATGGCCACGCGCTGCTGCTGCCCGCCCGAGAGCTGATAGGGGTAGGCGTTTTCCTTGCCCTGCAAACCCATCTTGTCGAGCAGCGCCATGGCCTCGGCCTCGACCTCGGCTCTATCGCGCTTCTGCACCGAGATCGGCGCGTCGCAGACGTTTTTCAGCACTGTGTAGTGCGGGAAGAGGTCAAACTGCTGGAACACCAGCCCGAACTGCCGCCGCACCTGCGCGAGCGCGGCTTTTCCGGCGTAGACGCTTTTGCCGTTTTCCTCGCGCGCGGCGACGTTTTCGCCATACGCGAGCGTACCGGAATCCATCGTTTCGAGCAGCGTCGCGCAGCGCAGCATCGTCGACTTGCCGCCGCCCGAGGGGCCGATGATCGACACCACCTCGCCTTTTTCCACCTTGAGCGACACGCCCTTTAAGACTTCGAGCGCGCCGAACGCCTTTCTGGCGTTCTGCATTTCAAAAACTGCCATTGCTCTCCCCTCCCTTTAGCGGTAATAGCGCAGCGCCTGCTCCCATTTTTCCATGGCGAAGGCGACCACATAGTTGAAGACATAGTAGAAGACACCTGCCGCCACCAGCGCCAGCATGCCCGGCGTATTCGGCGAGGCAACGATCTGCTTGGCGCGCGTGAACATCTCCACCGTGCCAATGACGGACGCGAGCGACGTGTCCTTCACCAGCGTGATGACCTCGTTCGTCACCGCAGGGATGACGCGCTTGACCATCTGCGGCAGGATGATCTTGAAAAATGTCTGTGCCTTGGTATAGCCCAGCACCTGCGCGGCCTCATACTGCCCGCGCGGGATGGACTCGATGCCGCCGCGGTAGATCTCGGCAAAATACGCCGCGTAGTTGATGACAAACGCGACGATGACCGCCGTGAAGCGCCAGTTGCCCGGCACCGTGACGCCAAGCAGGAGCTTCGGCCCGTAGAAGACGACCATCAGCTGCAGCATCAGCGGCGTTCCGCGCATGATGGAGATATACGCCTTGATGAAGCCGCGCAGCGGCGTCAATCTGCTGCGGCGGCCAAACATCACCGCAAGGCCCAGCGGCATCGAGAATAGCAGCGTCAGCACGAAGATCAAAAGCGATGTGACAAAGCCCTCGGATAATAGCGAAAGCATCGTGGATACAGTCATGGAATGATTCTCCCTTATTCGGTCATAAGCGGGAAAAAGCGGGGGCTTTCGCCCCCGCTCCCTCCCTGAGAAGAGGATGGGCACCTATGAGTTATAATTGGTTTTTACAGTCGCCCGAGGTAAACGTTTAAACGTTTTTACTTGTTGATGAGGCACAGGCTGTCGAGCACGAGACCCTGATCGACGTACTTCTGCGCGATCTCCAGCATGGTGCCGTCCTCGGCCATCTTGAGAAGCTCGGCGTTCACCGCGTCGCGCAGCTCGGTGTTGCCCTTGAGGAAGCCGATGGCGTACTGCTCGGTGGAGAGGGGCTCGTCGAGGATAACATAGTCGCCGTCGTTGTTCGCGATCTGATACTGCGCAACGCCGAGGTCAGCGGCCACGGCGTCCACCGTGCCCTGGGCGAGGTCCATAAAGCCCATGTTGTAGTCGCCCAGCTCCACGACCTCCTTGAGCGACGCCTTGAAGTCCTCGTTTTCGTTGATCGCGTCGACCGCGGAGGACGCGGCCTGCGCCATCACGCTCTTACCGGCGAGGTCCGCGAGCGAGGTGATGCCGCTGTCGGCCTTCACGACCATCACGATGGAGTTATCCACATAGGGGTCGGAGAACGTGTAGTCATTTTCGCGGCCGGTGTAGGTAAAGCCGTTCCAGATGCAGTTGATCGTGCCGCTGGAGAGCTCGGCGTCCTTGCTGTTCCAGTCGATGGCCACGGCCTCGTACTCCCAGCCGAGGCGCGCGCACAGCTCCTTGGCCATGGCGAGGTCAAAGCCGTCGTACGTGCCGTCGGCGGCGATGAAGCCGAACGGCGGGAACTCGGCATCAAAGCCGACGATCAGCTTTTGCGTCTCGCCGCCCTGCGCGTCCTGCGCATCACCGGTATCGTCGGCGGTGTCGTTCTTGCTGCCGCAGGCGGCAAGGGCCAGTACCATCACGGCGGCAAGCGCCATTGCTAAGAATTTTTTCATCGTTTCTTCCTCCTGATTTTGTCCGGCGCCCGGCCGTTTGATTTAGTGTGGTAACACGATAACACAATACTGCGTGACAGTAAATGCACGCACTTTACAAAGATGGAGCACTAAAGCGCGCCGTCTTTTGCCGCTTTCCACAGTTTTCGCCCGCCTGCGGCAAAAAAGCGAACGTCTGTTCCCCGCTTTTCGGCGCTTTGCGCTTGTTTCTTTCCCGGCCGTGTGCTACAATGCAGACAAGAAATTTTGATTCGCAGGAGGCCTTTTCTATGCTGTCAATCGATGTATCCCATGCCGCGTCGTTCCTTCCCCTTCCCTACGAGGCGGCGCTGCGCCCGCGTCTGGAGCGCGCGGCGAACTGGCTGCAAAACGGCGGCGGCAAGGGCTCTGATTTTATCGGCTGGGTCACGCTCCCGCGCGACTACGACCGCGAGGAGTACACGCGCATCCGCGCCGCGGCGAAGAAGATCCAGAGCGATTCCAAGGCGCTCGTCGTCATCGGCATCGGCGGCAGCTACCTCGGTGCGCGCGGCGTGATCGAGTGCCTGTGCTCGCCGAACTATAACTTAAAAAAGAAGTCCACGCCGAACATCTACTTCATCGGCAACGGCTTATCCTCCGACGCGCTGTGCGAGGTGACGGAGCTTATCGGCGACGATGATTTTTCCGTCAACGTCATCTCCAAGTCCGGCACGACGACCGAGCCTGCCGTCGCGTTCCGCTTCTTCCGCGAAATGCTTGAGAAAAAGTACGGCAAGGAGGGCGCGGCCAAGCGCATCTACGCCACGACCGACGCGCACAAGGGCGCTTTGAAGGGTCTTGCCGATCAGGAAGGGTACGAGGAATTCGTCGTGCCCGACAATATCGGCGGGCGCTACAGCGTGCTCACCGCCGTCGGCCTTCTCCCCATCGCCGTCGCGGGCATCGACTTAGACGAGCTCATGTCCGGCGCGCGGGAGATGATGGACCTCTGCACCCGCAGCGATTACAGCAATCCCGCCTGGCAGTACGCCGCCATGCGCCACGAGCTGTACCGTCAGGGCAAGAAGATCGAGCTGCTCGCCTGCTTCGAGCCGGCGTTCCGCTTCATGGCCGAGTGGTGGAAGCAGCTCTACGGCGAGAGCGAGGGCAAGGAGGAAAAGGGCCTCTTCCCCGCGAGCGTCGACTTCACCGCCGACCTGCACTCGATGGGCCAGTACATCCAGCAGGGCGAGCGCATGCTGATGGAGACCGTCGTGCGCTTTGCGCCCGCGGAGCAGCAGATGGTCGTCCCCTTTGACGAAGCGAATGGCGACGGGCTCAACTTCCTTGCGGGAAAGACGATGGACTTCATCAACCGTCAGGCCATGGACGGGACGCTGCTCGCCCATGTCGAGGGCGGCGTGCCGAACATCATTTTGAACCTCGATGAAAACAACGCCCGCACGATGGGCCAGCTCATTTACTTCTTTGAATACGCCTGCGGGCTGAGCGGGTACCTCCTCGGCGTCAACCCCTTCGACCAGCCGGGCGTGGAGGCCTATAAAAAGAACATGTTCGCGCTGCTCGGCAAGCCCGGATACGAGGAAATGGGCGAGGAGCTGCGTAAGCGCCTGCGCTGAATTTTTTGAATAAACCTGAAACTTTCCATTCAGCATTGCAAATTTGTTTCATTTATGCTATGCTGATGCCATCAGAAAGACCATCCCCCGCAAAAGAGGCGGGGATCTATTGAAAGGAGTGATTTCTATGGTCAGACTCATCATGGGTGAAAAGGGCACCGGTAAGACCAAGAAGCTGATCGAAATGATCAATACCACTGCGCAGGAGGATAACGGCAGCGTCGTCTGCGTCGAAGCAAAGTCTACCATGACCTTTGACCTGCACTATCACGTTCGTCTGATCTCTGCCTACGAATACGACCTGTCCAACTACGAGGCCCTGCGCGGCTTCCTGTTCGGTCTGTACGCCGGCAATTACGATATTTCCCACATCTTTATCGACAACCTGTTCAAGATCACCGGCGGTGAATGCAACCAGGCGGCTGACGACTTCCTCAACGAGCTGGAGCGCTTCAGCAACGCCACGGGCGTCAAGTTCACCATCTCCGTCTCCGGCGACCCCGCCCTCGCCACCGACGGCATGCAGAAGTATCTGTAAATCTGGTGCATACGTTAAAAGGGGACCTTCTCTCGCGTGAGAGAAGGTCCCCTTTTGATCCCCTAAGAGAACGGCAGGGGCGTTTCGATTTCGCCCCTGCACCCCCAACGACCAAAAGGGAGGGGCTTTGCCCCTCCTTTTTGGATTATCCTCCCCGGTGCGCTGCGGCGCGGCATTGCCTTCGGCTCGCCGCTTTGAGGTGCTTCTTGCCGGGTGCGGTACGGCATTGCTTCGCTCGCCGCCGTGATTTCAATCTTCGGAGTTGATGTAGATCTCTTCGGCTTTTTGCTGGGCGGCGATGAGGATGTCCCTTGCATCGCCGTAGTTTTGGTCGTCGATTTTTTCCAATGCGTCAGTCATAGTGTTGAACAGCAGGTGGTAGATTTTCTTGTAATCGACCATTTGTGATCCCTCCTTAACCCTTTGCGGTTATTTTAACTCAAAAGAGTTAATCTTTTCAAGAGAAAATCAGTATTCTTTATGAAAAGAAAGCGGGGTGATCGTTATGACCGTGGGCGAAGCGGTGCGCCGCCGGATTCTGGAACTGTGCGGAGAGCGGGATATCACGATCAACCGCCTGAGCATCCTCAGCGGGATTACGCAGTCCACGCTGAATAATATCGTCAGCGGGCGAAATCATACGACCACCGTGGCAACGATCAAAAAGCTCTGCGACGGGCTTGGGATCACCGTGGACGAGTTCTTTTGCCCGGAGTGGTTTCACGATCTGGAGCAGGAGATCAAATAAAAACACCCGCCGCTTGACAGCGCGGGAGAATTTGCTATAATAAGCATAGAAGGGCGCTGCGACAAGCGGTCAGCCCTTGGTTAAGTGAAGAATTTCAAATGAAACCGTCACCGGCCAGGGTGGCGGTTTTCACCTTTTATACGGATCGTGATAACACATCCAAAGATATGTAACGTGATCGTAATAGGCATATCTACCACCTCCTCTCGGAGGATGTAGCCAACCGCCTGCCGTTCGTGCAGCACCCTATTGTTACCGTACCATAAATTCCGACAGATTGCAACATCTGTTTCATCCACCCGCGGCGAGCCGAAGGCAATGCCGCGCCCGCAGGCACCCTATCCCTCAAGTCAGCAGCGCACCCCTCGCCACGCGGCGAGCGAAGCAATGCCGCGCGGCCCCGCAGGCACCGGCGGACCAGCCACCGTCACTCGCGCCCCACGGAGTAGGGCGCGGTTGATCCCGGCAGCGAATCGCAGGGATTCATGGCGAAGCCATGTACACCGCAGTGCATTCCGCAGGCAAAAAGGTCGTTCAAGCCCCAATCCCGCAATGTGCGGGGTCGAGGGGTGTCCCCTCGCCTTTCTCTGGGGGTTCCAAAGGGGGGATTCTCTTCGGAAAGAGAATCCCCCCTTTGACTGGCAGCAGCGTCACGCGCTGCACTCCCCACTCCGCGCAAAGCGCGGAAAACCCAATCCCCCCTTTCGGGGTACAAAAAAAAGAGCCATCCTATCGGATGGCTCCCATTTTTGCTCGATTAGCCAATGCTGTTGAGCTTCAGGGTCAGCGCGCTCTTCTTGTGCGCGGCGTTATTCTTGTGCAGAATACCCTTAGCAGCAGCCTTATCGACAGACTTCACTGCGACCTTGTAAGCGCTCTCGGCCTCGGTGCGATTGCCTTCAGCGGCAGCCGCCTCGAACTTCTTGAGTGCGGTCTTCAGTGCGGACTTGTCGGCCTTGTTGCGCTCATTACGCACACCAGACACCTGAACGCGCTTCTTGGCAGACTTAATATTCGGCAAACCAAACACCTCCTCCGGTTGGAATTCGCGCCGGCGGACAAAAAATCCACCGTGCAGAATGGTATTTTAGCAAAGAATGCAAGAAATTGCAAGCATTTTTTCGCATTTTTTTGATTTTTTTGAATGACACAAAACTTTGTGGCCAAAATAAGCGCAGAAAACAAGATTTAGTGAGAGGAGACGGTGCAAAATGCTCATCCGGCGCACGGACCTTGCCATGGAGGCGCACGAGCTGTGGCGCGGCGGGGAGAAGAAAAAGCTCCGCGGCGTGGACCACCGGACGGTATTCCGCCGCGGCTGCCGCGTGACGAGCGTTGCCGTGACGGACGATCAGGCGGCGCACGCGCTCGGAAAGCCCGTCGGAAACTATATCACGCTCGACCTCACGCCGCTGCTGCGGGACGCGGAATCGCCCGTGGAGCGCGCGTCGCGCGCGGTGAGCGCGGAGCTTCGGGCGCTCATGGGCGAAAACGTAAAAAGCGTGCTCGTGGCGGGGCTTGGCAATGCCGCGATGACGCCCGACGCCATCGGGCCGCTCGCGTCGGAGCATGTGCTCGCCACGCGGCATCTGGGCGAGGTGCCGGACTTCTCGGTGCTCACGGCCGTCAGCGTGCTCACGCCGGGCGTGCTGGGGCGCACGGGCATCGAAGCGCTCGAGATCGTGCGCGGCGCGGCGCGCGCCGTCCAGCCCGATGCGGTCGTCGTTGTCGACGCGCTGGCCGCGCGATCGCTGACGCGCCTGTGCACGAGCGTGCAGCTCTCGGACACAGGCATCGTGCCGGGCAGCGGCGTTGGAAACCATCGCTGCGCGCTGGACGAAAAGACGGTCGGCGTGCCGGTCTACGCCATCGGCGTGCCCACCGTGGTGGACGCGGCCACGCTCACGCTCGACGTGCTTGAGGAAGCCGGGCGCAAAAGCGTTGACCCCGCCGCCCTGCGCGGGCACGAGACCGTCATGGTCACCACGCGCGATATCGACGCGCAGGTGCAGCTGCTCGCGCGCATCGTCGGCTACGGCATCGACCTTGCGCTCCAGCCGCTCTCGTTCGCCGATCTGAGCGCGCTGATGGGCTGAAACGCCGTAATTTTCCACCGCTATTCATAATTTGTTTACAAGCGATTCAAACTTTAGCCAAGATTGACTGGTATCTTAATACTTGCAAAGGGGAACTCCCCCCGATGTGATTTTCTCCCTCCTAAAAATACACACACAACACAGCAGAAAACCCTCGCCGGTACCGGCGAGGGTTTTCTGTTTTTCCCGCTTATTTCTTGTTGGGGTTGTAGTAGTCCGTCTCCTCCGGCAGGACGATCGGCAGGTCGTTCTGATACACCGGCAGGGTCTGGAACTTGAAGCGAGAGACCTTGTGCTTATGGTCGATCTGCTCCTTGATGGCGGGATCGACCTCGCCCTTGCGGATGTACTCGTTCACCGCGTGATAGGTGAAGCCGAGGTTGTCCTCGTCGGTCTTGCCGGTCAGGCCGTCGGACGGCGGCTTGATGAGAAAGCGCTCGGGAAGGCCCAGCTCCGCGCCCAGCGCGATGACCTCCTCGGTCGTGTACATGCCCAGCGGCGAGAACGCGCCTGCGCTGTCGCCGTAAATGGTGCAGTAGCCCACCCAGTCCTCCGAGAGGTTCGAGGTGTTGATCACGATGCCGTTATCCTCGCTCTGCGCGATGGCGTACAGCGTCGCCATGCGGATGCGGGAGGGCAGGTTCACCCTCGTCTGGCGGCTCGCCTCGATGCCCACGCGCGCCATCTCGTCGAGCAGGCCCTTCGTGCCGCCCTGGATGTTGAACGTGTAGTTGCGGATGCCCAGATACTCCACAAGACCGTTGGAGTAGTTGATGTCCGGCTGCACGCCGTCGGGCATCAGCACGCCCACCACGTTCTCGCGTCCGTAGGCCGCCACGCTCAGCGCCGCGGTGACGGAGCTGTCCTTGCCGCCGGAGATGCCGATCACGGCGGTCTTGCCGCCGCAGGCTTTCATCTGCGCGCGCATCCACTCGAGAAGCCCCGCAAGCTGTTCCTTCGCATTGAATTCTGCCATATTGTTTGCTCCTTAAAATTACTTCAAAAAGATGGGAGACCCATCTTTTTGAGAAGATTCTCACTCCGCTCTGTGCCTCGCCTGCGGCTCGACACTCGCTCCGCGCAAAGTATTTTTGGCCACGCACCGGTCGCGGCAAAAAATGATCTCAATCTTTTCGCCCCTATCGGTGCGAAACTCTGCGAGGCTTTTACTTAAATCTGTGCCACTCCGCCACCGCCAGCTCGTCGCAGCGGTTGTTGTATTCGTTTTCCGCGTGGCCTTTGACCCAGTGGTAGTGCAGCTGGTGCTGCTCGACCAGCGCGAGCAGCTGCTCCCAGAGATCGACGTTCAGCGCGGGCTTTTTGTCGCTTTTGACCCAGCCGCGCTTCTTCCAGCCGTAGACCCAGCGCTTTTCAAGCGCATCGATCACGTAGCGCGAGTCGGAGTAAAGCTCCACCTCGCAGGGCTCCTTCAAAAGCCGCAGGGCCTCGATCACGGCCGTGAGCTCCATGCGGTTATTGGTTGTGCTCGCTTCGCCGCCGGAGAGCTCGCGCTCGTGCGCGCCGTATTTGAGCACCGCGCCCCAGCCGCCGGGGCCGGGATTGCCCGAGCACGCGCCGTCGGTATAGATGATGACTTTTTTCATGTGCTTCCTCAGTAAGAGCTGATCTCGAGCGAGGAATCATCCTCCCCCGGCGCGACGGAACGAATTTCGACCGTGTATTTCATCTCCGGCGAGACGACGACCTCGACCCTCTCGCCGACTTTTTTCCCCAGGATGGCCTTGCCCACGGGCGATTCCTTGCTGATGAGACCCTTGAGCGCGTTCTGCCGCAGGGTGGTCACGAGCTGGATGTTCTGCTCCTTCCCCAGCTTTTCGTTATAGAGCACCACGTGGTCGAAAAGGCCGACGGTGCCCTCTTTTTCGTTCACCTCGATGACCTTCGCCGTCGCGATCATACGCTCCAAATAGCGGATGCGGCTCTCGTTGCGGTTTTTCTCCTGCTTGGCGACCTTGTATTCGTAGTTTTCGCTCAGGTCGCCGAAGGCGCGCGCCGTCTGCACATCCTCGATGAGCTTCGGGCGCAGTTCGAGCCGCCGGTGCTCCAGCTCCGCTTTCATTTTGTCGATATCGACCTTCGTCAGTTCGTCGTACATTTCCGCTCGCTTCCTTTTTGTCTGCTGCCTTAGTCCTCGCGCAGCGCGTGCGCCTTTTTGATGCGCCGGACGCGCTGCTGGTATTCCTCGCGGTCCAGAATGCCCGCGTCATAGAGAATTTTTACGTTTTCAAGCCGCTCCTCGCAGCTGTCCATATGGATGGAGTGGACCTCGCTGCGGTCGGCCTGCTTTTTGCGCGCAAGCTCCCAGCGCCTTTCGCTGCTCTCGCGCTCGTCCGCGTTGCGCAGCTCCTGCGCGGCCTTGATCTTCTGTGCCTGCGCGCGCGGCGCCATTTTAAGCTCCTCAAAGCCCCTGCGCAGGTCCTGCGCGCTCAGGGTCCTTTTCTCCTCGCGCGCCGCGTCCAGCTCATCCGGCGCGCGGTTGATGCTTTTCATCACCCCGCCGCCGGTCATGGAGCCGGTCAGCACATCCGCCTGCACAGACGTGTCCGGCAGGTCCGGGATCTCCGCCCCGCCCTTATCTTCCTCGTTCGCCGCAAGCTGCTTGATGATCAGGATTGCGACAAAAATGATGATCCCAAAAACTTCCATCTGCCGCGCTCCTTTCTTACAGCCGGTCCAGGATGTCCTTCCGCTTCTGCTGGTACTCCTCCTCGGTGATGAGCCCGCGGTCGTAGAGGGACTGCGCCTCCTTGAGCCGCGCTTCCGTGTCGGAGGGCGCGCGCTTGCCGCCCTCATCCGTCTCATCGACGATCTCATAGCCGCTGTTGTACTTCACGATACCCGCAGCCATCAGAAAATTATAGATGCCAATACCGAAGGCCGCCAGACACCAGATGATCTGGAACGCCATAAATTCACTGCCGAAGCCATACATCATGTCCGGCATGCTGACAAGTCCGAACACGCCCATCGCGCACGCGATGATGCCCGTCAGAATGCTTGCGCCCTTGCTGGGCTTGTAACGAATGTTTCTTCTCATGGGATGCCCTCCTTACAGCTTTTTTCTGCGCGCGTCATACTCTTCCCGGCTCAAAATACCGGCCTCGTAGAGGTTTTTGAGATTTTCGAGCCGGTCCTCCCGGCTGTCTGTCTCCGCGCTCTGCGGCGCGTGGTTTTCCACAGCCTGTTCAAAAGTCGCCGCCGCTTCTGTCTCTTTGGACGGTACTTCTTCGCAGATCGTTCCCGCTTCTTCCTTCTTTTTCCAAGGAAGCGCCGCGCGGACATAGCACGCCGCGCCGCCAAGGGCAAAGACGATAGCAGCACCGCGCGCGAATTTCTCCTGCTCAAGCTGCTGCTCGTACTGGCTCTCAAGCATTTCCTGATAGGAGCGGTTGATCTCCTCATTGCCGAAGTCAAAGCCGCTCACGTCGAAGACGATGACATTCGGGTCGTTCGCGGTCTCCCACGCTTCGATCTGCGGACCGACCAGCACCAGCGCGATCACCAGCAGGACCGTGCCGAGCACGACCATGCCGGGCCGGGTGTTGACGGCGCGCAGGAGCTCTAAGTTGTCCCTGCGCTTCCGCTCATCCGCGCGCTCCATTGCATCGCCCAGCGACTGTAAAATATTGGCCATTGCAATGCCCTCCTCTTTTTGGCTCTATTCTACCGAAGAGAGGTTTGTTTTTCCAGCAAGCTGGGGGTTACATTGTTGCTTTGGCGTGTAACTTTGATGTTACATCGGCTTTTTCAGCGCAAAAGCGCTGAAGGGGAGCTCCCATTGGCATGGGAGTACGCTGCCAAAGGGGGTATTCTCTTCTCGAAGAGAATACCCCCTTTGTATCCCCCAGAGAAGGACGAGGGGCGTCCCCCTCGCCCCCCGGCATTGCGGGTCTTATTCTTGAAGAGCTGCCCGGCCTGCGGAATCGGGTGCCTGCGGTTTTTACTGCTAAACGATTTGGTTTGCTTCTATCTTCGCTGTCGCTCCCTCATCTAAACGGTGGCCTGGTGGAATCACCTTCTACCGGAAGATTTGTGCAGACCTGCTTTTGCCTGCCAAGGCGGCATTGCTTCGCTCGCCGCGTTATTGGCACTTTCGGTAGACGGAAATCAGTCTGCGCCGAAGTAAGATGTGCATTATCGATAGAAGAAAATTAGGTGCACCCGCGCAAGATAAGCAGAGCGGCAGCGGATGATAGGAGCAGAGACAAATCGTTTAGCAGCCCCACCGGCGGCGAGCGAAGCAATGCCGCCGCGCAGGGCAGTGCATTCGGCAAGCATTGCACTCCTTCAAGCTCGAGACTGCCAATGCAGACGCCTTTCTTTTGGACGGTCACACCGCCCGTTTTCTTTCTCGGGAAAGAAAACGGGGGGTGTGGTTTCGTCCTATGCAATAGGACACTCCCCGAGGCGGTTACGCCTCGTCCTCTTCATGTTCTGTCAGCGCCATGGAAATGACGCTGTCGCCTTCCTCTTTGAAGCGCATGACGATCACGCCCTGCGTGGCGCGGCCGGTGGTGCGGATGGCCTCGACCGGCGTGCGGATGAGGATGCCCGCGCGCGTGACGAGAAGCAGATCCTCGCTGCCGTCCACGACCTTGACGCCCACGATGCCGCCGGTCTTTTCCGTCACCATATAGTTTTTGATGCC
The DNA here is from genome assembly GCA_037343695.1 of bacterium. Lineage (GTDB taxonomy): Bacteria > Bacillota > Clostridia > Oscillospirales > Oscillospiraceae > Hominicoprocola. Next base: position 45,598 of record JAYABH010000017.1, on the reverse strand, counting down.
GAGACCGCCGCGGTTCGTGATGCGGTATTCCTCGACAGGCGTTTTCTTGCCGTAGCCCTTTTCCGTGATTGTCAGGACCTCTTTGCCCTCCTGCGCGCGGGCCGCGCCCACGACATAGTCGCCCTCGCGCAGCTTGATGCCGCGCACGCCGACCGCCGTGCGGCCCATCGCACGGACATCGGTCTCGTCAAAGACGACCGCCATACCGTCGTGCGTGGCGATCAGAATTTTCTGCTCGCCGTCCGTCTCGCGCACGCTCACCAGCTCGTCGCCCTCGTCGAGGTTCAGCGCGCGGATGCCGTTGTTGCGCAGGTTCTTGAGCGTTTCGACCGGGAGACGCTTCACCGTGCCGCTGCGCGTGACCATGGTGAGATACAGGTTCTCGGCGTTCAGGTCGCGGAAGTGGATCATCGCCTGCACGCGCTCGCCCGTCTCCACCTGGATGATGTTGACGATGTTTGTGCCCTTGGCAGCCTTGCCGCTCTCGGGGATCTGATAGCCCTTCTTGCGGTACACCTTGCCGGTGTCCGTAAAGAAGAGGATATAGTCGTGGGTCGAGGCGGTGAACACGTCGACCACCGTGTCCTCGTCGCGGGTGGTGATGCCCTTCTTGCCCATGCCGCCCTTACTCTGCGCGGTGTATTCGCTCGCGCTCGTGCGCTTGATGTAGCCGTTGCGGGTCAGGGTGAAGACGCACTGCTCCTCCTCGATGAGGTCTTCGATGTCGATCTCGTCCTCGACCTCCTGAATTTCGGTCTTGCGCTCATCGCCATACTTGTCGCGAATTTCGATGAGCTCGTCCTTGAGGACGCCCTTGAGCATCGTCTCATTTGCGAGCAGTTCGACAAAGTACGCGATCTTCTTTTCGAGTTCGTCGTACTCGTTCTGCAGCTTTTCGCGGTCGAGGCCCTGCAAGGCCTTCAGGCGCATATCGAGAATGGCCTGCGCCTGCACGTCGGAGAGCGAGAAGCGCTCCATCAGCTTTTCCTTCGCGTCGTCGTAGCTCGTGCGGATGATGTGGATGACCTCGTCGATGTTGTCCTGCGCGATCAGTAAGCCCTGTAACAGGTGCTCGCGCTCGCGCGCCTTTTTGAGGTCATACTGCGTTCTGCGCGTGATAAGCTCTTCCTGGAAGGCGAGATACTCGTCGATGATGTGGCGCAGGGACAGAATCTTCGGCTGCTTCTGGTTATCGACGAGCGCCAGCATGTTGATGGCAAAGCTCGTCTGTAATTGCGTCTGGGCGAACAGGCGGTTTAAGACCACCTGCGGGTTCGCGTCGTGCTTGACCTCGATGACGATGCGCATGCCCGTGCGGTCGGTCTCGTCGCGGATATCGGAAATGCCCTCAAGGCGCTTGTCGTTCACCTGATCGGCCATGTTCTTGATGAGCATGCGCTTGTTCACCTGATAGGGAAGCTCGGTGACGATGATGCGCGTGCGGTCGCGGCCGAATTCTTCAAATTCCGTGCGGGCGCGCAGGATGATCTTACCGCGGCCCGTGGCGTAAGCCGCGCGGATGCCGCTGCGGCCCATAATGATGCCCTTGGTCGGGAAGTCGGGGCCCGTGACGTGCTGCATCAGGTCGTAAAGCGTCGCCTCGGGATTGTCGAGCACGCAGACGCAGGCGTTGATGACCTCCGTGAGGTTGTGCGGCGGGATGTTCGTCGCCATACCGACGGCGATACCGGAAGAACCGTTGACCAGCAGGTTCGGGAAGCGCGCGGGCAGCACGCGGGGCTCCTTGCGGCTCTCATCGAAGTTCGGGTCCCAGTCGACGGTCTCCTTGTCGATGTCGCGCAGCATTTCGTTCGCGATCTTCGACATTCTGGCCTCGGTGTATCGGTAGGCGGCCGGAGGGTCGCCATCAATGGAACCGAAGTTGCCGTGGCCGTCGACGAGCATATAGCGCATGGAGAAGTCCTGCGCGAGACGCACGAGCGCGTCGTACACCGACGCGTCGCCGTGCGGATGATAGCGGCCCAGCACGTCGCCGACGCAGGTCGCCGACTTTTTGAACGCCTTGTCGCTCGTCAGGCCATCTTCGTACATGGCGTACAGGATGCGGCGGTGGACGGGCTTCAAGCCGTCGCGCACGTCGGGCAGCGCGCGCCCGACGATGACCGACATCGCGTATTCGATATAGGAGGACTGCATTTCATGCACAAGCTCGCTCTGCACGATCTTCTGATCCGGGAAGCGGATATCCTCGGGCTTGTAATCCACGTTTTTGTGTGCCATTTTGTTCGTCCTCCTCTCTTAAAAGTCCAGATTGACCGCGTACTTCGCGTTCTGCTCGATAAATTCCTTGCGCGGCTCGACCTTTTCGCCCATGAGCACCGTGAAGGTCTCGTCCGCGAGCGCCGCGTCCTCAAGCGTGATGCGCTTGAGCGTGCGCTTTTCGGGGTCCATGGTCGTTTCCCACAGCTCGTGCGGGTTCATTTCACCAAGGCCCTTGAAGCGCGAGATATCGACCTTCGCGTTCGGGTTGTCGCCGCGAAGCTCGGCGGAGTACTGGTCGCGCTCCTCCGGGGTGAAGGCAAGGCGCGTCGTTTTGCCGCGCGTGAGTTTGAAAAGCGGCGGCACGGCGGCGTAGACATAGCCGTTTTCAATGAGCGGGCGCATGTAGCGGAAGAAAAACGTCAGAAGCAGCGTTCGGATGTGCGAGCCGTCCACATCGGCATCCGCCATGATGATGACCTTGTGGTATCTCAGCTTGTTGATGTCGAAATCCTCGCCAAGGCCGGCGCCGAGCGCGATGATAACGGGCTGGAGCTTATCGTTGCCGTAAATTTTGTCGGCGCGGACCTTTTCGACGTTGAGCATCTTGCCCCACAGCGGCAGAATCGCCTGGAAGCGCGAATCGCGCCCCTGCGTGGCGGAGCCGCCCGCGCTGTCGCCCTCGACGATGTAAATTTCCGTCAGCTCCGGGTTATTTTCGTTGCAGTCGCGCAGCTTGTCGGGCATTGCCGCGCCGCCAAGCGCGCTCTTGCGGCGGATGGATTCGCGCGCTTTGCGCGCGGCTTCGCGCGCGCGGTTGGCCGTCATGGCCTTGTCTAAGATCGTGCGCGCCACGACGGGATTTTCCTCGAGGAACTGCATCAGCTTGTCGGACACGAGGTTATCGACCAGCGTGCGGATCTCACTGTTGCCGAGCTTCGCCTTCGTCTGGCCCTCAAACTGCGCGTTCGTAAGCTTGACGGAGATGACGCAGGTCAAGCCCTCGCGGCAGTCCTCGCCACTCACTTTGTCGCCCTCCTTGATGATGCCGTTCTTGATGCCGTAGGCGTTCAAAACGCGCGTGAGCGCGGCCTTGAAGCCGGTCTCGTGCATGCCGCCCTCGGGCGTGTGGACGTTGTTGGCGAACGAGAGGATATTTTCCTGATAGCCGTCGTCATACTGCAGCGCCAGCTCCGCAAACGAATCGCCTTTCATGCCGCTCATGTAGATGACCTGCTGGTGCAGCGGGTCCTTCTTCTTGTTGAGCCATGTGACGAATTCGCGGATGCCGCCCTCGTAGCACATCGAGTCGCGGCGCTCGCTCTCGGGCTTTTCCTCGCTCTCAAGGCGCTTATCCTCGATTGTGATGCGAAGGCCCGCGTTTAAAAACGCTTCCTCGCGCATGCGGGTGTGCAGCGTTTCGTAGGAGTATTCCAGTTCCTCGAACATCTCGGGGTCGGGTTTGAAGGTGACGGTCGTGCCCGTATGGTCGGTCGTGCCGACGATGGTCATCTCCTGCGTGATCTTGCCGCGGGAGAACTTCATCTCGTAGATATTGCCGTTTTTGTGCACCTGCACCGTGAGCCATTCGGACAGCGCGTTGACCACGCTCGCGCCCACGCCGTGCAGACCGCCGGAGACCTTATAGCCCCCGCCGCCGAATTTGCCGCCCGCGTGCAGCACGGTATAGACGACCTCGAGCGCGGGACGGCCCGTCTGCGCCTGGATATCGACCGGGATACCGCGGCCGTTATCCACAACGGTGATGGTGTTTCCCTCGTTGATCGTCACCTGAATTTCCGTGCAGTAGCCCGCGAGCGCTTCGTCGATGGAGTTATCCACAATTTCGTAGACGAGGTGATGCAGGCCGCTCACCGACGTGGAGCCGATGTACATGCCCGGGCGCTTGCGCACGGCCTCAAGGCCCTCGAGCACCTGAATTTCCGATGCGTTATAATTGTTGCTTTCATCCACTGCCGTGGATTGAAGGATCTCATTATCTGCCATTTGGGTTCTCCTTTCATCGTAAGGCAGGAAGAACCGGGTCGGAGCGCTTTCCGGCCCGTTTCTCCTTGCCTCGAGCAGTATTTCTGATGGGAAGGCCGCTTACAGCGCAGCCGTTTTTTTCTTTTTTGCAAAAAGGTACACGCCGTACACCAGCGCTTCGCTCACGGCATACAGGAACATGATGCCCGTGACCGGCCCGACGGGAAACGTCGAATCCGCGCCGTGGAGCTGCCACAGCACCTCGCACGCGAGCCAGCAGATCGCCGATACCTTCATTTTCTTCTGAAAGCGCCACTTGTCTCCCTCGTCCATTCTCAGCTGCAACGCGCCGAAAAAGATCAGCACCGCGAAAAGGCCGAGCACGATGGGAATGATCCACCTTTCGTCCTTTGCCAGCGTAAAGGGAGCTGACAGCATTTCAATGGCAATGGGCATTTTCATGTCTGTTCCTCCATTCTCTTCTGCAGTGTCTGGCTTGAAAGCTCAGACAGGTAAACCAATTGCGGGTGGTACGGGTGGTCGCACACCAGAAAGGTCTTCGGAATGTCCTCGCACGCGTCGATGACGAGACTCTCCTCCTCCGCCCGGCGGAGAAATTCCGAGGTCCTTCTGGACTGTGACGTGATCTCTAAGTCAAAAACGCCGATGATGTGCTTTTCCGGCAGCATGACGTTATTTCCGATGTGAAGATACATTCTGTCTCCTTTTCGCGCTCACACGACCGCGCCGCTTGCGATATGGAACACCTTGCCGCTTAAAAGCGTTCCCAGCCGGTCCTCCTCGCAGCAGGTGATGAACACCTGTCCGCCGAGGATGCGGTTCAGTACATATTCCTGCCGTCTCGGGTCCAGCTCGGACAACACGTCGTCGAGCAGCAGAAGCGGCGTGCGGGATGTGATCTCGCGGTAAATCTCGCGCTCGGCGAGCTTGAAAGCGAGCGCCGCCGTGCGGGTCTGCCCCTGCGAGGAAAACTGCCGCGCGTTCACGCCGCCGATGCTCACGGCGATATCGTCCTTGTGCGGCCCGGAAAGACACATGCGCGATGCCCGCTCCGCCGCCGCGTGCGACGCCTGATGCGCGCGCAACTGCTCATAGATCGTCTCGACCGGCGCGAGGGGGTCGGAGATGGTCGAGACCGTCTGATACGTGACGCCCAGCTCTTCCCTGCCGCCGGAGCACTCGCGGTGCGCGATGCCCGCGTACTCCTTCAGCCGCTCGCAGAAGCGCGCGCGGTAGTAGATGACGACCGCGCCGCTCTGCGCCATGCGCAGGTCGAATTCCGGCAGAGTATCGAGCAGCGAGGGATATTCCTCGCTGTCGCGCAGGATGCGCGTTTTGTGCTCGTAAGCCCGGTGGTAGTCGGACAGCGCCTGAGCGTAGCGCGCGCGCAGCTGGCAGAGCGCGTCGTCCATGAACTTCCGGCGAGCCGCCGCGCCGTCGCGGATGAGCAGCAGGTCCTCGGGGCAGAAGTAGACCGCGCCGAGCACATCGCTCAGGTCCGAGCCCTTCTTCGCCGGGACCTTGTTGATGAGGATCTTCCTCCGCCGTCCCGCGGCGAGCGAGACCTCAAGCAGAAAGTCGCGATTCCGCGCGAAGGCGTTCGCCGTCAGCTTCGCTTCCGTTTTGCCGAACGAGATGAGCTCGCGGTCGGACCGCGCGCGCGGCGAGCGCGCGGAGGAGAGGTAGACGATCGCTTCGAGCAGATTCGTCTTTCCCTGCGCGTTCTCGCCGACGATGACGTTGCAGTCCGGCGCGAAGGACACGTCCAGCGCGTCGTAATTGCGAAAGCCCTGCAGCGAAAGCTTATCGATCCGCATACGAGACGCTCAGCTCTTTGCCGTCAAAGGCGACGATGTCGCCCGGACGGATCTTCTTGCCGCGCATCGTGCAGACCTCGCCGTTGACGAGCACATTGCCGTTCTGGATGACGATCTTCGCTTCGCCGCCGGTGCCGACGATATTGGCAAGCTTCAAAAGGTCCTGCAATTTGATAAATTCCGTGGTGATGGTGATGTCAGTCATATAAAAGTCCTTTGCAGAATGATTCCAACAAGGAATCATTGTACATTATGATACAATCTGTATTCGTTTTTCTGTCTTAGTTCGCCTTCAGGCGCACGGGGAGAACCATATAGAGGAAGTTCTCCTCCCCCTCGGTAGGTACGATGATGGCCGGAGAAATGCCGGTGTTGAGCTCCATTTTCACGGTGTCGGCCGGCGCGTAGCGCAGCGCGTCCATGAGATAGCGGTTGTTGAAGCCGATCTCAAGGCCCTGCCCGTCGCCGGCAATACGGCAGACGTCCTTGGCGTCGCCGCTGGCCGTCTTGGCGGACATCGTCACGCGGTCCTCTTCAAAAAGGCAGCGCACGGGGCTTTTGAGCTTTTCGCTGATGACGACGCTCACGCGCTCAAGGCTCTGAAGCATCGTCTTCGTGTCCACGACCACGTTGATGGGGTTGCGGCGCGGGATGGCGTTTTTATAGTCGAGGAACTCGCCCTCGAGCCGGCGGCAGATCAGCTCCGTCTCGCCCACCTCGAAGAGGATGTGGCGCTGGCCGAGCGTGATGGTCAGGATATCGTCGATCTCCTCGCAGATGCGCTCTACCTCGTTGAGCGCCGTGCCGGGCGCGACGAACGAAAACGCGCCGCCCTCGATCTTTTCAAGCGGCTCCTTGCGCAGCGCCAGGCGGAAGCCGTCGACGGACACGACCGTCAGCCCCGCGGCGGAGACCTCGAAAAGAGAGCCCATGTGCACGGGGCGCGCTTCGTTGGTCGAAACGGCGAAGCTCGTCTGCTGGATCATGGCCTTGAGCGTCTTTTCGGCGATCTGCACGGCGTACTTCTCCTCGACCTCGGGAAGCTCGGGGAAGTCGGCGGCGGAGAGGCCCATGATATCGAAATCCGCGTCGCCGCAGGAGAGGTGGATGAGGAATTTTTCATCGGACGTGAAGGTCACGACGTCGTCCGGCAGTCTTCTTAAAATTTCGCCGATCAGGCGGGCGTTCACGACCAGCTCGCCCTCTTCTGCCGTCTCCACGGGGAAGCGCGTGCGGATGCCGGTCTGCATATTGTAGCCCGAAACGGTCAGGCTCTCTGCCCCGCAGGTCAGCAGCAGGCCCTCGAGCGCGGGGATCGAGCTTTTCGCCGCGACGGCGCGGGACGCGGTGTTGACTGCGTTTTGCAGGAGAAGCTTTTCGCAGGAAAATTTCATAGCGGCGGTCCTTTCGTAATTGGGAGAAATTTTTCTCTTTCAGAAAAGAAAAAGGATAGTTTTTAGAAATAGCAGCAGTAGGGGCGCAAAAATGTGGAAAACCGTAATTTTTCCAGAAATGGCAAGAAAAAGTTTTCCCTTGCCTGCTGGGGAAAAGTGATATGCCTTTCCACACCCAGAATTTTCAAAAAAGTATTCCACAGCCTGCCTATGCACAACCCTGTGGATAATGTGGAAAACTTTGCTATCTCTTGGAGTTGATGTTGATGGTGATCTCCTTGATCGTCTGGTTGAAGACAGGGTCAGATTTCATCTTCTTTTCGATCTGCTCGAGCGAGTGGAGAACGGTCGTATGGTCGCGCTTGCCGAACTCGCGCCCGATGTCGGGCGTGGAAAGATTCGTCATGCGGCGCACGAGATACATCGCGGCCTGACGGGCGTTGACGACCTCGCGGCTTCGCGACGAGCCCTTGATGACCTCCTCGTCGATGCCGAAGTAGCGCGATGTTTCGGTGATGATCATCGCGGCCGTGGGGGCGAGATTTGCGTTCTTTTTCATGAAGTCCTCGACCGCGCGGTGCGCGGCGTCCGCGTCCATTTCGCGGCCGATGAGATCGCGGTAGGCAAGGATCTTGTTCATCGTGCCCTCGAGCTGGCGGACGTTGGAGGTGACGTTCTCGGCAATGTACTTTGCGATATCGTCGTCGATGACCGTGCCCCACTGCGCGGCCTTGTTCTTCACGATGGCAAGGCGCGTTTCAAAGTCGGGCGGCTGCACATCGACGAGAAGGCCCCATTCAAAGCGCGTGCGCAGGCGGTCGTCGAGAAGGTGCATCTCAGAGGGCGGACGGTCCGAGGTCAGCACGATCTGCCGCCCCGCCTCGTAGAGCGTATTGAAGGTATGGAAGAATTCGTTCTGCACCTGCTCCTTGCCCGCGACGAACTGCACGTCGTCCACGAGCAGCAGGTCCGCGTCGCGGTATTTCGCGCGGAATTCGCTGCCGCGGCCCGCGCGCACGAGCTCGATGAATTCGTTGATGAAATCATCGCCCTTGATGTAGATGATCTTCGCCGACGGGCGCGTCGTGCGGATCTGATGAGCGATGGCGTAAATCAGGTGCGTTTTGCCAAGGCCGGAGTCGCCGTAGATAAATAGCGGGTTGTAGTGCCCCACGCCGTCGGCCACGGCTCGCGCGGCGGCATAGGCCATCTTGTTCGATTCGCCGACGACGAACGTGTCGAACGTGAATTCGCCGGAATCGAGCAGCGCGGTGGACTTTTTGACCTCGGGCTCGAAAAGGGCGGCGCTCTCCGCGGTGGAGAGGAGCTTGACGTCGAAATCGGCGGAGTAAATGTCCCGCAGGGAATCCTTGATGCGGTCAGAGAACATGGATTCGATCGTGCTGCGCTTAAAATCGTTCGGGCAGTGGAGATAGAGCGTGCTGTCCTTGATGGACACGGCCTCCACCTCGTCGAACCACGTGGAGATGGTCGTCTCGGACAGGTCCTGGCTGAGGCGGGAGAGAACGATCTTCCAGATGTCTGCAACAGAGTTCACGGAAGCGCTCCTTTCTTTCTTTGGAATAAACGGCTGTGACAGCCGAAAATTTACTCCCTATATTATACCAAAAAACGCGCGCGAACGCAACACATATTCTAAATATAAAACGCTGTTTTTTGCAGTGCAAAAGCCCTGAAAAACAGGCAAAAGGACACAAGAGATAGTTGCATGTTTCGATACGCGCCACAAGGTTTTGCGGGAAATGGAAACATGCACCAATTTTTGCATTTTTGGTTGACAGAATGCGGCAAAACCGATATAATACTCCCTGTATGCCGCGTCAATACGGCACTATTTTTATCAACTGCGGTCCGCGGGGAGCTTTCTCCGCCCGCCGTCGAGTAAGTGCAGTACCTCCAAAAGGGGTGCTGCCGGTAAAATTTTTTCAGGAGGTAAAACGAAATGGCTACTTCTCGCACCTATCAGCCCAAGAAGCTCCAGCGCTCCAAGGAGCACGGCTTCCGCAAGAGAATGTCCACTGCCAACGGCCGCAAGGTTATCGCTCGCCGTCGTGCACGCGGCCGCGCCCGTCTGACCCACTAAAGCGGGAGCAACTTGCGTATCGTATGCTACACATGAAACAATGAGGGACGGCCGATGAGAATGTGTTTCGATCGCCGTCCCTTGCAGGCTATGCGGAGAAATCCGCAAAAGCAGGGAGATCACGCGTGAAAAGCACCACCACCGTCAAGCAGAATTACGAATTCCGCCGGATGTATGCCAAGGGCAAGTCCGGTGTTTCGTCCTGCCTTGTGGTGTATTACCGGAAAAACCGGCTCGGACACAACCGCCTCGGCGTCACGGTCAGCACCAAGCTCGGCCACGCCGTCGTGCGCAACCGCGTCCGCCGCCGCATCCGCGAGATCTTCCGCCTGAGCCAGGGGAAGATGAAGCAGGGCTACGACTGCATCGTCGTCGCCCGCACAAGGGCCGCCCACGCGGACTACTGGGAGCTCAAGCGCGCGTTTGAAAAAACGTGCAAAAAGCTCGATCTGTGGGAAACGCAGGCATGAAACGCTTTCTGCTGTTTCTCATCCGGTTTTACCGCAGGGCCATCTCACCCTACCGTCCCCCCTGCTGCCGCTTTATCCCCACGTGCTCTCAATACGCGCTCGAAGCGATCGAGAAGTACGGGGCGGTCAAGGGCGGCTGGCTTGCCTTCAAGCGTATCATGCGATGCCATCCGTTCTACAAGGGCGGAAAAATCTACGACCCGGTCCCGTGACCGAACCTAAAACCACGGAGGAAACCGAAGAATGTCAACCATCGGCTACTACATTTGCGTTCCCTTCGCCTGGGTCCTGCGCACCTTCTATGAGCTGACCGGCTCCTACGGCTGGGCTCTCGTGCTCTTCACGATCGTCGTGAAGCTCATCACGCTGCCCTTCCAGATGAAGTCGAAAAAGAGCATGATGCGCATGAATCTCTTCCAGCCCAAGGTGAAAGAGATCCAGACGAAATACGCCAATAATCCCACGCGCATGAACGAGGAGATGCAGCTCCTCTACACACAGGAGGGCGTGAACCCCATGAGCGGATGCCTCTGGAGCTTCCTGCCCTTCCCCATCCTCATCGCTCTGTATTCCATCATCCGTCAGCCGCTCAGCCGCTTCATGATGCTCTCCAAGGACGTCGTGACGGAGATCACGACCCTTGCCACCACCCTGGGCTACAATGCCGAGCTCGTGCGCAAGGGCTATGAGGAGATCGGCCTTGCCAAGTTCATTTCCGACAACTTTGCGGATTTTTCCGGCAAGTTTGACGGCCTTCTCAACGTGAACTACAACTTCCTCGGCCTTGACCTTACGGTCATGCCGGGGGATGTGTGGAAAGATTTCTTCACCGGCGGCTGGCCCGTGATCGGCGTTGTGCTGATCCCGTTCATTTCCGGTGCTTTGAGCTTTCTGCAGTCCAAGGCGTCCATGACCGGCAACGTCGCCGCTGAGGGCAACGACGCCGCGGCCCGCTCCAGCCGCATGATGATGTGGATGATGCCGCTCATGTCGCTGTGGATCGGCTTTACGCTGCCCGCGGCTCTCGGCGTCTACTGGATCGTCAACTCGCTGCTCTACGCCATCCAGGAAAAGGTTCTGACCAAGTACTATAAGAGCCACATGGAGGACGAGCTCAGCGAGAAGGAAAAGCAGAAGCGCGACGACCGTCTGCGCCGCATGGAAGCCGCCCGCGAGCAGCAGCGTAAGTACGCTGCCGAAGAGGCTGAGAAGAAGAGCCTCAAGGAAAAGCGTGCGGAAAAGCAGGCTGCAAAATCCATGAAGAAGAAAAATTCCACGAACGAAAGCGGACGCGTCGGCGACCGCCCCTATGCCCGCGGCCGTTCCTACGACCCCGAGCACTACGGAGAATAATTGTAAGGAGCTTGTCTGAATGATCAAGTTTATTGACGTAACGGGCAAGACGGAGGACGAGGCCATCCAGAGCGCGCTCGCGCAGCTGAAGATGGACAGAGACGACGTTTCTGTTGAAATTCTTGAGCGCGCGAAAGCCGGATTCCTCGGCATCGGCAGCGCGCCCGCGCGCGTTCGCGTGAGCTATGACGACGGCAAGGCCGAGGAAGAGGCCAAGCCTGCCGAAAAACCTGCCGGACCCAAGCCCGAAAAGAAACCCGAGCCCAAGCCCGCCGCCCCCCTGTACGCCCCCGAGGTGCTGCAGAAAAAGAGCGGTGCCAGCCGCGGCGAGAAGAGCGAGCGCCGCGAGCGCGCCCCCCGCGCAGAGCGCAGCGAGCGCCCCGAGCGCGCGGAGCGTCCCGCCCCGCAGGCAAAGGCCACCGTCGATCTCGGCGAGGAGTGCCATGACGAGAAGAGCGAGCAGATCCGCGCGTTCCTCAAGGGCCTGCTCGAGCACATGGACTCCAACGCGGAGGTCAAGGTCTACGAGAGCGAGAAGGGCCGCTACAAGGTCTTTCTCGAGGGCGATAAGCTCGGCGCGCTGATCGGCCGCCGCGGCGAAACGCTCGACGCGATCCAGCAGCTGACCAACTACAGCATCAACCGCGGCAGCGAGAAAAACCGCGCCCGCGTACAGGTGGATGCCGAGAATTACCGCGAAAAGCGCGAGCAGAGTCTCGAGCGCCTTGCGGAAAAGGTTGCCGGCAAGGTCACCAAGTACCGCCGCAACGTCACCCTCGAGCCGATGAACGCCTACGAGCGCCACGTGATCCACACGGCGCTCCAGGATACGCCGGGCGTGACCACCTTCTCCATCGGCACCGAGCCGAACCGCCGCGTCGTCGTATCCTACGACCGCACGAAGGTGTAAACCCTCCCCCGTTCAAAAAGAAAAACTCCTCTCTTGAAAAAGAGAGGAGTTTTTTGTTTTATTCAGTTCTTTTTGGCGGATCGGTTTTTCTGGTTTTTCAGCACACCGAAATGCCGGCAGAGCGTGTACGCGAGCACGATCATCGCCGCGGTGATGACGAGCGCGAGCGCCGTTTTCACGCTTTCCGAGAGCGCGATCACCTGCGCGGCGAAAAGAACGGTGACGATCATTCCGATGACGAACACCGCGCCGCTCAAAAGAAGGGCGAGCTTCGTCCCCCGGCTCATTTCGCGCTTTTCCTTCATGCCTGTGCCTCCCCCAGCTCGAGCAGCACCGGGCAGTGGTCGCTGCCGGTCACCTCTGGCAGAATGTCCGCGTTTTCGATGCGGCTTCTGAGCCGCTCGGAAACGATGAAGTAGTCAATTCTCCACCCTACGTTCCGCGCGCGCGACTGGGCACGGTAGCTCCACCAGGAGTAAGCGTCGGTCCTGTCGGGATAGAGCGTGCGGAACGAGTCGAGGAAGCCCGAGGATAAAAGCTGCGTCATCTTGCCGCGCTCCTCGTCCGTAAAGCCGGGGTTGAAGTGGTTCGTCTTCGGGTTTTTGAGATCGATCTCCTCGTGCGCCACGTTCAGATCGCCGCAGTACACCACGGGCTTGATCGCGTCGAGCTCACAGAGATACTCGCGCAGCGCGTCCTCCCACTCCATGCGGTAGGCAAGGCGGCGCAGCTCGTCCTGCGAATTGGGCGTGTAGCAGCACACGAGGTAGAAATCCTCATACTCGCAGGTGATGACGCGCCCCTCGTGGCGATGGATATCCTCGCCGAAGTCGTAGGAGACGGAAAGCGGCTGGAGCTTGGTGAACACCGCCGTGCCGGAATAGCCCTTCTTCTCCGCGCTGTTCCAGTAGATGTGGTACTGCGGCAGGTCCAGCGCGATCTGGTGCGGCTGGAGCTTCGTCTCCTGTAAGCAGATCACGTCCGCGTCGATGAATTTGACAAAATCGAGAAAGCCCTTGCCGATGCACGCGCGCAGGCCGTTGACGTTCCATGAGATCAGTTTCATTGGGGAACATTCCTCCGAATCGTTGATGTGGGACCATTGTACTATCCACAGGGTAGAAAAGCAATAAAAATCCCTGCGGAAAGAAAACGGCAAAAAACACTTGTACGATTTTTCGCTCCGTGATAAAATACGATATTAAGACAAAAATAGGAGAAGAGCGCCGCGTTCCGCGGCAAAAACGCCATAGAAAGGAGCGCACAGCATGCCGGTACACGAAGGCCACCGCTCGCGCAAAAAGGAGCAGTTCCGCGCCCACGGGCTCGACGCGTTCGCCGACCATGAGGTGCTCGAGCTTCTTCTCTATTACGCCGTGCCGCGGCAGGATACGAACCCCATCGCCCACCGCCTGATGGAGAAGTTCGGCTCGCTCGAGGGTGTCTTTTCCGCCGACCGCGCATCTCTTGAGGAGGTCGAGGGCATCGGCGAGAACGCCTCGACGCTTCTCTCGCTTATGCTCCCGCTGATGCACCGCATCCGCGCGTCCTCCGGCGCGCACGAGACCATTTTAAGCGACGCCGAGCAGGCGGGCGCGTACTTTTTGGACCTCTTTTTCGGCCAGCGGGAGGAAAAGCTCTACGAAGCCTGCCTTGACGCGAAGGGCCGCCTTCTCACCTGCCGCCTGGTCGCCGAGGGCGACAGCGAGAGCGTTTCGCTCAACATGCGCAAAATTGTGGAAAACGCGCTCAAATGCGGCGCGAGCAGCGTGCTGCTCGCCCACAATCACCCGAGCGGCGTGGCGCTCCCCTCCCCCGCAGACAACGCGACCACGCTTTCGGTTTTCGACGCGCTGCGCACCGTGGGCGTTGAGCTGGCCGACCACATCATCGTCGCGGACGACGATTTCGTCTCGCTGCGGCAAAACGGACTTCTGCCCGAAAGAAAGGGAAACGGATATGGAATTTAAGCTGCACGCGCCCTTCAAGCCCACGGGCGACCAGCCTGAGGCCATCGAAAAGCTGGCGCAGGGCGTGAAGATGGGCCTCGACGAGCAGGTCTTGCTCGGCGTCACGGGCTCGGGCAAGACGTTCACGATGGCGAGCGTCATCGAAAAGGTCCAGCGGCCGACGCTCGTGCTGGCGCACAACAAGACCCTCGCCGCGCAGCTGTGCGCGGAGTTCAAAGAGTTTTTTCCCGAAAACGCGGTGGAATACTTCGTTTCGTACTACGACTATTACCAGCCCGAGGCCTATATCCCCCACACCGACACCTATATCGCCAAGGACGCCTCGACGAACGAGGAGATCGACCGCCTGCGGCTTTCGGCCACCTGCGCGCTGCTCGAGCGGCGCGACGTGATCGTCGTCTCGTCCGTCTCGTGCATTTACGGCCTCGGCGAGCCGGAGGACTTTGAAAAGCTGATGATCTCGCTCCGCCCCGGCATGACGATGGAGCGCGACTTCCTCTTAAAGCGGCTCATCGAAATTCGCTACGAGCGCAACGACGTCGCCTTTGAGCGCAACCGCTTCCGCGTGCGCGGCGACACGGTGGAGCTCTACCCTGCGTACTACCGCGACAAGGCCGTGCGCGTCGAATTCTTCGGCGACGAGATTGACCGGATCAGCGAATTCAACCCCGTGAGCGGTCAGGTGACGCGCACACTCCAGCACATCGCCATCTACCCCGCGTCGCACTATGTCACGACGAAGGACAAATTGGAGCGCGCTATTGTTGAGATCGACAAGGAGCTCGACGAGCGCGAGGCACAGTTTTTGGCTGAGGGCAAGGCCGTCGAGGCCCAGCGCATCCGCCAGCGCACGCGCTACGATATCGAGATGCTGCGCGAGCTGGGCTACTGCACGGGCATCGAGAACTATTCCCGCGTCATCAGCGGGCGGCCCGTCGGCTCGCCGCCGCTGACGCTCATCGACTACTTCCCCAAGGATTTCCTGCTTTTTGTGGATGAATCGCACGTCACGCTGCCGCAGGTGCGCGCGATGTACAACGGCGACCGCGCGCGCAAAGAGAGCCTTGTCGAGTACGGCTTCCGCTTGCCCTGCGCGTTTGATAACCGCCCGCTCAAATTCGACGAATTTGAGCAGCGCGTCCACCAGCGTATCTACGTTTCGGCCACGCCCGGCGACTATGAAAAGGACCGCGCGGGCCAGATCGTCGAGCAGGTCATCCGCCCGACGGGCTTACTCGACCCGAAGGTCGAGGTGCGCCCTGTCGAAAACCAGATCGATGATCTCGTCGGCGAGATCAACGCAAGATCGGCGCGCAATGAGCGCGTGCTCGTCACCACGCTGACGAAAAAGATGGCCGAGGACCTGACGCAGTATCTGACCGGCGTCGGCATCCGCGTGCGCTACATGCACGCGGACGTCGAGACCATCGAGCGCATGGAGCTCATCCGCGGCCTGCGCCTCGGCGAGTTCGACGTGCTCGTCGGCATCAACCTCCTGCGCGAGGGCCTTGACATCCCCGAGGTCTCGATGGTCGCGATTTTGGACGCGGATAAGGAAGGATTCCTCCGCAGCGAAACGAGCCTCATCCAGACCATCGGCCGCGCCGCGCGAAACGCCGACGGCCTTGTCGTGCTCTATGCCGACACCATCACCTCCTCGATGAAGCGCGCCATGGACGAGACCGAGCGCCGCCGGAAAATTCAGGACGACTACAACAAGGCGCACGGCATTATCCCCCAGACCATCCGCAAGGACGTGCGCGAGATCATCGAAATTTCGAAAAAGGACGAGGAGTCCGCCCGCCGCCGCGGCAAGCGCAAGCTCTCCGAGCGCGAGCGGGACGAGGAGATCAGAAAGCTCGAAAAGCAGATGCAGGAGGCGAGCAAAATGCTCGAATTCGAGTACGCCGCCATCCTGCGCGACCGCATCATCGAGCTGCGGAAAGAAAACAATAAGTAAAACCTGTGGAAATATCAGCTTCCACACAGGAGGTCCCCAATGGCAAAAAACAAGGAAGAAAAAACCAACGTCATGCGCGTGCTCGAGCAGAAAAAGATTGCCTACGCCGCGCACAGTTATCCCCATGAGGAGGGCGTGGCCGTGGACGGCGTCACGGTGGCAAAATCCATGGGCTTTGACCCCGCCATCGTTTTTAAAACGCTCGTCGCGCGCGGCGCGAGCGGGCAGCATTACGTCTTTGACGTGCCGGTCGCGGAGAATCTTGACCTCAAAAAGGCCGCGAAGGCCGTGGGCGAAAAGTCCATCGAAATGATCCACCAGAAAGAGCTGCTGCCGCTCACGGGCTACGTCCACGGCGGCTGCTCGCCCGTCGGGATGAAGAAGCTCTTCCCCACGGTGTTCCATGAAACCGCGGAAAACCTTGAAACAATGATCGTCTCGGCGGGCAAGATCGGCTATCAGGTCGAGCTTGCGCCCCACGACCTCGCCGCGCTCGTGCGCGCGAAATTTGCGGATATCATTGTTGAATGAGGTTGACATAAAAAATTCAGAAGAGTACGCTGGTCTCGCTGCTGCGAATCCAGCAACAGGAGTTATCGATTCATGCCAAGTAAGATTTTTGTCAAAGGCGCAAGAGAAAATAATCTCAAGAACATCGACGTTGAGATCCCACGCGACGCGCTGACCGTCATCACGGGCCTGTCCGGCAGCGGAAAGTCGTCGCTCGCGTTCGACACCATCTATGCCGAGGGCCAGCGCCGCTATGTGGAGAGCCTGTCGTCCTACGCCCGCATGTTCCTCGGGCAGAAGGAAAAGCCCGACGTCGATTATATCGAGGGCCTCTCCCCCGCCATTTCCATCGACCAGAAGACCACCTCGCAGAATCCCCGCTCCACCGTCGGCACGGTGACGGAGGTGTACGACTATCTGCGCCTGCTCTGGGCGCGCGTCGGCACGCCGCATTGCCCGAACTGCGGCAAGGAGATTCGCCAGCAGTCCATCGACCAGATCATCGACCAGCTCATGGCGCTGGGCGAGGGGACGCGCGTGCAGATCATGGCGCCGGTCATCCGCGGCAAAAAGGGCGAGCATGTAAAAATTTTCGAGGACGCGCGCAAGTCCGGCTATGTCCGCGTCCGCGCCGACGGGAACATGTACGACCTCTCGGAGGAAATTTCCCTCGAGAAGAACAAGAAGCACAACATCGAGGTCGTGGTGGACCGTCTCATCCTCCGGCCCGACGTGGTCCACCGCCTGACCGACTCGTGCGAGACCGCCGCGGCGCTCTCGGGCGGGATCATCCTCGCGAATATCCTGCCGGACGACCGCGATATCCTCTTCTCGCAGAACTACGCCTGCGAGGACTGCGGCGTTTCCATCGAGGAACTGACGCCGCGCATGTTCTCGTTCAACAACCCCTTCGGCGCGTGCCCGGCCTGCACGGGTCTCGGCACGCAGCTCAAGGTCGATCCCGAGCTCGTCATCCCGAATAAGAGCGTTTCCCTGCTCGACGGCGCGATCTGCGCCTCGGGCTGGAACAACGTGCGCGGCGACGGCATCTCGCGCATGTACTTTGAAGCGCTGTCGAAAAAGTACCACTTCTCGCTCCGCGACCCGGTGGAAAAGCTCTCGAAAGAGGTCATGGACGTTATCCTCTACGGCACGAAAGGTGAAAAGCTCGAGCTGCAGTACGACCAGCCGCGCGGCAAGGGCACGCTCTATCAGGCCTTCGAGGGCGTCATTCCCAATTTAGAGCGCCGCTATAAGGAAACGCAGAGCGACGGCGTGCGTGAGGAATTAGAGGGCTGCATGAGCGAGTGCCCCTGCCCCACCTGCGGCGGCAAGCGGCTGCGCCGCGAATCCCTCGCCGTCACGGTCGGGGGACTGAGCATCAGCGACTACTGCGAAAAGTCCGTCGTGGACGCGCTCGATTTTGTAGATAACCTTACGCTGACCGAGCAGCAGCTGCGCATCGGCGAGCGCATTTTGAAGGAGATCAAAAACCGCCTGGGCTTTCTGCGCTCGGTGGGTTTGGAATATCTGACGCTTTCGCGCGCGAGCGCGACGCTCTCCGGCGGCGAAGCCCAGCGCATCCGCCTTGCTACCCAGATCGGCTCGAGCCTGATGGGCGTTCTCTATATCCTCGACGAGCCGTCCATCGGCCTGCACCAGCGCGACAACGACAAGCTGCTCGCCACGCTCAAGAGACTGCGCGATCTCGGCAACACGCTCATCGTCGTCGAGCACGATGAGGACACGATGCGCGCGGCGGACTACCTCATCGACATCGGCCCCGGCGCGGGCGCGCACGGCGGTCAGGTCGTGGCCTGCGGCACGCCGCAGGAGGTCATGGCGAACCCGAATTCCCTGACCGGCCAGTATTTGAGCGGAAAGAAAAAGATCGAAGTGCCGAAAGAGCGCCGAAAAGGCAACGGCAATTTCCTCACCGTGCGCGGCGCGCAGGAAAATAACCTCAAAAACCTCGACGTCTCGATCCCGCTCGGCACGTTCACGTGCGTCACGGGCGTGTCCGGCAGCGGCAAATCGTCGCTCGTCAACGAGATCATCTACAAAAAGCTCGGCGCGGACTTAAACCGCATGAAGGTCCACCCCGGCCGCTGTAAGGCCATCGAGGGCGAGGAATTCCTCGACAAGGTCATCTGCATCGACCAGAGCCCCATCGGCCGCACGCCGCGCTCCAACCCCGCGACGTATACGAATCTATTTAACGACATCCGCGACCTCTTCGCCTCGACCCCGGACGCGAAGGCGCGCGGCTATGCCGCGGGCCGCTTCAGCTTCAATGTCCGCGGCGGCCGGTGCGAGGCCTGCTCGGGCGACGGTCAGCTCAAGATCGAGATGCACTTCCTGCCCGATATCTACGTGCCCTGCGAGGTCTGCAAGGGCAAGCGCTACAACCGCGAAACGCTCGAGGTCCACTACAAGGGCAAGAGCATCGCGGACGTGCTGGAAATGACCGTGGAGGAAGCGCTCGAATTCTTCCGCGACCTTCCAAAGCTCGAAGCGAAGCTCCGCACGCTCAGCGAGGTCGGCCTCGGCTATATCCGCCTCGGCCAGTCGTCTACGACGCTCTCCGGCGGCGAAGCCCAGCGCGTCAAGCTCGCGACCGAGCTTTCTAAGCGCTCCACGGGGCGCACCATCTATATCCTCGACGAGCCGACCACGGGTCTCCACACGGACGATGTGAAAAAGCTCCTTGAGGTTTTGCAGCGCCTTGTCGACGCGGGCAACACTGTGCTCGTCATCGAGCACAATCTGGACGTCATCAAGTGCGCGGATTATCTGCTCGACCTCGGCCCCGAGGGCGGCAGCGGCGGCGGAACGCTCGTCACCTGCGGCACGCCCGAGGAGGTTGCCGCGTGCGAGCAGTCCTATACGGGCCAGTATCTCAGGAAAATGCTGCGTTAAGATTCACCCATCGCCCGTCCGCGCCGTAGAATGGCGCGAGGTGATGATATGCGGCTTTTACAGGACGGCGTTGTCGCGGCGCTCGCTGCCATCGGCCTGACGGCGGTGATCTTTCTGCTCGTTTCGGCCATCGTGCACCCGCGGCGGCGCGGCACCATCCCCGCCACGGCGGTCATCGAGACGTGCGGCGAGGCAAAGACGCTCGAATACACGGTGCGCGCGCTGCTGCGATCGCGCTATGAAGAGGGCGGCTTTTCGCGCGTCGTCATCGTGGACTGCGGCCTTGCCGACGAGCCGCGCCGCGTGGCGGAGCTCTTGTGCCGCAGCGAATACGAGGTCTACCTCTGCCAAAGGGAAGAACTGACCGATTTTTTCACTTAGGAGACAGTTATGGGAGAAGAAACGACCATCATGGGCACGGTCCTGTCCGTCGTTTTCCAGAATGAGGAAAACGGCTATGCCGTGCTGCGCCTTGTGACGGATGACGGCGAGCTCATGACGCTCGTGGGCTGCATCCCCTGCGCCGCGCCCGGCGAGAGCCTGACGGCCACGGGAGCGTTTTCCTCCCACCCGCAGTACGGCGAGCAGTTTACCGCGAGCGAGGTCGAGCGCTATCTCCCCTCGGACGAGACGGATATCTTAAACTACCTTGCCTCCGGCGTGGTGCGCGGCATCGGCCCCGCCACGGCGGAAAAGCTCGTCGCGCGCTTTGGTGCCGAGACGCTCACGGTGCTTGAATCCCAGCCTGAACGGCTCACCGCCATCAAGGGCATGACGGACCGGCGCGCGCAGGAGATCTCGACCGCCTTCAACGAGCAGATGGGCCTTCGCCGCGTGATGGAATTTTTAGCCCATTACGACCTGCCCGCGGGGCTGAGCGTCCCGCTCTACCGGCGCTTCGGCGCGAACGCCATGGCCGCGCTCGAGCGCAACCCGTATTTGCTTTCCGACAGCGCGTTCGGCGTGGACTTTTCCGTCTGCGACGAGATCGCGCTCTCGATGGGCTTTGGCGGCGACGCGTCGCTTCGAACGGAAGCGGGGCTTATTTTCGAGCTTTCCCACAACCGCGACGCGGGCGGGCACGTGTTCCTCCCGCGCGAAAAGCTCCTCGCCGCGACCGTTCAGCTTTTGGACTGCGGCGCCGACGCGGCGGAAAAGAGCCTTGACGATCTCATCGCGCTGCACCGCGTCGTGCAGGAGGGCGTCGCGAACGTGACGGCCTGCTATTTAAGGCAGTCGTGGGAGGATGAGACCTATGTCGCCGCGCGCATCGAAGCGATGCTCGCGGACAAGCCCGACGCGCTGCGCGGCGTGGAGCGCGTTATCTCCGAGATCGAGCGCGAGCAGGGCGTGCA
This sequence comes from bacterium, assembly GCA_037343695.1. Lineage (GTDB taxonomy): Bacteria > Bacillota > Clostridia > Oscillospirales > Oscillospiraceae > Hominicoprocola. The sequence continues at coordinate 24,609 of JAYABH010000017.1, read as the reverse complement.
GTATGCGCCGCTCCAGCGGCAGGCCGTGGAGCTTGCGGCAAAGGAAGAGCTGCTGCTGCTCACCGGCGGCCCCGGCACGGGCAAAACGACCAGCGTGCGCGCCATCGTCGCGCTCTTTGAGCGCATGGGCCTGAACGTCATGCTCGCCGCGCCCACGGGCCGCGCGGCCAAGCGCATGGGCGAGCTGTGCGACCGCGACGCGCAGACCATCCACCGCATGCTCGGCATGACCTTCAATGACCAGACCGGCGAGGTGACCTTCACCAAGGGCGAGAAGGAGCCGCTCGAAGCCGACGCGCTCGTGGTGGACGAAACGTCCATGGTCGATCTCGCCCTCATGCGCGCGCTGCTCGCGGCGCTGCGGCCCGGCTGCCGCCTTGTCCTCGTCGGCGACCCCGACCAGCTGCCGAGCGTCGGCGCGGGCAACGTCTTTTCCGACCTCATCCGCAGCGGGCGCATCGCAACTGTCGCCCTGCGGGATATCTTCCGCCAGGCCGGGCAGTCGATGATCGTGCGCAACGCGCACCTTGTCAACACCGGCATGCCGCCGCAGCTCAAAAACGCCGCGTCGAACGACTTTTTCTTCATGCCCCGGCGCGACAGCGTCCGCCTTGTCGAAACGGTGGTCGAGCTGTGCAAAACGCGCCTTCCCGGCAAGATGGGCATTCCCGCAGATGAATTGCAGGTCCTGACCCCCACGCGGCGCGGCGACGCGGGCACGCGGTCCTTGAACTTCGCTTTGCAGGCCGCGCTCAACCCGCCGCGACCTGACAAAAAGGAGCGCCGCTTCGGCGAACTGACCTTCCGCGAGGGCGACCGCGTCATGCAGACGCGCAACGACTACGACGTCGTCTGGCAGAAGGCCGACGGCACCGCCGGGACGGGCATCTTCAACGGCGACGTGGGCCGCATCGCGAAGATCGACCCGAGCGGCGAGCTGCTCGAGATCGTCTTCGACGACCGCACCGCGACCTATACCGCCGACATGCTCGCCGAGCTCGACATGGCCTATGCCATGACCGTACATAAGGCGCAGGGCAGCGAGTACCGCGGCGTTGTGTTCGTGGGCGCGCCCTGCGCGCCGTCGCTGATGGTGCGCGGCGTTCTCTATACCGCCATCACGCGCGCCCGCGAGCTGCTCGTCATCGTGGGCGACGATTCCGCCGTCAATAAAATGGCGGAGAACGACCGCCGCAGCCGGCGCTACAGCGGCCTTAAATGGCGGCTGCGGAAGGGCGGCGGTCAGGCATGAGCGCGCTGGACGCGATCTTATCCCTGCTTTTCCCGCCGCGCTGCGCCTTCTGTGGAAAAAGCGGCGTGCGCGGCGTGTGCCCCGCGTGCGAAAAGTCACTCCCCTACTGCAAAACGCCGCTCCATGAGCGCTCGGAGATCGGCGCGTGCCTTGCTCCGCTCAGATACGAGGGCGCGGTGCGCGAAGCGCTCCTGCGCTATAAGTTCCACGGCGGGCAGAGCTGCTGCACGGGCTTCGGCGACCTTCTGGCGCAGGCGGTAGCCGAGCATTTCGGCGGACAGTTCGACCTTGTCACCTATGTCCCCGTGTCGAAAAAGCGTAAACAAGAGCGCGGGTACGACCAGTCGTACCTCCTTGCGCGCGAAATGTGCCGCCATTGGGGCGTCGCACCGGAGACGCTGCTTCAAAAGACGAAGGACAACGCCGCGCAGTCGTCGCTTTCCTCACGCGCCGAGCGGCAGAAAAACGTCGCGGGCGCGTATGCGGCTGTCCACGCGGAAAAGATCCGCGGCGCGCGCATCCTGCTCATCGACGATATCCTTACCACCGGCGCAACGCTCCGCGAAGCGGCGCGCGTTTTGCGGGAAGCGGGAGCGGAGAAAGTCATCTGCGCCACATTGGCAGCCGCGGACGAAGAATGAAAGGAAAAGGCTGTGGAAAAGTCCGCAGCCTTTTCCTTATTTTCCCCTGCTATCAGAGCGAAAAACGCGCACAATGCTATTGCAAACTTGTTTTTCTGCCGCTATAATGAAGACATCATGGATAAGTATGAGCTCCGCTCATTTTAGTTTTTGCGAAAATAAGGGGTAAACACTATGTTTTCTTTCACCAAGGACATCGGCATGGACCTCGGCACCGCGTCGGTGCTGATCTACATTAAGGATAAAGGCATCGTGCTCAACGAACCTTCTGTCGTTGCGCTCGACAAGAACACCGGCAAGCTCCTGAAGGTCGGCGCGGACGCGCAGGCCATGCTGGGCCGCACGCCAGGCAACATCATCGCCATTCGTCCCCTGCGCGAGGGCGTCATCTCCGACTATGAGGTCACCGAGCGCATGATCAAGGAGTTCCTCCACAAGGTCATGGGCTTCCAGCTCTTCAAGCCGCGCATCATCATCTGCGTCCCCTCCGGCATCACCGAGGTCGAGGAGCGCGCGGTCATCGACGCGGGCATCCAGGCCGGCGCGCGCCGCGTCTACCTCATCGAGGAGCCTGTCGCCGCCGCCATCGGCGCGGGCATCGACATCACCCAGCCCGAGGGCCACATGATCATCGACATCGGCGGCGGTACGTCCGATATCGCGGTCATCTCGCTCTCCGGCGTCGTCGAATCGTCCTCCATCAAGATCGCGGGCGACCAGTTCAACGAGGCCGTCGTCAAGTATATGCGCCGCAAGCACAACCTGCTCGTCGGCGAGCGCACGGCCGAGCAGATGAAGATGCAGATCGGCTGCGTCTTCCCGCCGGAAGAGGAAATGACCATGGAGGTCAAGGGCAGAAGCCTTATCACGGGCCTTCCCGAGCTCATCTCCGTCTCGTCTGCGGAAATGCTCGAGGCCTTTGAAGAGCCCGTCGAGCGCATCATGGAGGAGGTCCACCTCGTGCTTGAAAAGACCCCGCCCGAGCTCGTGGCCGATATTTCGAACAACGGCATCGTCATGACCGGCGGCGGCAGCTTAGTCCGCGGCTTTGATAAGCTCGTCACCGCCCGCACCGGCATCCACGCCATGGTGGCCGAGAACGCCATCCAGTGCGTGGCCGAGGGCACGGGCAAGAGCCTCGACAGCATTCAGGACATGCAGGACGGCACGATGAACCTGAGCCGCCGCAAGCAGATCAACTAAGAAAATTCGGGAGGATATCATGGCGGTCTTATCAAATCTCCAGCCGGAAAAGGTATTCTACTATTTTGAAAAGCTCTGCTCCGTTCCCCACGGCAGCGGAAATACGAAGCAAATCAGCGACCTGTGCGTCGGCTTTGCGAAGGAATTGGGCCTTAAATACCGTCAGGAGGCGTGCAACAACGTCATTATCTGGAAGAACGGCTCTTGCGGCTATGAAAACGCCGCGCCCATCATTTTGCAGGGCCATATCGACATGGTCTGCGCCAAGACCGAGGACTGCACCAAGGACATGACGCGCGACGGGCTCGACGTCCGTACCGACGGCGAATGGGTCTGGGCAGACAAGACGTCGCTTGGCGGCGACAACGGCATCGCCGTTGCGATGATCCTCGCGATTTTATCCGACGAAACGCTCCCCCATCCCCCCATCGAGGCGGTCTTCACCGTCGACGAGGAGGTCGGTATGGACGGCGCGTTCGCGCTGGACTGCTCGGACTTGAAGGGCAAAAAGCTTTTGAACCTCGACTCTGAGGAAGAGGGCGTTTTCACCGTGTCCTGCGCGGGCGGCGTGCGCCTTGACTGCGCGCTCCCGGCGCCGCAGCAGAGCGCGGAGAATCTCACGGGCTACCGCGTGACGATCTCGGGATTAAAGGGCGGCCACTCCGGCATGAACATCAACGAGGGCCGCGGCAACGCCAACTGCCTGATGGGCCGCACGCTGTATAGCGCGATGGAGCAGTGCCCGTCGCTGCGCGTGAATGCGCTCACCGGCGGTCAGTTCGATAACGTCATCTGCCTGCGAAACGACGCGCTTATCGCCGTGTCGGAGACCGACGCACCGAAATTTGAGGAGTTCATCAGGGAATTCGACGCGACGCTCAAAAATGAATACGCCGTGACCGACGGCGGCATTTCCCTCGCCTGTGAAAAGGCGGAGGTCAAGTCCGCCGCGTCCGAGGCGGATACCGCCCGCATCCTGCACGTGCTCCTTGCCCTGCCGCAGGGCGTGCAGGCCATGAGCGCCGACTTCCCCGGCCTTGTGCAGACCTCGCTCAACCTCGGCGTGATGCGCACGGACGAGGAGGGGCTCAAGTTCTCCTACTCCGTCCGCTCCTGCATCGCCTCGCAGAAGCAGATGCTCATCCAGCGCGTGAAGTCCATCGTCGAGTACGCGGGCGGCACCGTGGGCGAGCGCAGCAACTATCCCGGCTGGCAGTATGACCGCTCCTCCGCCCTGCGCAAGGAGGTCGAGGAGGTCTACCGCGACCTCACCGGTCACGACGGGAAGATCGAAGCCACCCACGGCGGCCTGGAGTGCGGCCTTTTCATCGAGAAGATCCCCGGTCTCGACGCGCTCTCCCTCGGCCCTGAGCTGCACGACGTGCACTCCGTCAACGAGCGGCTGAACGTCGCATCCACCGCGCGCGTCTACGAGCTCGTGTGCGAGGTGCTCAGGCGCAGCAAGTAAAAAAAGCTTCCATAAAAAAGCAAAAAAAGAGGACCTCTCGACGAGAGGTCCTCTTTTTATCGCTGCAATCTTAGCCGCCGTAGCCGAAGAAGTTATTGAAGAAATCCCAGGGGTTCGTGTAGTAGCCGCTGCTGCCGTCGCTGTAGCCATTGCCGCCGTTGTAGCTGTTATCGGTGCTCTGGTCGGAGCTTGTGTCGGTGGTCTGGGGAGCCGCGTCGAACGTCAGCTCGACCTCCATCGTCTTGCCGCCGCGGTAGACGGTCAGCGTCACGGTGTCGCCCGCGCTGTAGCTCTTCTTGGCAGCGACGAGGTCTTCATAGGAGGTGATGTCGGTGTCGTTCAGCTTGGTGATCACGTCGCCCATCTGCAGCCCGGCCTTATCCGCCGCGCTGCCCTGCTCCACGGAGTAGACAAACACGCCCTCGGTCACGTCGTAGCGGTACTGGCGCGCCATCTGCTCGTTCATCGTACCCGGCGTGATGCCCATGTAGGCCTTGTTGGTCACATAGCCGTTGGTCATGATGTCCTTGACGAGCGACACGACGTCGTTGATGGGAATGGCAAAGCCGATGCCCTCCACGGTGGTGTTCGAGTAGCTCGAATACTTGGCCGACACGATGCCGATGACCTCGCCGTAGCTATTGAAGAGCGGGCCGCCGGAGTTGCCGGGGTTGATGGAGCAGTCGACCTGGATCATGTTAAAGGGCGTGCCGTCAACATTGATGGCGCGGTTCACGCAGGAGACGATGCCCTCGCTCATCGAGAACGTCAGTTCGCCGAGCGGGTTGCCGACAGCGGCGACGGATTCGCCGATGGCAAGCTTGCTCGAATCGCCCAGCACCACGGGCGTTGCGCCCGTCACGTCGATCTTGAGAACGGCGATGTCGTAGTCCTCATCGCTGCCGATGACCTTGGCGTCGTAGGTCTCACCGTTGTAAAGCGTTACCTTCACGCTGCTCGCGCCGGAGATAACGTGGTGGTTCGTGAGAATGTAGCCGTCCTCCGTGATGAAAAAGCCCGTGCCGCTCGCGGCGGTCTGCACGGTCTGGCCGAAGTAGTTGGTCGTGGCGGAAACGTTGATGGACACCACGCTGTTGACGTTCGAGGCATAGACCTCCGACATCGACATCTGCGTCTTGCCGTCGACCTTGACGGTCTGCACCTGCGCGACCTCGCGGTCGCTGACCTGAACGCTCGTCTTGTTCACCTTGGTCGTCGCGCCGCTCACGCCTGCGCCGATGAAGCCGCCGACGAGCGCGCACACCAGCGCCAGCGCCACGATCTTGCCGGAAAGACCGCTGCCGCCCTTTTTCTTCGGGCTGCCGCCGGGATTCTTATCCCACGGGTCCTCGGCGTAGTTCTTCGTGTCGATCGGGGCGTTGGGGTTCTGCTCGTCGCCCTTGCGATAGCTGTAATGATACAGGTTGTTTTCGTCTTCGTACATGATGATGACCTCCTATGGACTGAGACCCTTGCTTGCAGCCTCTTTGCTTTCGATGGTGCTATCATAGGGCATATTTATGTATATTTCTTGAACGCTATTTGACGATTTCTTAAATTCCCGATGACTTTTTTAAGTTTCTGTGATAATCGCGTGATTCCCCTTGCGATTTATTTCCCGTCATAATAAAATGAAACGCGACTGAAGAAAAAGGAGGCGGCGCACATGCTTCGCATCGACAATCTGAAGCTCCCCGTGGGGGCAAAGGAAGACAAGCTGCGCGCGGCCTGCGCGCACGTGCTGCGCGTGAGCGAGGAGGCGCTCGTCTCTGTCAAGCTCCTGCGCCGCTCTATCGACGCGCGCGAGGGCGTGAAGCTCGTCTGCTCCTGCGCGGTCGAGGTCAAAAACGAATCCGGCGTTTTACGGCGCTGCAAGAATAAAAATGTGCAGCCCTATGCGCCGAAGAAATATACGCCGCCCGCGCCTGTTTCAGCGCCGGAGGTCTCCCCTGTCGTTATCGGCGCGGGGCCCGCGGGCCTTTTCTGCGCGCTGCTGCTGGCCCGCTGCGGCGCAAGACCTATCTTATTAGAGCGCGGGCGCGCGGTCGAGCAGCGAAAGCGCAACGTCGAGCACTTCTGGCGCACGGGCGAGCTTGATCTGACCTCGAACGTGCAATTTGGCGAAGGCGGCGCGGGCGCGTTTTCCGACGGCAAGCTCAACACCGGCACAAAGGACCTGCGCCACGGCTATATTTTAGAGGAGTTCGTCCGCTTCGGCGCGAGCGAGGATATTTTAGTCGACGCCAAGCCTCATGTCGGCACCGACAAATTATATGTGGTGCTGCAAAATCTCCGCCGCGAGATCATCGACCGCGGCGGCGAAGTTCGGTTTTCCCACAAGGTTGTGGATATCGAGCAGAACAGCGGCAGCGTCACGGCGCTGCGCGTGAGCGCCCCCGAGGGGGAGTACACGCTGCCCACAAAGCACGTCGTGCTCGCGCCCGGCCACAGCGCGCGCGATACGTTCGAAATGCTGCAAAAGCGCGGCGTGCCGATGGAGCCCAAGCCCTTTGCCGTCGGCGTGCGCATCGAGCACCGCCAGCGCGACATGGACTTAGCGCAATATAAGGAGGCGGCGGGCCGCTACGGCCTCCCACCCACGTCGTACAAGCTCTCCTGCCACACGGAAAAGGGGCGCGGCGTGTTCTCGTTCTGCGTCTGCCCCGGCGGCGAGGTCGTCGCCGCCGCGTCGGAGGAAAAGCGCGTCGTGACAAACGGCATGAGCGAATTTGCGCGCGACGGCGAGAACATCAACGGCGGACTTTTGGTCTCCGTTACGCCGGAGGATTTCCCGTCCGGCGATACCCTCGCGGGCGTCCAGTTTCAGCGCGAGCTGGAGGACGCGGCCTATCGCCTTGGCGGTGGAAATTACGCCGCCCCCGCCCAGCGGGTCGAAGATTTTCTCAAGCATCGCCCGTCAACGGGAGCGGGAAAGGTCGTGCCGACCTATCTTCCCTCCGTCCGCTGGTGCGACCTGCACGGCTGTCTCCCGCCCTTTGCGTGCGAGGCGCTCGAGGAGGGCCTTCCGATGCTGGGGCGGAAATTAAGGGGCTTCGATGCGCCCGACGCCGTTTTGACGGCGGTGGAGACGCGCTCTTCGTCGCCTGTGCGCATCGTGCGCGACAACTTGAGTTTTCAATCCGCCCTGCGCGGTCTGTATCCCTGCGGCGAGGGCGCGGGCTACGCCGGCGGCATCATGAGTGCCGCGGCCGACGGCCTGCGCGTCGCAGAAATGATTTTGGAGGAATTGAACCATGAATGAAAAAATCGGCGTCATCATCGACTTCCTGACTCCGGCATACGAAAAGACGCTGCGCGACACCGCCGCACGCTGCGGCTACGACATCGTCTTCTTCCCCTCGTCCAAGGCGGCGGAGGGCAATGTGGACGACTGCACGATCCTCTACGGCCATCCGTCCCAGCGCGTTATCGCGGGCGCACGCGATCTCAAGTGGTACGCGAGCTGCTGGGCGGGCGTGGACCGCTTCTGCCGCGACGACCTGTATCAGAATCCCGACTGCCTGCTGACGAATGCCTCGGGCGCTTACGGCACGACGATCGCCGAGCATTCCGTCATGGTCTCGCTGATGCTGCTGCGCCGCCAGATGGAATACACCGAGATCATCCGCGAGGGCGGCTGGCGCGTGCTCCCGGGAGGCATCCACTCGCTCCACGGCGCGCGCGTCACGTGCCTCGGCACGGGCGACATCGGCACGGAATTTGCCCGCCGCGTGCGCGCGTTCCATCCCGCGAGCCTGACCGGCGTCAGCCGCAGCGGCCGCGCAAACGCGGATTTCGACGCCGTTCACCCCGTCACGGAGCTTGACAAGCTCCTGCCAGAGACCGATCTTCTCTTCATGTCTCTCCCCTCGGTGAGCGACACGGTGAACATCCTGAACGCAGAGCGCATGGCGCTGCTCCCGAAAGGCGCTTACGTCGTCAACGTCGGCCGCGGCACGGCCATCGATCAGGACGCGCTGATCAAAGCGCTGGATTCCGGGCACCTCGCCGGTGCGGCGCTCGATGTCGTCGTGCCCGAACCGCTGCCTGCGGATCATCCGCTGCGCGAGGCCAAGAACCTCCTGCTCACGCCGCACGTCGCGGGCAACATGACGCTCGGCTACACCTGCGAGCGCAACATCGCGCTTTTCTGCGAGAATCTGGAAAACTACGCCGCGGGCCGTCCGATGCACCACCTCGTTGACCGCAGAAAGGGCTACTAAGCGCGGCCTTGTCCGCCACATGCCCGCATCCGGGCAGGGAGCAGCAAAAATGAAAAATTCCCGCATCAAAAACGGTATCCTGCGCATCGTGCAGGGCATCATCATCGGCGCGGGCGCGATCCTGCCGGGCATCTCCGGCGGCGTGCTCGCCGTCATCTTCGGCGTGTACCGCCCGGCCATGGAGCTTCTGACGCACCCCAAGCGCGCGCTCGCGCGCTACTGGCGCATGCTCCTCGCCGTCGGCATCGGGTGGGTGATCGGCTTTCTCGGCGGCGGGAGCGTGATCCTCGCGCTCTTCCACCAGTCCGAGACCGTCGCGACGTGCCTTTTTATCGGCCTGATCCTCGGCACGCTCCCGGACCTCTGGCGCGAGGCGGGGACGCAGGGGCGCGGCAGGGGCTCGTATGTCTCGCTGATCGTGAGCTTCCTCGTGCTCTTCTCGATCCTTCTGGGCGTGCAGCTCGGCTCGTTTGCCGAAATGCGCGCGAACGTCTGGGGCTTTGTCTTCTGCGGCGTGCTGTGGGGCTTCAGCTTCATCATCCCCGGCATGACGTCCTCGTCCATCCTGATGGCCGTGGGCCTGCTCACGCCGCTGATCGACGGCATCTCGCAGCTCGATCTGACTGTGCTCGTCCCGTGGGCGGCCGGCATGGGCGGTGTGGTCGCGCTCTTTGCGCGCATCGTGAGCCGGCTGTTCGACACGCACTATTCCATCGCCTACCATGCCGTCATCGGCATCGTGCTCGCTTCGACGGTCATCATCATCCCGACGAGCTTTGCCTCCACGGCGGAGTGCATCTGGGGCGTTGTCTGCGCGATTTTGGGCGCGGCGGCCGCGTACTTCGGCGGTAAGCTCCGGCCGCAGGAGGAAGCGGAGCAGCAATAAAAAAGGAAAACGGCGGAGGACCAATTGGTCTCCGCCGTTTTTTTATCCTCAGCCCAGAAGCTCGCCGTAGCCGGAAAGGCTCTGCGCGGCGAGCGACTGCATCTCGCGCCACTCGTCCTCCCCCGCGCAGCCGCGCACGGCCACCGTGCGGAAGCCCGCTTCCGCCGCGTTCCGCACGCCCGCGAGCGAGCCGGAAAAGACCGCTGTGTCGTCCTTCTGCCCGTGCAGGCGCTTCATCGCGCGCTCGAACATCGTGGCGCTGTCCGCTTTGCAGAGCGCGACGGACTCGGGCAGTACAAAGCGGAAATAAGACGATAGCCCCGCCTGATCGAGCATGCGCTGCGCGTCGTCTGCGCGCAGGGCCGTCACCGCGCCGAGCCACACGCCCTCCATCTTAAAGAGCGCGAGCGCCTTGTCAAGGTCCGCGCGCGCTTCCGCCGTGCCGGGAATGAAGAGTGTATCGTCCATGGTAAAGATCGCGCTTTGCAGCCGCATAAAGGTCCCTCCTGCAAAAAATTCTTCCCTATTATACCCCCTGCCGCGCGCGTTTGCAATCGCCGTGCGGCAATTGCTTTTTCTGTATAAAATTACGGATACATGCAGAAAGCATCCACTGCCCAACGCCGGAAGCCGCGCGCTTTCCGGCGTTTTTGTGTAAAGTGATGAAGAAATATCCAAAACGACATCATAAATTTGTCGTGCGTTGGATGATTATTCCGTTGACTATGTATTTTTATTGATGTACACTAGGACCATCATTTCAAACCGTCGTGCTGTGTGCGGCGGGTCAAACCATCCGGGAGGAAGAAACCATGAAACATTATCCGAAAACCGTCAGCAAGGCGCTCTCGCTGCTGATGGCCCTGGTGATGACGCTCTCGCTCGCGGTCACGTCCGCGTCCGCTGCGAGCTACCAGGACATGAACCCCAAGGACGATGCGCTCCTCGGCACGCAGTTCGCCGTGGATGCGACTATCACCCTCGTCACGGATGAGGACGGCAAGGACATTTCCCTTTCCATCCCCGTCTCCGGCATGAGCAAGGATGCGCTCGCCGCCGCCGTCACCGCCGGCACGGTGGAGCTCTCGCTCCTGCGCGACGATTCCCGCCCCTATGTGAATGAGGAGCTGTTCCCCTACGCCTACGCCGGCGGCCCGCTCGCCGACTGGAAGACCGAGGGCGATGAGCAGCAGTTCACGGACGTCAAGCTGGCGGCGAACGAGAAAAACGGCAAGACCGTGCTCGACGTCTCCTTCCACGTGAACAACTACTTCTACTCCTCCAACTGGTACTTCGACGGCAGTGACTGGCAGCTGGGCGACCCCGAGAAAGACTACAGCGTGCCCCATGTGGACGGCGGCTACTTCATCGACCTCTGCGGCTACTTTGACCTCACCGCCGCCGTGAGCGGCAAGACCGTCGGCTCCGCAAGCGTCAAGGTCACGCCGTATGAAAGCTTCAGCACCATGTGGGAGATCTACAAGGAGCTTGACGAGATCGTGGCGACCGGCAAGAAGAACGGTCTCTATGTTGAAAAGTTCTCCATGGGCCAGTCCAGCGCGGGCCGTGACATGCCCTACCTGATCGTGGCCGACAGCAAGGCGAGCGTGACGAAGTGGCTCGCCCTGACCGACAAGGCCGAGAGCGATCCCGACGCCGTGCTGGCCCAGATCAAGGCCGGCCAGCTCGACGATATCCGCGTCCCCGTGATGTACTCCAACATCCACCCCAACGAGACCTCCGCCACCGACGGCGTGCTCGAGTTTGCCAAGATGATCACGAGCGAAAAGACCATCGACTACAAGATGCTCACCGGCTTCACCGCCGAGGGCGAGAAGGAGCTGGCCGAGGAGATGGGCCCCGTCGGTGAGAGCGGCAGCGTCGCCGTCCCCGACCTCGTCAAGGACAAGGCGAGCTACCTCGGCTACCTGACGGTCGACAACGACGGCCAGTCCGGCAAGGTCGATCTTGAAAAGTACTACACCGTTGAAAATAAGAGTGTGAACGTCAAGAGCGAGCTGCTCTCCGATGTGTTCTTCATCCTCGTGCCCGAGGAGAACGTCGACGGCCGTACCTACCTCACGAGACACTCCACCGTCGGCTATGACCTGAACCGCGACAACTCCTTCCAGACCACGAGCGAGACTGCCAACATGCAGCAGCTCATCGGCACCTTCAACCCCATGTCGTTCGCCGAGTTCCACGGCCGGGTCGAGGCCTTCCAGTGCGAGCCCTGTGATCCCCCGCACGAGCCGAACTTCGAGTATGACCTGCTCGCCAACCACCTCATCGGCGGCGGTGAAGCGCTCGGCATCGGCGCGGTCGCCAATAACGACGGCTACAACAGCTACGTCATCCCCCAGCGCGACTATCTGAGCTATACCGGCAAGGGCACCGAGACCTATTGGGAAGATCCCTGGGACGATATGTCCACCAGCTACACCCCCCAGTTCGCCATGCTCCACGGCACCGTGTCCTACACCGTTGAGCTGCCCGCCTACTGCGACGAGACCGCGCAGACCGTCAAGTACGGCATCCTCGGCCAGGCCGAATACGTCGCCGCCGAGAAGCTTTCCTACCTTGAATCCCAGGTCACCATTTACCAGCGCGGCGTGCACAACCTGAATTCCGACGCCTACGAGCTCGTCGGCCAGTGGCTGTGCGACCAGAACGACGTTGAGGGCGCGGAGATGGACCTCTTCCGTCCCGAGTACACCGGCAAGGACCAGAACGGCAACTTCTACCCCGAGTGCTACATCATCCCCCTTGACGGCGAGAACCAGACCAACCTCCAGGCCGCGGCCGACATGATGGAGTGGCTTACGAGAAACGACGTCAAGGTCAACGTGACCGAAAAGGAATTCACCTATGACGGCGTCACCTACCCCGCCGGTACGATGATCGTTTCGATGTATCAGGCCAAGCGTAGTGTCGCCAACGGCGCGCTCTATGACGGCACGCTCATCAACAGCTGGACCGTCCTCTACTCCGAGGGCATCACCTCCTTCAACGAGACGCGCGGCTTCAACATGGTCACCGTGGCCGAGCCCGCCGCCTACAAGACCATCGCCGCCGTCTGCGGCGACGATATGGACCACGACGACGCCCTCGCCTACACCAAGAGCCTGAGCTCCTGCTTCACGGGCGAGAAGAACAAGGATGTCATCATCTCCAACGCGTCCGAGGATTCCACCGCTGCCGTCAACGAGCTCTTAAAGGCCGGCAAGACCGTCGGCATGATCACCGCGGGCGACCACATGGATGACTTCATCTGCTCCTATGCCGACTACCAGAGCGTCGCGGGCAAGTACCTGCTCACCGCCGAGGGCGCGGATAAGACGAGCGTGAAGGCCAAGATCATCACCAAGTCCCCCACCGTCTACATCCCCGGCACGCCGACCGAGAGCACCGAGGGCTTCCTCTACACCGACCAGATCGCCGAGAACTTCGGCTGGAACTACGACATGTCCGCGATGGCGCTGATGGGCTTTGACACCACCGACTCCCTCGCCAAGGCGGACGCGATCGCGGGCGCGAGCGAGCTGAGCGCCGACGCCAAGGCCGCCGTGAAGAAGGGCCTGCCCTACATCGGCTACGGCGCCTGCGCCGCCACCGACCTCGTCTCCGGCGTGGAGCGCACCACGCTTGACGGCGCGATGGACTGCCTGACCCCCGTCGTCTACCCGAACAAGACCCTCGTCAACGCGAGCTACATCCTCGATAACGACGGCATCCTCTATGCCTACGGCCACTCCGCCGGTTACTCCGCCGACCTCGGCTTCTTCTCCAAGATCCCCTCCGGCGCGACGGTCCTCGTCAAGACCGACAAGACCAAAACGCCCACCGAGGGCTTCATCCCCACCAACACCGCCGAGCGCGCGGCGAATTTCAAGGCCTATATGAACGGCTCCGTCCAGGCCTTCTCCTATCAGGAAAACGGCATGAACGTCGTCTTCTTCGCCAACTCCCTGACCCACAAGGTCCAGCAGAGAGACGAGTACGCCTTCATCAGCAACTTCCTCTTCTCCTCCGTGCTGAGCAATGAGAACTACGACGGCTCCGAATCCCTGCCCTTCACCGATGTTGCCGACGACGCCTACTATGCCGACGCCGTCGCCTGGGCCATCGCGAGCGGCGTGACCTCCGGCACGAGCGCGACCACCTTCTCCCCGAACGCGAGCTGTACGCGCGCCCAGATGGTCACCTTCCTGTGGAGAGCCGCCGGTTCCCCTGAGCCGAAGTCCACGACCACCGCATTCACCGACGTCAAGAGCGGCGCGTACTATGAAAAGGCCGTCGCCTGGGCCGTGGAGCAGAGCATCACCACCGGCACGAGCACCACGACCTTCTCCCCCGACGCGAACGTGACGCGCGCACAGGCCGTCACCTTCCAGTGGAGAGCCGCGGGCGCGCCCAAGGCCGAGGGCACGAACGCCTTTGCCGACGTGAAGGCGGACGCGTTCTACGCCGAAGCCGTCCAGTGGGCCGTCAACGCGGGCGTGACCACCGGCACGAGCGATACGACCTTCTCCCCCGCGAGCGACTGCACGCGCGCCCAAATCGTCACCTTCCTCTACCGCGCGGCAAAGTAACAAAAGACTTCTTCATGATCCTCCCAAAAGGGCCGCGGAGCACCGCTCCGCGGCCCTTGCGCTGCATCAAAATGCAAAAAAGAAAAATTTGTCTTGCATTTTGACGCGGGCAAGCATATAATTCAAAGTAGTACCAAATGTACCATTCATTTGCAACAACTAAGGCAAATGTGAGGTGCTTTCAGATGGATCCGGGCCGCAGCGCGCCGAGATCCGATTGAAGAAGGAAAGAGAAAGGGGTAACATAAAAATGAACTCGAATCGTAAAACCGTGATCGCAGGCAACTGGAAGATGAACAAGACCGCGCCGGAGACCACCGCGCTGATCGAAGAGATCAAGGCCGCGGCGGACTGCAAGGCCTGCGAGGTCGTCGTCTGCCCGCCGTTCACCAACCTGCAGGCCGCCTGCGACGCTGCCGCCGGCAGCGGCATCCAGGTCGGTGCGCAGAACGTCCACTTTGCGCAAAGCGGCGCCTACACCGGCGAGATCAGCACCGATATGCTCCGTGCCCTCGGCGTGACGCACGTCATCGTCGGCCACAGCGAGCGCCGCCAGTACTTCGGCGAGACGGACGAGACCGTCAACAAGCGCCTGACCGCCGCGCTGGACGCGGGCCTGACCGCCATCCTCTGCGTCGGCGAGACCGAGACGCAGCGCGAGCAGGGCGTGACGGATGAGGTCATCCGCTCCCAGCTCAAGATCGCCCTCGGCGGCGTGAGCGCGGAGAAGATCGCGCAGCTGATCGTCGCCTATGAGCCGGTGTGGGCCATCGGCACGGGCAAGACCGCCACCGCCGCGCAGGCCGAGGAGGTCTGCGCCATGATCCGCGCGACCGTGCGCGAGCTGTACGGCGACGCCGCGGCGGAGGGTCTGACGATCCAGTACGGCGGTTCGATGAAGCCCGGCAACGCCGCCGAGCTTCTCTCCCAGCCCGACATCGACGGCGGGCTCATCGGCGGCGCGGCGCTCAAGGCCGCGGACTTTGCCGCCATCATTGCCGCCTGCCGCGGCTGATTCCCCGCGCCATCGGGCGCAGCCAAAAAAATAAAGGAGGAGCAGCATGTACACCGATCGATTTTTTGAAAAATTTGACCTCGCGCCGGAAGTCGCTGCCGCGCTGAAAAAGTGCAAGTGCATCGCCTACGCCGAAACCAAGGAAGAGCTGCAGGAAATGGCCTACGGCCCGACCCACACCTCCCGCTACGACGTGGTCTATCCCATCGAGGGCAAGGGCACGGTGAAGGAAGCGGAGGTCGTTCGCTGCAAGAACGGCTGTGTCGTGAACTTCATGGAGGACTATATGCGCCGCCGCGATCCGAACAGCATGGCCATCGGCGACGATCTGCCCACCGATAAGCCGCGCTTCAAGGACCGCTTCGGCTATGAATTCTCCACGCTCCGCCAGGAAACGCTCGACTGGCTCTCCAAACAGCAGATCATCATGCTGCCGTTTTCCGCCGGTCCCAACGGCCACGGCTACCCGAGCCTGATGGTCTGCCCGATGAACGCGGCGTTCTTCGCGCTCTCGCTCGCGGATATGCAGGGCTTTGTCAGCATTGCCGATATTCCGGATAACTACAAGCCGCGCGCCATCATCTTCGTCGCGCCCCCCTTCCGCCACACGCATTTTGACGGCAAGCAGGTCGTCGTGCACAACCGCTCGAAGGAGCTGCACGAGGTCTGGGCCTATAACCTCTACCCCGGTCCGAGCGCCAAGAAGGGCGTTTTCTCCCTCCTTCTCGACATCGGCGAGCAGGAGGGCTGGGTCTGCTGCCATACGAGCGCGGCCATGGTCGAAACGCCGTATGAAAACGAGATCGTCTTCATGCACGAGGGCGCGTCCGGCGGCGGCAAGAGCGAAATGCTCGAGGATTTCCACCGCGAGGACGACGACCGCCTTCTCATCGGCACGCATACGGTCACAGGCGAAAAATATTACATGACCCTCACCGAGAGCTGCAAGATCCGCCCCATCGCAGACGATATGGCCTGCGCGCTCAAGAGCTTCCAGGACCCAGAGAGCGGCAAGCTCCGCATCCTCGATGCCGAGGACGGCTGGTTCCTGCGCATGGACGGCGTGAACGCCTACGGCAACAGCCCGCTCTACGAGCGCATCTGCATCCATCCGAGCGAGCCGCTGGTTTTCTTCAATATGGACGGCACGCCCGGCGCGACGTGTCTCATCTGGGAGCACGTCATCGAATCCAACGGCAAGCCCTGCTCCAACCCGCGCGTCATCCTGCCGCGCAGGATGGTCGATAACATCGTGCCCGATACCGTGCCCATCGAGGTCGATGTGCGCAGCTTCGGCGTGCGCATGCCGCCGAGCACGGCCAAGGACCCGAACTACGGCGTGATGGGCATGCTGCAGGTCGTGCCGCAGAGCATCGCGTGGCTGTGGAGACTGATTTCCCCGCGCGGGTTCAAGAACCCCTCCATCGCCGACATGAACGCGGGAAGCGGCCTGAAGGCCGAGGGCGTCGGCTCCTACTGGCCGTTTGCCACGGGCCTTAAAGTCACGCAGGCGAACCTGCTGCTCGAGCAGATCATGTCCGCGCCCAAGACGACGAATGTGCTCATCCCCAACCAGCACATCGGCGCGTACCATGTCGGCTTCATGGGCGAATGGCTCTCGCGCGAGTACCTTGCCCGCCATCTGGGCTTCGTGCGCGCCAAGCATCTGGTCCCCGCGCGCTGCCCGCTCTTTGGCTATGCGCTCGACGAGATGAAGCTCGACGGTCAGTTCGTGCGTCAGACCTTCCTGCGGCCCGAGACGCAGTCCAAGCTCGGCACCGCGGGCTACGACGCGGGCGCGAAGATCCTGACCGACTTCTTCAAAGAGCAGCTCCAGCAGTTCGTTTCCGACGATCTTGACCCGCTGGGCCGCGAGATCATCGACTGCTGCCTGCACGACGGCACGCTGGACGATTATCTCCAGCTCACGCCGATGAAGCTCAAGTAAATCACACAAATAGGAAAGGTCCGGAGCGTAAGCCCCGGGCCTTTTTCTATCAAATGGAACAGATTGACCTTCCGCGCGGAAGCGGTATAATAAAAGCAGTGCAACAAGCGAAAAACAGATCGAAGGAGGATGTGCGATGTTCAGACCCGTTCGAAAAAAGAAAAACGAGACCGGCCCCGAGAGGGCGAAGGCGCTCCTGCGCACGGCCCGCCGCGGCGTGCTGGCAGTCTGCGGCGACGAGGGCTACCCCTACGCCGTGCCCATCAATTTCCTCTACGACGAGGAAAAGCAGGAGATCATCTTCCACGGCGCGCGCTCGGGGCACAAGGTGGACGCGCTGAAAGCGTGCGACAAGGTCTGCTTCACCGTGATCGGCGGCGAGCAGGTGGAGCGCGCGGACGAGGCGTGGGCGCCGTTTTTGGAGAGCGCCGTTGTCTTTGGCCGCTGCCATCTTATCGCGGACCGGGACGAGACGCTCGAGCTGTGCAAAAGGTTCGCCATGAAATACTACCCCACCGAGCAGATGGTGGACGACGAGATCGCCGCGGCCGGAAAGGCCGTGCAGATGTTCCGCATCACGATCGAGCACATCAGCGGCAAACGGGTGCAGGAGAAGTAAAGACCAAAAACGCAAAAAAAGAGACGACTTACGTCGTCTCTTTTTCCTTTGGTGGAGACTGCTGGACTCGAACCAGTGACCTCCTGCGTGTGAAGCAGGCGCTCTAACCAGCTGAGCTAAGCCTCCAACTGTGGTGACCCGTACGGGATTCGAACCCATGTTACAGCCGTGAAAGGGCCGTGTCTTAACCACTTGACCAACGGGCCATATGAGACACGGGATGCTTTCGCATCCCGTGCATCTGGTAGCGGCACCTGGATTTGAACCGGGGACACTGCGGGTATGAACCGCATGCTCTAGCCAGCTGAGCTATGCCGCCAAATATTCCTGCTCGACAGGACAGAAGCTACTATACCAAATAAGGAGGCCTTTTGTCAATAGTTTGTCCAAAAATTTTTGCGATTTTCCAAAATCGGGGAGAGGGGCGCGCCCTCTCCCCCGTCTTTCATCGGCAAACGACGTTTTTTCCCTCCGACCAGACGGAGACGATGTTGTGCCGGTGCATCATGTAGATCGCGCGCTCGAAGCGCTCGCGCACCGAGAGCGGATGCGCGGCCTCGGTAAAGTCGGAGTCGTCGACGACAATGGCGTGGATATAGTCGCCGGGGACAAATCCGCCGTGCCCGCCGAAATACTCGTGTCCTGCGCTGGAGCCGAGGTAGTAGCCCTCCTCGACGGTCAGAAATTCGTCCTTTCCGTCGCTCTGCATGTGGCGGAACTTCGACGCGCGGATGGACATGGTGATGACCTTGTTCATCGCCAGCAGCGCGCCGCCTGCGATATCCGACCCGAGCGTGACGAGGTTGCCCTCGCGCAGCAGCGTCCGCACGGGCGCGACGCCCGAGCAGATGTTGATATTCGACCCCGCGCAGTGCGCCGTGACGACGCCGTGCTCGCGCATGGCCTCGCGCTCGCGCTCGTCGGAGTGGACGCAGTGCGCCATGACGGTATGGTCCTTCCACAGCCCCGCGCGGTCGTAGCTCTCCCAATATTGCGCGCAGTCGGGGCAGAGCTCTTTGACCCACGCAATCTCACCCTTATTTTCAGACAGGTGCGATTGGACGTACAGCCCGCGCTCCGCGGCGAGCTTGCCGAGCCAGCTCATCAGCTCGTCGGTGCACGATGGGGTGAAGCGCGGCGTCAGGATGGGCTTGACGGTCTGGAAGCGCCCGCACGCGTCCAGCCAGCGCAGCGTTTCGCGCTTGGACTGCTCGGTCGTCTCCTGAAGCTCGGGGCTGCCGTTGCGGTCCATGTTGACCTTGCCGACATAGCCCGTGACGCCCGCCTTTTCGAGCTCTTCCATCAAAATGAGCGTCGCGTCCGTGTGGAGGGAGGAAAACATGCAAACGCGCGTCGTGCCGCTCGTGATGAGGTCGCTCGCGAGCTTTTTGTAAATGCGGCGGGCGTAGTCGCTGTCTTCAAAGCGCGCCTCGGTCTTGAACGTGTAGGTGTTGAGCCAGTCGATCAGCGGCAGGTCCATGCCCATGCCGAGCATGGGATACTGCGGCGCGTGCAGGTGCATATCGACGAACGACGGCATGATGAGGCTTTCGCCGTAGTCGATGACCTCCGCGTCGGCGTGCTGCGGCGCGGACTTTTCCACGCTTAAAATGCTGCCGCCGTCGTCCAGCACCAGACAGCCGTGCTCGGTGATGTCGAGCGCGCCGAGCTTTGGCGCGGTGACGAGATGGCCCTTGAGGATCTTCATGCAAATCACTCCTTCTGAAAAAATGGCAAAAGAAAAAAGTGTCCCTTCGAAGACAGTTCTTCGAAGAAACACCCATAGCAGGACCTTTCGGCGGCCCCGTAGAAACTTTCGCGCCAGATAAGCGAAACTATATGAGCTTTTTCCTCTGCCCCAAGGATACCACGCCGCGGCAGAAAATGCAAGCGGTCTATCCTGCGCGCGGGGCGCATAGGATGGGGACAAGAGGTGAGGAACGATGCAGAAGAATCGGACAAGACGGGCAGCGCGCACGATCTGCTCGCTCTCGCTCGCGGCGGCGACGCTGTGGGGCGTTGGCGTGACGGCCCCGGCAAAGGACGCGCGATCTGCCCTGCGGGCGCTGCGCCGGGGCAGCGGCGTGAGCGTGATGCTGCTCAAGTGGGAGCGCGGCGGCGCGGGAACGGACGCGCTCAGCGCGCCGTCGGCGCTGGCGCTGCGCATGACGCCGCTTTTGCGCGAGGGCGAGGAGAGCGTCGCGCAGGCGTGGTCGGCGGAGCTGGAGCAGCCGCCGGACGATACCGCGCAGGGCAACCAGGACGAGGAGGAAAATACGGTGCTCTCCCAGCCCGTGACCACCGGTGAGCTGGCCGTGACGGAAAACGGCGTGACCGCGCGCACGCTCCGGCCCTCCGACCCCTCGGGCTACACGGTGCTCGGCAATGTGTACATCAACAACGGCTCGGACGCGGCGCTGGACGCGTCCATGCTTGAAGGCCCCTATGCCGCGTCGCTCGGGGACGCGGGGCCGCAGGTGCTCATCATCCACACCCACGCGACCGAGAGCTACACCATGCCCGCGGGTTCTGAATACGAGGCGTCCGACACCTTCCGCACGACGGACACGCGCTGCAACATGGTCCGCATCGGCGACGAGATGGAGCAGGTGCTCACCGCCGCGGGCATCGGCGTCGTGCACGACCGCACGCTCTACGACTACCCGAGCTATTCCGGCTCCTACGACCGCTCGCTCAAGGCCATCGAGGACTACCTTGCGAAATACCCGACGATCTCGTTCGTGCTCGACGTGCACCGCGACGCGGTGCAGGACGCGGACGGCAACCAGTTCAAGCTCCTCTGCGGCGAGGATAAAAACGCCGCGCAGCTCGAATTTGTCATCGGCTCGAACGGCGGAGGATTGAGCCACGACCACTGGCGCGAGAATTTAAAGCTCGCCTGCGCCGTGCAGGAAACACTCTATCAGGACTATCCCACGCTCATGCGCCCCATCACCGTGCGCAATTCCCGCTACAACCAGTTCAAGACCACAGGCTCGCTTTTGGTCGAGGTCGGCACGGCGGGCAATTCGCTCGAGGAGGCCGTCAACGCCGGGCGGCTTTTTGCCGCGGGCTTTGCCAAAACGATACAAAAGCAGGGATAAACACCCCTTCGTCGCCGGAATAGACGGAAAGGGACAAAAAAAGATCAAATTCTTGTCAAAGTTGCCGTGTTGCATTCTGCACAAAAATCCTGTTTAATGGAAATTACCCTCGGTAGACAAGGGCAGACACGCTTTCCGGCGGCCCTGATAGGCGCTGGACTTCGTCATCGTCCTAGGTGGGCGTCAGCCCACCGTCGTCCTCTTACTCGCCAGAGCCTATCATTGCTCGCCGGAAAGTCCTTCGGAGTTTTTCGGGAGCGGAAACGATGGTCAGCAAGGCTGACGAGGCAGCCGGGCTGGCGCCCGGCAACGAGGAAAACGAAGCTGACCGTTGTTTCAGCCCCGAAAAACCGTGTTTGCCCTTATCTACCGAGGGTATCATCAATTCGGAAATTCCATTCAGGAGGGTATTCCATGCAGCTGCTTCAGGACCGCATCCGCCGCGAGGGCAGAGTTTTGCCCGGCAATATCGTCAAGGTCGACGGATTTCTCAACCACCGCGTCGATACCCGTCTGCTCGAGGACATCGCAGACGAGTTCGCCAAGTATTTTGACACCAGCAAGATCACCGTCGTGCTGACGGCGGAGGCCAGCGGCATCGCGCTCGCGACCGTCTGCGCGCAGAAGTACGGCGTGCCCATGCTCTTCGCCAAGAAGGCCAAGAGCGACAACATCGAAAGCGGCCTTTACCAGAGCGAGGTCTTCTCCTACACCTACAAGAAGAAGGTCACGCTGCTCGTCTCCCAGGAGTGGCTGAGCGCGGACGATCACGTGCTCATCATCGACGACTTCATGGCCAACGGCTTCGCCGTGCAGGGCCTTGTCGATATCGTCAACGAGGCGGGCGCGAAGCTCGAGGGCATCGGCATCGCCGTGGAAAAGGGCTTCCAGGGCGGCGGCGACCGCTTCCGCGCGAGCGGCATCCCCTACAAGGCCCTCGCCGTCATCGAAAAGGCGGATGAGAACGGCTTCGTCTTCCGCGAGGAGGAATAAGAACGTAAAAAAGAGGACGGCACTGCCGTCCTCTTTTTTTATCCTTACAGCCGGTAGAGCGCGGGCCTTCTGTCGTGAAAGACGGGGACGCGGGCGCGCAGCGGCGCGACGCAGGAAAGGTCCAGATCGGCGGAGACGATCTCCTCCTCCCCGCTCCCCTGCGCAAGGACCTCTCCCAGCGGGTCGATGATGCGCGAAAAGCCGCCGTAGCGCGTGCCGTCGCGCTCGCCGCAGGCGTTGCAGGAGACGACGAACAGCTGGTTTTCGATCGCGCGGGCGGCGGTGAGCGTTTCCCAGTGGTACTGCCGCGCGGCGGTCCACTGGGCGGGCAGGAAGATGACCTGCGCGCCGCGCAGCGCCAGCGTGCGCCACAGCTCGGGAAAGCGCACCTCGTAGCAGATGAGAAGGCCGCAGCGCACACCGTCCAGCGTGAAGGTGACGAGATGGTCGCCGGGGGTGTAGACCTCGTGCTCGCCCATGGGCGTGAAGGGGTGCGTCTTGTCGTATTCGGCGATGCACGCGCCCGCGCGGTCAAAGACGCAGGCGGTGTTGAAAATTTTCCCGCCGCGCCTGTTCGACACGCTGCCCGCGACAAGGTTGACGTTCAGCTCGCGTGCGAGCGGGGAAAAGCGGGTGCGCACGGCCGAGGTATTCTCATCGCACGCCGCGGCAAGATCGCCCGCGGGCATAAAGCCGGTGTTCCACGTCTCGGGCAGAACGATCACGTCCGGCCGCGCTTCCTCTGCCGCACGGCGGATAAGCGCTTCGGCGCGGTCAAAATTCGCCGCGCTCTCAAGCGAGCGCATGTTCATCTGCACAACGCTGACCCTCATAACGGTATCCTCCAATATATTCTGATACCGCCATTATACGAAAATTTTGCAAATATTGCAACGCACAGCAAAAAAGGACGGCCAAAGCCGTCCTCTTTTTTGCTGTAAAAGCCTCGCAGAGTTTGCCGCCCGCAGGCGGCAAATAAATTCAAATCGTTTTTCGCCGCGGCGTGTACGTGGCGAAAAACTCTTCTCGCTCCGCAAACGTGCGCGCCTACGGCGCGTGCGCTGCAGCGGAGCGCAATCCCCCTCAACGAAGTGACGCAGTCACTTCGTTGAAGTCCGCAGCGCCCGTATCGCATTGAGCACCGCTAAAACCATCACGCCGACGTCGGCGAAAATGCCCATCCACATGTTCGCGATACCGATGGCGACAAGCAGCAGGCACGTGAGCTTCACGCCGAGGGAGAAGACGATGTTCTCGTGCACGATGCGCAGGCACTTGCGCGAGATCTGGATGCCCTTGGCGATCTTCATCGGATCGTCATCCATGAGCACCACATCGGCGGCTTCAATGGCCGCGTCGGAGCCCATCGCGCCCATGGCGATGCCGATGTCCGCGCGGGAGAGCACGGGCGCGTCGTTGATGCCGTCGCCGACGAAGGCAAGGCAGTCGCCCTCGGCCTTTTCGCCGATCAGGCGCTCGACCTGCGCGACCTTGTCGGCGGGGAGCAGCTCAGAATAGACCTCGTCGATGCCTAACTCCTGCGCCACGTGCTCGGCGACCTTCTTGATGTCGCCCGTGAGCATGACGGTCTTCTTGACGCCCGCGTGCTTGAGCGCCGCGATAGCGTCGCGTGCGTCGCTCTTCACAACGTCGGAGATGACGATGTGACCGGCGTACTGGCCGTCCACGGCCATGTGGACGATCGTGCCGACGCTGCGGCACTCCTGCCACTTCACGCCGAGCTCCTCCATGAGCTTGCCGTTGCCCGCGGCCACGCTGTGTCCGTCCACCGTTGCGACCACGCCGCGGCCGCTGCGCTCTTCAATGTTCGTCACGCGCGAGCGGTCGAGCTCCACGCCGCAGGCCTTCTGTAAGCTCTTGCTGATCGGGTGCGAGGACGCGCACTCGGCAAGGGCCGCGTATTCAAGCAGCTTGTGGTCCTCCATGGGGCTGTGGTGCACGCCCGTGACCTCGAAAACGCCCTGCGTCAGCGTGCCGGTCTTGTCGAACACGACGACCTTCGTTTTGGACAGGGACTCCAAGTAGTTCGAGCCCTTGATGAGGATGCCCTCGTGGCTCGCGCCGCCAAGGCCCGCGAAAAAGCTCAGCGGGATGCTGATGACCAGCGCGCAGGGGCAGGAGATAACAAGGAACGTGAGCGCGCGGTAGACCCAGATGCCCCACGCGGCGGCATTTTCCATCAGCAGGTTCACGAGCGGGGGCAGGATCGCGAGCGCCAGCGCGCCGTAGCACACGGCGGGCGTATAGACGCGGGCAAAGCGGGAGATGAAGTTCTCCGAGCGGGACTTGTGCGAGCTGGAGTTTTCCACAAGCTCGAGGATCTTCGACACCGTGGATTCGCCGAAGGCCTTCGTGGTTTTAATTTTCAGAACGCCCGTCATGTTGATGCAGCCGCTGATGATCTCGTCGCCCGCCATCACGTCGCGCGGCAGGCTCTCGCCCGTCAGCGCCGCGGTGTTGAGCGTGGACGTGCCCTCAACGACCGTGCCGTCGAGCGGCACCTTCTCGCCCGGCTGGACCACGATCACCGTGCCGACGGCCACGTCGTCGGGATCGACCTGCTCAAGCTTGCCGTCGCGCTCGATGTTGGCGTAGTCGGGACGGATGTCCATCAGCGCCGTGATGTTGCGGCGGGACTTGCCGA